>JALZVT010000062.1 GCA_023300545.1 Pseudomonadales bacterium
GTTGCTGCGCACCAGGTTTTTGATGAATCACGCTGGGTTCTTCGCGGTCGAGCCTCGGTTGCGGCTGGCAAACTGGGTGCAGAGAGATATTTGGGACAGTCAGCTTCCTTCGCTTTGGTCCGCGCTGAGCTGTCTGCGTGGCGCCCGGTGGCGGCTCAGGAGTTGCATCTGCGTTTCTCCGGTCAGCTAGGAACCAAAGACTTGCCAGATAGCCTCAAACAAAGGCTGGGTGGATATGGGCAAATCACGGCAGTCCGTCCGGGCAGTTTTCTCGCAGACTCTGCATTGGTGATGGGGTTGGAAATGACCGCTACCCCAGTGCGATTACGCGAGTTTGGGACCTTGGCGTTGTACACCCGCGTGGGATCGGGTCAGCGCGAATTGGCTAACGATGTTGCCAGCGCATTTGCCTGGGAGGGGGGCGTCGTTTGGCGTCTGGCTCCACGGGCGTCATTTACAGGTGAGATACGCTTGGGCTTTCCGCTCAGTGTGGATGGATTGAGTGAATCGGGAGATGAGGATGCGCGTTTGTTGCTTAGCCTTGGTTGGCGCCCTTGAGCTTTTGAGTGCCTCGGCAGCTGCCCAGGAGGCAGTTGCTGGCGTGGATCTGGAGCGACCAGGAGCCTTTGAATTGGCCCTTGATGGGTCCGCGATGGTTGATGAGGACGTGCAGATATTTACGCCGCTATCGCCCGTTACGGTGGAGTCTGAGCCGGTAAAACTCCCGCCGGATCAATCGCTTGAGCCCTAGACGAGGCTTGCGCCGCGCAGTTTCTTAGCTCGTATCCGGGCGGTATCAGCTGCGTTATGCACAGTCGTAGGAGAAGGCTTACAGGGGTGCTTGTGGGCTTTTGGGCCTTAATTAAACGCGCGTTAACATCCTTCTAACTCTCTGAAAGATATAAGAAAGATATAATATCTTTGTTTTTTTCTGGACCTGTGCGAACAAACGTGGCAGCGCTGAATTTGTGGGCCTCCGGGAGTTTATCCTCAGAGTTATCCACAGTCTGGCGAGGGATCAGGTCCGATTTTATGCGTTTGTGCCAATTGTAGGGTGTCCGTAATACTTCCAGAAGCTCGTGCTCGCAGCTGTCTTTTGCTGGATGTCCTGAAACCACTTCCCGAGGTGTCTTTTGAACCGTTGGGCATAAACGTTGACTGTCTCCTACTTGCCATAAATCGCCTTACAGTGCTTTGCGTCGCCGAGCTGGCGCGGCAGAATGCAGATTGGAAGTAATGGATACTCGGCATATGCATTTAGGCATCCTAAAAGTCGATTCGGTTCGAGATGAGTTTCAGGCCACCTATGGCGATTACCCGGATATGTTCGAGCGCTTGCTTAGAAAGGCGGATTCAAGCCTGCGAGTGAGCGTCTATGACGCACAGCACGGTGAGTTACCCGCGCCGGATGCCTGCGATGGATTTCTGATCACGGGTTCACGTGACAGTGTTTACGATGACCTGCCTTGGATCCCCCCACTTATTGATCTGCTCGGTGAACTCCGGGAGCGGCGCGTCAAGGTCGCGGGTATCTGTTTTGGTCATCAGCTGATCGCCCACTTTTTTGGCGGGCGAGTTGGCCCGGCGGAGCAAGGTTGGGCTGTCGGTGTGCATCGGGTTGAACTTGTGCGAGAGCTGGACTGGCTTGATGGCGATGTGTCAGGTCTCAGCCTGCTGTCCAGTCATAAAGATCAAGTACTGGATTTACCTCCTGATGCGGAACTTTATGCCACCAATAGCTTTTGCCCGTTGGCGGGTTTTACAGTTGGCGACCACACAGTAACGATTCAGGGACACCCAGAATTTCGCACAGAGTACGCGAGGGAACTGATGGGGTTTCGTCGTGATCTACTAGGCGAACAGGTTTATCAGAGCGGTGTGGACTCACTTGCGCAAGAGGTGGAACAAGACAAAATGGGGCGTTGGCTCGTGAATTTTTTCCGCGGTGGTATTGCCAATACATGAAGTGTTTTTCTCGCTCGGCGATGCGATATTTTTTGACTGTCCCGCTGATTACCGCTTTTCTTATGACAGCCTCTGGTTGCGGTGTGAAGCTGCTCTACAACAACGCTGATCGACTGACCCGTTGGTGGGTTAGTGACTACATTAGTATGACAAACGCTCAGCGGGAGTTTCTGGACGGAAGTAGTGCTGAGATCCTCTATTGGCATCGCACGACTCAGTTGGTTATTTATCGCGAGCGGTTGTTGACGCTTGCGAATGCTGTGAGTCAACCGATTAGCGAGACCGAACTGCAAGAGTACGTGGATACCATCGAAGGTTTGGGGAAGGCGATCAATGCGCGCGCGGTACCCGTCGCCCTGCAAATCTTGCTGTCGTTATCACCACAGCAGTTGGAAGACTTCGAAGCTGAAATCGCAAAGTCGAATCGGGACTATGTGAAAGAAGCAAAACGCCCAACGGCTGATCAGTTGGACGAAGACGCTCGGGACTACTCCCGTTTGCTTAAGCGCTTTACCGGCCGACTGAGTCGCGAGCAACGAGGGTTTATTGATGCTCAACATGCGCGCCTGCAACCTGATGCCCAGGTTCTGCTTGACTATCGACAAGTCTGGCAACAGAAATTGCTGGCTGCTTTGAGATCGGAGCCGCCTGAGGTCGGCCGGCTCAATGATTTAATGGTGAATTTTGACCGTCATTACACTGATGACTTTGCGCAGATGTTGGACGCTAACGAAATTGTTTATCGAGAGCTAACCCTTGGTGTTCTCAATGGCTTGACGTTGAAGCAGCGAGCTCATCTTGTTAAAGAATTGCGCAATTACGCAGAACTGTGCAGTGAACTCATTGCCGACGCGCCAGCGATGGCGCCGACATCACCCGCAACGTTGTTCGTGTTGCCAGCCATACCGTAGCTCGGCGCCCCCTGGTTGCCTCATTCTGGTGTCTCACGATCTGCGATAGTTTTGGCAATACAGCGGTTGTTTCGAGCAGCCAATTTAGTCGTCAAGCAGTAACCATGCGGCGCCGTAACACAACAACGTGAGTTTGGTCGCGACCAGGCCGCACACTATTGCGCCGATGCGAACGAGGGTTTTATCCGTGTCCAGATAGCTGGCAAGGCCACTGCAGACGCCGGCGACAAGGGCATCGCTTGGGTTTCTGCGGACTCGGGGGCGGTCAGTGGATGTTCTCATCTTAGGTCTCTTCTTGTGTGTATACCCGGTAGGTTCCAAGATCTGTGCCAAGTTTCTATCACGACACAATGCGGGTCTCAGACGAGTTGCACAAAACAGCGGGCTTGTTTAAGTCGGTAGGCCCAGTTTTCGCCAAATTATGGTTGGGCCCGCCAATTCCAGTCTGTGCCCAAAACGCGTGTTAGTTGCACCTGGTTTGCACACAAGAAACGTTCGGGACATCCAAGATAGCCTGCATGAGCTATTTCAAAATCAATGGCGGTAGGCCGCTTAATGGTCGTATCCGGCCGATGGGAAACAAAAACGCAGCGCTGCCGTTGCTGGCAGCGGCGCTCTTGGCGCGACAGTGCGTTGTGCTGCGTAACGTCCCTAACATTGGCGACGTGCGAACTAAACTCCGTTTGCTCAAAAGTCTTGGAGTGATGGTCGAGTTTGCGGATCACGTTTGCCGCATCGATGCGTCAGCGTTAACCACATCCCGGCCGGACCCCTTGCTGAGCGCTCAGATTCGAACGTCAGTACTTCTCGCCGCGCCACTGCTCGCACGGTTTGGTTCGGCTGAAATTGCCCGGCCGGGTGGGGATCGCATTGGTCGCCGAAACCTGGACACCCACCTTCTAGCGCTCCGGTCACTTGGCGTCGATGTCTCCGCCGTTGGTGACTCCTATCAATTGCAAACCACCCGCCTGCGTGCGGCTGATATCTTTTTGGACGAGATGAGCGTCACTGGTACCGAGCAGGCCGTTCTTGCCGCCGTCGTTGCTGATGGCGTAAGTCATATCCATCAAGCCGCGACCGAGCCGCATGTGCAGGATGTATGCCGATGTTTGAATGCAATGGGCGCCCGGATCGAAGGCATTGGTACGCACTCTTTGACGATATCGGGTGTTGCAGAGTTGCATGGTACCGACTTCACACTCAGCCCGGATTACATGGAGGTCGGGTCGCTGATCGCGCTAGCTGCTGCGACTCATTCCAATCTTACGATCGAACAGGCCGAACCTGCCAATCAACGGATCACTCAGGTCGCGTTTGGTCGACTGGGGGTTCGCTGGAGTGTTGAGGGTGACGACATCGTAGTTGCGGACACCCAACAAATGGCGGTGCAGTCTGAATTCGATGGAGCGACGCCTAAAATCGACGATCTTCCTTGGCCTGGGTTTCCGCCCGATCTCATTAGCATTGCGGTGGTACTCGCCACCCAATGCCGTGGGTCACTGTTGGTTCAGCAGCGCATGTTCGATCGGCGGCTGGTGTTTGTCGATCGATTGATCGAGATGGGCGCAGGTATTGTGCAGTGTGACCCTCATCGGGTTGTTGTCATGGGTCCCCGGCAGCTGCGGGGTATAGACCTCTCGTCGCCGGATATTCGAGCGGGAATGGCGCTGGTGATTGCAGCACTGGCGGCGGACGGCGAAAGCACTATTCGTAATGTTGAGCAGATAGATCGCGGTTATGAGCGTCTTGAGGTGCGACTGCAGGCACTTGGTGCAGATATTGTTCGGGTTGAGGACTGAATGGCGTGAACTACGGCGTGTACCAGTCTGCGGATTCGTTTAGCGTCCTCAGATAGAATTGGCGCTGATGGCGCGATATTGCCTGGGTGTCCTGAAATGGCGCTCAAGCTGAGTGTCCAATTTTTCAGTTCACGATTCTTTGGCAGATCTCATGCAGTCCCGTTGGTACGCACATCCTTCTAAGTTGCCTCGGCAAACCAATCTATTGCTGCTACTGCTGGCGTTTTTTCAGTCAATCCTTGGAGCGTCGTCGGCGCTCGCTGCGGGAGAGAGTTTGGAGCTGCGTAACACGTCTCCGTTGGCTCAGCTGTATGGGGTGCCAGCGATGCGTGGGGCGATCGCCACTGATGTTGAGCTGCGCTTCGATGTCGGCGTCGCCAGTAGCTTTACGGGTGATTTCAATGCAACCGAATTTGTCTTTCTCGATGGCGAGACCGCGGTGTTTTCCTACACGGTGCGTCGTCCGTTAGGCGCGCGTTTCGAAGCCGGTGTGGAATTACCCTGGGTAGTACATTCGGGCGGGCGATTTGACGGACTGATCGACGAGTTTCACGATCTGTTCGGGCTGCCGGACGGCGGAAGGCCCCTCGTGCCGCGCGGTCAGCTTGACTATGTGGTGCGTGCGAATGGTGTGACCGACGTCGATATTCAGGGTAAGACATCGGCGTTAGGCGATGTTCGCGGCTGGCTTGCCTACGCTCTACTAGACACTCCAGGTCGATCGCTAACGGCTCGTGCTCACGCCAAACTCCCCACCGGCAGGGCTAGCAAACTCAGCGGCTCCGGAGCGTTTGATGGTGCCATTGCGTTGGAATATGTAGATGCCAACATTTTTAGTTCGCTGGGTGTACAACTTACGGCGGGCGGAGGCCTTACTGTTCTCGGTGATGGCGACATCTTGACTGAAAAGCAAGACAGCGTGGTCCCGTTTGGTCATTTTGGGCTGGGCGTTCAGGTAGGTAAACATGCGCGCTTTCTAGGTCAGCTGGATGCCCACGGCGCGATTTTTGATTCGCAGCTTTCGCATCTGGGTAATTCGGTGTTGCAGGGAAGCTTGGGTGTCCAATATTCCGCGACACCAAAACTGAATATTGAATTTTCGTTGATTGAAGACTTGAGTGGCGCGATGGCCGCTGACGTCATTTTCAAATTGACAGTGTCGGGGCGGCTTTGAGCCAAGGATCTAGTAAAGCGTCTCGCCCGTGCATTGTTCGAAAACTAGGTGCTATTCAATCAAAAACGTTTGATCTGGCGATTGTCGGCGGTGGCATTGTTGGCGCAGGAATTGCGCGCCACGCTGCAGCGAAAGGCTTAAGTGTTGTGTTGGTTGAGGCTGCTGACTACGCCAGCGGCGCGTCGAGTAAATCGACAAAGTTAATGCAAGACGGTTTGCATAACCTGCAGTTGGGTACGATCAAGCGGGTGCAGGAAGCAGTACGTGAGCGACAAGATTTGCATCGATTGGCACCGCATTTAGTGGAAGCCATGACGATGGTGCTGCCACTACGCAGTCGCTGGCAGTTGCAGAAATTCAAGCTAGGCCTGTCGTTGTATGAGTTTCTGGGTCGGGTTGGGCGCGAGGATCGTCGCGCGAGTTGGAGTGCGGGCACTCTTGCGGTCGCCGAGCCTTCGATTCGAGCGAATGTATACCCTCACTCCTTGGCTTATCGTGAATATCTCACTGATGATACTCGGCTCGTGCTGCTCCTGTTGCGCGCAGCGATTGCAGATGGAGCGGAGGCAGTCAACTATGTTCACGTTGAATCGATCGTTCAACGTCGCAATCAATACTTCCTTCACTCGCGCGATATTCTGACGGGCGCAGAGCTTGATGTTCGTTGCCGGTGTGTCGTCAATGCAACGGGTCCCTGGGTCGAACAAGCCTTGCGCGGGCCATCTGGTGTCTCGAAAGAGCATTCACAGGTTGCGGAATTGAGTCTTGAACCTGACAGTTCGGCCGGTTCTGCCCCTGATGGTCATTGTATGGATGTCCCGGACTCAGCTATCCCGGACTTAGCCAAGTCAGGATCGGACCGTTTGGCGCTGTCGAAAGGCGTGCATATTGCCGTACTCAGAGAGCACTTGGCGATAAATAATATGATCTTCCTGGACACTCAAGATCAGCGCGTCATCTTTGCGATACCGAGGGGCAAGGTCACCTACATTGGCGCCACAGAGACGTTTCATGAGCCCGGACCGGAGCGTTGGCCCGAAGTGACAGAAGAGGACATCCAGTATTTACTCGCTCCGTTGAGTAACTATTTTACTGGCAAGCAGCTTACACCCGCGGATGTGGTTTCAACCTGGGCTGGTTTGCGCTCACTGATTCGTGAGCCTGGCAAAGCGGCCAAAGAGATGTCGCGTAAGGACGAAGTTTGGCGGGACGAGCAGGGCATCATCATGGTCGCTGGTGGCAAGCTCACCGGCCCATGGCTGATGGCTGATGACGTTATGGCCTACGTTGCGAGCGCTTTGGAGCGAGAGTTGAACAAAGAAGACCAGCCGATGGCATTACCTGGTGGTGATTTGTACGAGCGCTTTACTGACGGCGGAAATTCTTTGCAAGAGTTCGCTGCGATAGATCTGCGTCCCGAGATTGACCGTATTGCTACTCGCTATGGGCTTGGCGATGCTGAGGCCGGTAGGCTTGTGCGTTTGTATGGCTCTGAGGTTGAGGCGGTGCTTGGTAACGCGCCGACACTGATCAGTCGCAGCGTTTATGCCGAGGAAGTGGACTGGGCGATTACAACTGACGGAGCATTGTCTCTAGAGGATGTGCTCTATCGCCGACTCCGATGCGTTTGGTACGAACCTACAGAGCTGACCGAACTGCTACCCGCGATTACGGAGCGAATGGCCAAAATATTGAATTGGGATGTTATTGAGCAACATCGTCAACGGGTCGCGACGGAGGAGCGCATTGCGTTTGATCTAGCGGCTGTGCCCGTCTAGACCTAACTAGGATCAAACCCCCAGATTTCCCGGGTGTCCTAAATTGATGGTTTCAGTGTCTGGCTGTCCCACTCTCTTCTCACCCTCTACCCGAAGTTCCCGTGCGTGCGCCTTTTGCTATGATCGGTGTCATCTGGAATTGAGGGGAAATTGCCATGGCAATGCAGCACACGCCGTTACTGATGTCTAAAATATTGGACCGTGGAGCCAAAGTGGCGCCGCAGGAAGAGATTGTGACGGCTACCGAGAATGGAGTGCGTCGCCAGACGTATCTGGAAACCCGCAATCGCGCGCATCAGCTTGCTCACGCCTTGCAAGGTGCCGGCATCGAGATCGGTGATCGGGTGGGGACCTTCATGTGGAACGGCTCACGGCATCTTGAGGCTTATCACGCCATCGCTTGTATGGGTGCTGTCTTGCACACGTTGAATGTCAGGCTGTCCGATAATGATCTCGAGTACATTATTGAGCACGCGCAAGACAAGTTGATTATTGTCGATGCGGACGTGTTGCCGCTGCTCGAAAAGCTCAAAGGTCGTATGCCGAGCGTTACCAAAATTGTAGTGGCGACTGAGGAGGGCTTCGAAGGCTGGACGACGGATCTGCCAGAGGCGGAAGATTACGAGCACTTTATTGCGGGAAAGCCTGAGCAGTTTGAGTGGCCGCAGATCGACGAAAACTCGCCGATGGGGTTGTGCTACACCAGCGGTACGACGGGTAATCCTAAAGGGGTTGAGTACGAACACCGTTCGCAGTATCTGCACACCATGACTCAATGCATGACGGATTCGATGGGCTTGTCTGGCGCCGACGCGATCTGCGGCATTGTGCCGATGTTCCATGCGATGGGCTGGGGCATTCCCTGGAGCGCCACGATGCTCGGAGCAAAGCAGGTGTTTCCGCACCGGTTTATGGACCCCGCGCGACTGGCGCGACTCATGGCGGATGAAGGCGTTACGTTGTCTGCCGGCGTACCGACAATCTGGCAGGGCGTGAAGGCCCTTTATGAGGCTGACCCGGACAGTCTTGATTTGTCCCAGCTTAGCCGGCTGACCTGCGGTGGTTCCTCGCCGCCGCCGTCGCTCATTCGCTGGTACTGGGACACTCTGGGAGTTGAGATGATCCAGGGTTGGGGGATGACGGAGACGAGTCCGTTGGCCACGTTGTCGCGGCGCATCATGAAACGTTCCCACCTGAAAATTGATGAGGATGAGCAGTTTAAGAACGTGGCAAAAGCCGGGCAACTGATGCCAGGGCTTGAGCTTGATATTTTTGATGAAGAGTTCAACCGTGTTCCACACGACGGCGAAAGCGTTGGTGAGATTCTGGTGCGTGGTCCCTGGATTTGCAGCGAATATTACAACGATCCACAACCCGAGAAGTTTCATGACGGTTGGCTGATCACTGGTGATGTAGGAAAAATTGATCCCGAGGAATACCTAATCATTAGCGATCGCTCAAAAGATTTGGTGAAGAGTGGCGGTGAGTGGATTTCGTCCGTTGATCTCGAGAACCATATTGTTGCGCTTGATGGAATTGCTAGTGCCTGTGTTGTTGCGCAGCCACATCCAAAATGGGATGAGCGCCCGGTAGCGCTGGTAGTGCTCGAATCTGGTGTGCAAGTCAGCGAAGAAACAGTGCTCGCACATTGCGCGAAGGCCTTTGCGAAATGGCAGCTACCCGACGAGGTGCTCTACATTGACAGCATACCGCTGACCTCCACAGGAAAGATGGACAAGAAGGTGGTTCGTGCTGACCTTGATTCGAAGGGGTATCAATTGCCTGACTTGAGGGCGAGTTCTGTGGGATAACCGCGGTTTTTCGTCCCTCTTATCGTTAAGGAAATATTATGAAATTTGATAATCGACTCACCCGAATGCTCGGTGTAGATATTCCGTTGGTACAGGCCCCAATGGGTTGGATCGCACGTTCGCCGCTTGCGTCGGCCGTGTCGAATGCCGGTGGTCTTGGCATCATCGAAACTTCTTCCGGCGAACTGGATGTGATTCGTGAAGAAATAAAGAAGATGCGCTCGCTCACGGATAAACCATTTGGCGTCAATATTGCTCAGGCGTTTGTGCGTGATCCCGACATTGTGCAATTTGTAATCGATCAAGGTGTGCGTTTTGTGACCACCTCTGCGGGTAATCCCGAGCGCTACACCAGTACGCTGAAAGACGCAGGCTTAACGGTATTTCACGTTGTGCCCAGCCTTTCTGCTGCGCTCAAAGCCGTAGAAGCGGGCGTGGATGGGTTGGTTGTTGAGGGTGGTGAAGGCGGTGGTTTCAAGAACCCAAAAGATGTCAGCACAATGGTGCTGTTGCCACTGGTGCGTTCAAAAGTAGATGTGCCCATTATTGCTGCTGGTGGCTTTGTTGATGGTAAATCGATGGCGGCGGCGTTTGCTCTAGGCGCTGAGGGGATTCAGATGGGCACCCGGATGGTGTCTGCCGCTGAGTCGCCAGTGCACGACAACTGGAAGAATGCGATTGTGGAAGCGGAAGAAACCGACACCGTGTTTCTTAACCGTTTTCATTCGCCGGCTCTGCGGGCCATTCGCACAGAAAAAACAACTCGGCTCGAAAAAGAGGTTGAGCAAAATGTTATGGGCGAGTTTGGTAAGGCGACCGATCTGTATTTTGGCGGTGATATGGAATCGAGCATTGCGCTCACGGGTCAGGTGTGTGGCCGCATTGATTCGGTAAGGCCCGTCAAAGACATCATCGAAGAAGTGCGCGATGAGTTTTTTGAAACCATTGGTGGCTTGGCCGAGACCTATACGCCGTAGCAACTGCTAGCGAAAAGCACCCGGCCAAATATTTGGTTGGGTAACGCTAGCTGAGGGTGCTCAGTCGCCGACAGCGTTGCGAACAAGCGCTTGAATCTCATCGGGGTGGGTTTGGTAAGACGTAACCATTCGCACCAATACCTCACTTTCGGCCAGCGTATCGTGCGCGGCCAGACCGCTATTTGGCCATTCATAAAAAGCTGCGCCCGCGTTAAGCAATTTGGTCTGCATCGATTTAGGCATAACCACAAACAGTTCATTAGCCTGCACCGGCCAAGCCATTCTAACGTCTGGCATCGTTGTCAAATGAGTCGCTAACAGACTGGCCATCGCGTTCGCGTGTCGAGCAAGGTCTAGCCAATGCTCATCAGTCAGCCAGCCCTCAAACTGTGCGCCAAAGAGACGGCCTTTGCTTAAGAGGTGGCCGGTTCGCTTGCGCCGATGTTCAAAGTCGGCAGCGAGTCCATGGTTGAAGAACACCACGGCTTCCGCTGCGAGCGCACCACACTTGGTCGCGCCGAGACACAGTACATCCACACCTGCTTGCCAGCTGAGCTCGGCTGGTGCGCAGCCAATCGCGGCTACAGCGTTGGCAAAGCGTGCGCCATCCATGTGTATACGAACATCGTGTTGCTGTGCGGTTTGCGTAAGCGCTGCGATCTCGTCAGGCGTGTAAACCAACCCTAGTTCGCTGCTTTGGGTGATGGATAAGGCCCCGGCCATCGCGTTATGTGGAACCAGAGTGCCTGCATTATCGAAATAGTGCTCGAGGTCCGAGGTTTCGAGTTTGCCGTGCCCAGCTGCAAGCGGAATCATTCTGGCGCCACCGGTCATGAACTCTGGGGCGGTAGATTCGTCGTTGACGATGTGCGATTGAGCATGACACAAGATGGATTGCCAAGGTTTCACTAGGCTTGCGAGAGCCAATGTGTTTGCCGCAGTACCAGTGGCGACAAAAAATGCCTTCACCTCGCAGTCGAATGTCTCAGCAATGCGCTGCTCTGCACGCGCGCACCAGTCGTCGGCGCCATAGCCTGGCGTAGTGCCAGTGTTTGCAAGTTGCAGGGCGTTCATTACTGCGCTCGAGGCGCCGGTTGCGTTATCGCTGCCGAAATTCACGCTGGTGTTGTGCTCGCAGTTTGGTCACCGAGAATCTGGTGAATACCGATAAGGCTGTCACGCATCATCTTTTCGATGGCTGGGCCGAAGGCGTCAGGTTCTGCCTCAAGTGTCCAGTTTAGTATGCAGCCATCCGGGTTAGACAGGAGCTGTAATCGAGCGCGGTGATGTTGCAGGCCAACAGCCGATTCCACAACGCCATATTCGATGGTCATGCTGTCATTGTCGTGGTGGAAGATCTGTTCAACCAAATTTTGGTCTCCAGCCATCTTCATATGACGCATATCACCAATTAGCTCTGCAGTATCGATCCCGGGAACCCAATCAACTCGATCGAGTGTCCCTACTACCGACCATAGGTCAGCGCAGCTGCAAGAAAATTGTTCGTTCATTTCTACGTGATGCATATCGTAGTCCTGGTGGGGGAGATTCAGTGTCTGGCCGGAGCCAATCAATCTCTGGCTGTGGGTGTGGCGTTGGTGGTTATTTTGCCAGTAATTGACCCCGGATGTGCGCTACGTCACGTGCGCTTGTCACACTGCCCCACTATTTCATCGCGCCTGTAGGATTTTGTAAGAAATTCCGTCACGCTGCGGCCTATATCCCGGAGAGACGACCATGACCCAGCTCAAGCGATTCCAATTGGTAGCAAGTACGTTTGCCCTAACCTTGGTATGGGCCTCCGCCAGTGCCGCGGCAACTCTGTTTGGCGTTTACGCGGGCGGAGGTGTTTGGTCACAAGACATTAGCGGTGATGCGCAGTCGAGTTCAGTGCCGTCGGCGCTGAATAATCTTGATCTGCAGCAGGATCTTGGCTTTGGTACCAAACGCAACGTGCAACTGTATGCCGGGTTGGAGCACCCCATTCCTGTCTTGCCAAACATACGCCTCGACTATTCCGAAATATCCCAAACCGCCACAGGGCAGCTCGATCGAGTTATTGAATTTAGTGGACGCTCCTTTGATCTCTCCGCAGACGTGCTGTCTGAAGTTGATTTGGAACAGACAGATCTCATTTTGTACTATGAAATTCTCGATAACCTAGTGTCGGTTGACCTCGGACTCGGCGCTCGCCACATCGAAGGTTTTGTTCGGGTGGCAGACGCTTCGGGCTTCAGTAGTGCTGAGTTTGAAGGCATTTTACCAATGGGTTACTTGGGCATTCGTGGCGACCTGCCATTTACCGGCTGGTGGGCTGGAGGCAGTGTGCGCGGTGTCGCCTACAAGGGTGACAGCCTGTTTGACGTCACCGCAAAATTTGGCTGGGAGTCAAAACTAGGGCTGGGCATAGAGGCCGGCTATCGCATCATGGAGCTCGAGCTAGATGATTTTGACGATGTGCAGTCTGCCGATCTCAGCATAAAGGGACCGTTTGCGGGACTAACGTTTAGTTTTTAGCTCATCTAAAGCGTAGGTTGCCACGTGTAAGTTCATCGACGTTACGGGCGCCACACAATTTCATGTCACGCTCAAGCTCTGCGCGCATCTGCGCAATTGCTCGCTCTACGCCTGGTTGTCCTGCGGCTGCGAGTGCATACAGGTACCAGCGCCCGCCGGAGCAGGCTTTTGCGCCTACGGAGAGTGCTTTTAGTATGTGTGTGCCGCGACGAATGCCGCCGTCACAAATAACATCAATATCTGAGCCTACCGCATCGACAATTTCTGCCAGCTGATCGAAGGGTGAGCGCCCACCGTCGAGCTGTCGACCGCCATGGTTCGATACCATGATAGCTGTTGCCCCAACGTCGACTGCGCGCCGAGCGTCCTCTACACTCATTATGCCTTTTAGGCAAAAGTGCCCCCCCCAGGTTTTTGCGACCCATTCTGCGGCTTTCCAGTCCATCGATTGATCAAGCATGGTGCTGAAATAATCCGATACCGATGTAGCAACTGCGGTACCCTCGCTAACGTAAGCATCCAGTTGCGGCAGTGAAAATTTCTCGCGAAATAGGTAGTTCAACGTCCAATAGGGGTGCGTTGCGTAGCTGAGAACACCGCCCAGAGTGAAACGAGGCGGTGAGGTGAAGCCCGTCCGTAAATCGCGCTCCCGGTTTCCGCCAACAATGGTATCTACAGTGAGCGTCAACGCCTCAAACTTGGCGTCTTTGCAGCGCTCGATCATATTTTCGGTCAGGCCCTTGTCCTTGTGGTAATACAGCTGGAACATCTTGGGCGCACTAATAGTGTTTGCCATTTCTTCTATGCTCACCGTGCCCAGCGAGCTCAAGCCAAAGAAGGTGTTGTGCTTTTCTGCCGCACGGCCAACCGCGCGTTCGCCGTCATGATGAAACAGGCGTTGCAGCGCCGTCGGCGAGAAAAACATGGGTAGATCGAGCTTTTGACCCATAACGGTCGTCGACATGTCGATATCTTCCACGCCGGCAAGCACACGAGGCACTAGATCGCATTCTTCATAGGCTGCGGTGTTGCGCCGGTAGGTAACCTCGTCGTCAGCAGCACCGTCAATGTAGTGAAAGAGCGCGGCTGGCAGGCGTTGCTTTGCCAAGCGGCGGAAGTCTTCTGTGTTGTTGCAGTCGCGCAGTCGCATGATGTATCTCGACAAAATCGGTTAGAGCCTATGCGGCGAGTATACGTGGAGCGAGTAGGGCTTGCTCGCGTCGAGCAGCACCGGTACGGTCAAGAGGTAGTCGATTCAACAACAACTAAAAATTCGACACACAGACGTTTGTAGAGGGGGATTGAAGATGGCCGTGGAGAATGATGCTAATGGGGTGAGCTCAGAGGCGGAAGTGGATAAGCCCAATGTTCGTGGCGACTATCTGTTTCTGCTGTTTTTGATGCTGCTTAATGTCGTTAACTTTGTTGATCGGCAGTTGCTGGGCAGTTTTGCGAATTTCATCATCCCAGACCTGCAGCTCACCAATGGTCAGTTTGGCCTTCTAACCGGATTGGTCTTTTTGTTCTTCTATTCGGTCATGGGGCTCTTTATGGGTGTGCTCGCTGACCGAGTGAACCGAACCCGGTTTATTGCCGCAGGCCTTGCCCTGTGGAGTGTGCTGACCGCGCTGTCGGGAATGGCAAAAGGCTTTGTGTCGTTGGCGCTACCCCGGATGTTTATCGGTGTTGGTGAATCAATCATGACACCAACAGCGATGTCGCTGCTGGCTGACCGGTTTCCGTCGTCGAGATTAGGTTTTGCCTCGGGCGTTTATTACATGGGCGTGCCGCTGGGCGTAGGCGTGAGTTTGCTCATTGTTGGGTATCTGGGGCCGGCCATCGGTTGGCGCAATTGTTTTTACGCGCTCGGGGCTGTTGGTCTGGTGCTCGCCGTGGTCATGCTGTTTATCAAAGAGACGCCGCGACGACATATTGTAGATGCGCAGGCGGCCGGCGTTGAGGTTAAAACCAAGCAATCACTGAAAGAAATTGCTGGCACGTTATGGAGTGCGTTGAAGGCGTGCCCAGCTTTAGGCCTGACCATTGGTGGGGGTGTTGCGTTGCACTTTATTCTAGGCGCGGCAACGTTTGAGCAGGTTTGGTTTGTCGAGGAGCGAGGTTTCGACAAGGCAGATATTGCGGTGAAAACTGGCTGGATTGCGATGGTTGGTGGCGTTTTAGGAAACCTGTTTGGTGGCATTGGGGCAGATCGCTTTATGGCGCGAACTGGAATGGGCCGTCCGATGTTTCTGTTTTGGATAATGTTGTTATTAGCGCCAATGAATGTGGCCTATCGGTTGGTGCCGCCAGACACGTTTTGGTTCTGGGGCGGTGTATTTTTGGGCTATTTTCAATTGGGCTGCTTCTATGGACCAACATTTTCCACCGTACAGGAATTGGTTCCACCGCGCATTCGAGCAACAGTTGTGGCGCTCTATCTTCTGCTATTAAATTTGTTTGGACTTGGTATCGGCATCACAGCCAGTGGTTTTATCATCGATGCCATGATCGCGCGCGGCGTAGAAGAACCTTACACTTGGGCATTGGTGGGCTTTAGCATGTTGTCGCTGTTGGCGATCCCGCTGTTTTATCTCGCTGGTCGTCGTTACGAGAAAGATCGAGAAAATCTGTTTGCCACGCTGTCTTAGTGGACAGCAGGCTGTTCGGTTTAACCGAGGTCGTTGAGCCAGCGCGAGCGAATCTGTTGGGCGCCAGGGGCGTCACCTTGGGCTTCGCTGACATCTGCGAGGAGTAGCCAACCCAGTCTGCGTGCGGGTTCAGCCGAGCGGGTTAGCGCAATTCCTTTGCGGGCGTACTGCTCCGCTCGTGCCAGCTCGCCACTTTCAAAACGCAGACGCCCAAGTTGTACCCAGAGGTCGCCGCGGCGGGGTTCTAAGCGAATCGCCCGTTCCACGAGTGCGACCGCCTGTGGTAACTGGCCGCTCTGACGCAGGGTTTCGCTTTGTGCCAGGAGCGTACCTGCAGCGTTGTTTCGAGCTGCGTTTGCAGGGGGTTCAACCACGTCAGACTCGGTTTTCACGCCCTCTGGATCCGTGTTGATCTCAGGCTCAGAGGCGGGCTCGCCCGCGCTCTCTGTTGACGGCGGAATGTAGGCCGTACCTGTACAGCCCGCTAGTGTCCCGCAACACAGGGCGAGCAGCAACAGAGTACCCAGCGTTTGATTGGATTTGTGGGAATTAGACATCCGGGTGTCTCCGGCAGTTAGCGACAGGGTCAGTCAAGGGGGGTTAGTCTGGACTGAACCAGCGGCGCAGTCGATCTCCCAGCTTGCCTTCGTTACCAGGCTTTACGTTGTCAGCGCAACCGGGCAAGCGCGGCAAGTCGACTTCACTGGGCAGTGGGACGCTAACCAGTTCTACCGGTACGAGATCGCCCTCCATGTTGATCCGTGAGCACCCTCCGCTAGCGCGAAGGCCGGTATTGAAATCGAAAGACTGGGTTTGCATGCCGCCGGCCTCGCCATTTGCAATGGTGGGCTGCAAGGGAAAAATCGGTGTGCTGCCCATAAACGCATCCCAAACGCGTAGTGCGCCGGATGCGCCGGTTAAACCGGTGGGTGCGTTGTTGTCGAATCCAACCCAGACAACGGCGAGTGTCGCGGCATCGAAGCCGGCAAACCAACTGTCGCGAAAGTCGTTTGATGTGCCTGTCTTTCCGGCGACGCCACGTTGGGCCAATGGTGAACTGCGACCTGTCCCGCGTTGCATCGCCACCAGCATCCCTTCAGTGAGTTGTGCAACCGAATCGCTGGATACACTTTGGCGAGTTTGCAGCGGGTATCGACTTAGCGGCGTATTGGTTTCGTCGAGTACCGCAATCACCGCCTTTGGTGATGAGTGAAATCCGCCACTCGCGAAGTTGCCGTACAGCTCGCCCACCTGCAGTACGTTCATGTTAACGGCGCCGAGCAGCATGGACGGGTACGGATTTGTCCGGAGGTTAGTAACGAGTTCGCCCAGTCGAGCCGTAATCTCAGGTACCCCAATCTGCAGACCGAGTTGCACGGTGGCCAGGTTCAGCGAATCTGCAAGACCGCGGATTAGCGGAACGCTACCGTGGTTTTTCTCGTCGAAATTGTTGGGTGTCCATGTTTTACCGTTGGGTTGAGGGAGACTTACCTGGGTGTCCTGGATTTGGCTCGCGAGGTGGAAGTCGGGGCGTTCGAGTGCGGTTAGATACACTGCCGGCTTGATAAGCGAGCCGATCGGGCGGGAGGCTTTGAGTGCGCGGTTGTAGCCACCCCGACCGCGGCCGCCAAGCAGAGCGAGTACATCGCCGGTTTGCGATTGGGTGACAACGGCGGCAACCTGCAGTGGTGCATCGCCCCCGGCGGTTGTGGGCTTTTGCACTTCGATTTGTGCGAGGGCTCTGTTGGCGCTATTTTGCAGGCGTTCCTGAAACGCGGGCTTCAGAGTGGTGAAGATGCGCAGACCTTCGCTAGCCAATGCCTTTTTTGGGTAGCTGCTGTTGAGCTGTTCGCGCACCAGATCCATGAATGCGGGATAGTAGGCGCCGCCAGGGCGGGTGGTGCCGGCCAGTGCGAGGGGTTTGTGGGCAGACTGAGTGGCGTCGTTACTGTCGATCAAACCGCCGTCGAGCAATGTAGTGATGATGCGGTCGCGGCGCTCGCGTACGCGCTCTGGATGGCGCCACGGATTGTAGAAAGAGGGCCCGCGAATGACCGTGAGCAGCAGGGCTATTTCGTGGGTGTCCAATTCTGCTAACGGTTTGTTGAAATAGAACTGGGCGCCGAGGCCAAAACCGTGGACGGCGCGGACACCGTCTTGAGCTAGATAAATCTCGTTGATGTAGGCGTTGAGCAGGTCGGCTTTTTCGAAGCGGGCTTCGAGGATGATGGCCATGCCCAGCTCGCGCAATTTGCGTTGGTAGGTGCGGCTGTTGTCCAGAAAATAGCTTTTGACCAGTTGCTGTGTGAGCGTACTGCCACCCTGCTGCTTCTCACCGGCCCGAAGGTTGACCCATATCGCGCGCAAGATGCCGCGCAGATCGAAGCCGAAGTGTTTATCGAAGCTTTTGTCTTCCACCAGTTTTAGGCCTTCTCGGAGCAGAGTCGGGACCTGTTCTGGTGGCAAAATGACGCGATCTTCGCCGTGGCTAGGGAAGAAACTGCCGATGCTGGGTGGTTCTAGCTGGACGATGACAGCCGGTTCACCGTCAGCGGTAAGCACGGTTAGTGTGCTGCCGGCGAAACTCGCCTCGATACGCAGCGCATCACGGTAACCGTCCATAAAGGCAAAGCCGCGCAGATAAGCGCGCAGGCGATTTCCCGTAATGTTAAACGTGCCTGGTACGTTGAGTGTGCTGCGGCGCTGATAACCGACACGTTCTAGCTCGTGCACCAGATCGGCCTGACTCAGTGCAACTCCGGTGAACAGCTCTAGTGGTTGCGCGTAGACCTGTGCAGGTGCGGACCAACGTCTGCCTTCGAAAGTTTTGGTGATGGTTCGATCGAGATGAAACAGATAGCCGGCAACAACCACGCAACCCAAAATTCCGCTAACAAAGATGACCTTGAACAAACGCCACAGCAGACTTGGTGATTTTTTGGCTGCCTTTCGGGTGCTGGCTCGGGCTGTTTTCTTTTTGGTCGCCTTTTTCTTTTTAGCGAGTTTGCGAACGGCCAAAGCCCTAACTCTTGTTCGCTGAGGCGGGGGCTGCCGCTGGGGCGAAGACTGCCTCTGTCGCTAGGTTTTGGGGGGGGAGCATTCCTAACCACCGGCCCAACTTTCGAAACAGGCTGCTGGTACAAAGCCACAACCGTGGAATAATCCAGAATAGAGCGATTAGAAACAGCCCAAACCCAATTGCAAATGCGGTGGGTTGCTTGAGTGCGAGCCAGAGGCCACCAAAAACGACAACGTCTTCGACAAGCGATACGACGATGTTACTGAGCGGCCCAGGCCTTGTGTTCAGCATGGCACGGCTGCTAGCTTTGACCGAATGCGTGGTGGCAGCGATACCACCACCGAGCAACGCGGCCCCCACACTAAACGCTGGAGCCACTTCACCGACTGCTCCGGCGGCGAGTAGCGCGCCGGCGGGAATGCGAATAAATGTGTGCACAGCATCCCACGCAGTGTCAGCACCGGGAATTTTGTCGACAACAAATTCCACGCAATACATACAACCTGCGATCACAATCACAATGGGGTCTTGCAACACGGCAAGGCCAGGTGGTAGATCGATATAGCCTGTAGCGCCTGCCATTCCCAGTGCCACTAGCGTTGCGTATAGATTGATTCCACTGGCCCAGGCCGTCCCGGCGGTCAGGGTGAGCGTTTGTAGCAACGCTTCAAGGTCATTCATGGGGCTGTTGGAATTGGGCTAATTGGCATCAGGTTATTCGCCGGATGGGCCTGCGAGTTCCTTATCTACTAAGAAGCGGGCGACGTCCAGGGCCTGCTTGCGGCCGATTTCCATCTTGATGCGGTAGCGACCGTCGACCACCATCGACGGTACTGCCGAGAGTTGGGCTGCGCGACTTAAACCATCGATTTTTGCCAGCTTGCGGCGCACGGCAGAGGAGTTAAACGCCTGCAGAAACGACGCGCTAGTGACCCCATCTTTGCCGTCGACAAATTTTGCGATTTGCTCGGGAGTCGAAAACTGGCGGCGCGAATCATGAATGGCGCTGAATAGGCGTTCGTGATTGGTTGTCAGGCCATCGATAGCTTCCAGCGCAAGGAAGGCCCGAGCGAGCAGTGCCCAGCTGGCGTTGAAGGCAACGGGCCTCTGCTCAAGCTTTGAACCGGCAGGCAGGGTGCCCTTGAATTCGGTGACCAGCGGGTCAAAGTTTTTACAGTGAATGCAGCCGTAAGAAAAATATTCGGCAACGATTACCGGTGCACCGGCACGCCGAGCCTCTACCCCTTCTATCAGGTCATAGTGTTTGCCTTCGGTGTAGCCGTCTGCGCCCACATTGTCGGTCAAGCCTGTGCTGTAGAGCACGCCGTAGCCCACCACAACGCCAATAATGAGCACGACGCTCAGAATGATGATGTTGCGCACGCGTTTAACGTCTTTGGTTTCTGAAGTCTTTGGTTGCTTTGCCATGGTAGAGGCCTTTGGTAGATGCGCGGCTATGGTACCGACAATACGCACAAAGCTCAGCTAACGGCATCGGAAGGGGCTTTTTTGCGTGAAATTGCCATATCTGATTTTCGGTTTTCATCACATATCGGCATAATCAAGCCTATGAATGAATCCTATGTTTTGTATCAGACCGATATTTGCCCGTTCTGCGCTATGGTGCGGCGGTTTCTCGACACCAAGGGCATTGAGCTGCCGACGCGCAATACCCAGCACGAGCCTGGCGCCCGAGAAGAGCTGATCGCGGGTGGGGGTAAGGCGACGGTGCCCTGCTTAAAGATCACCGATGAAAGCGGTGCCGTGCAATGGATGTATGAGTCGATGGACATCATGCGGTATTTGGATGCGCGGGTTGCTTGAGGGGCTTAGGGGAAGATAAGAGAAGAGAAGAGAAGATTAAGAGGCACGCAAGGATATGCGTGCTAGGAGGCACGCAAGGATATGCGTGCTAGGAGGCACGCAAGGATATGCGTGCTAGGAGGCACGCAAGGATATGCGT
>JALZVT010000063.1 GCA_023300545.1 Pseudomonadales bacterium
GTGCCGGATGGTATCGACGCACAGGCGGTGACCAACTGGCTGGTAACCAACGTAACGGGCTTGGTCGCGCCGCTGCAGTTTTCGCTTATTGCTGGCGGCCATTCAAACCTGACCTATCGCGTTGTTGACGGCAATAATCAGGCGTTTGTGCTGCGACGTCCGCCGTTGGGGCATGTGTTGCAAAGTGCTCACGATATGGGGCGAGAGCACAAGATTGTGTCAGCTTTGCAGGGCGGCTCTGTGCCGGTCGCAGAGATTTGCGGACTATGCAGTGATGTGACGGTCAACGAAGCGCCCTTTTATGTGATGCGTTTTGTTGAGGGTACGGTGTTCAACGGTTTTGAAGACGCTGCCGGTTTTTCAGCGCAAGAGCGTCATGGCATTGCCGACCACGTTGTCGAAATTTTGGCTGATCTGCACGCTGTCGATATCGATACGGTTGGCTTGGGTGACCTTGGTCGTAAAGAGGCGTATCTCGCCCGGCAGTTAAAACGCTGGACCAGGCAGTGGGAGGCGACAAAAACTCACGAAATTCCCGAGATGGAAGACTGCGCAAAGCGGCTTGCTGAGCTGCCAGCGCAAGTTGGGGCAAGCATCGTCCATGGTGATTATCGAGTGGGCAATATGATTATGCAGGGTGGTCGGGTGCAGGCCGTTCTCGATTGGGAGCTGTGTACGCTCGGAGATCCATTGGCAGACGTTGGCTATTTGCTTAATTCCTGGATCGGACCTGGCGAAGAAGGCAGTGACGAACATCCGATTGGCGCCGGCGGTTTTCGTAGCAGGGATGAGATTTCAGCAGCTTATGCTGATCGCACCGGGCGAGATCTGAGTGGTATTAACTACTACCGCGCGTTTCAGCATTGGCGCCTCGCCGCGATTGGTCAGGGTGTTTACAAGCGCTACCTGGTGGGTGCGATGGGTGATAACACGGATGTCGACTTGGAAAAGCACAAAGATGGTGTGCTGTCGCGTGCTCAGGCAGCGTTGGAGTTACTTTGAACTGACTTCGTGCTGAGCAAGAAGGCGGCGTGTTCTGCTTAGAGTGCGGTGCGTTTAAGTGTGCCCAGTGTCACGCCGTGTTGGTCAATAGCCTCGATGGTTTGCCATGGACCGTTTGGCACGCTGACCACCAGGCAAGGGTTTGTCGAAACCAGGGGTTGTGATTTGCTGGTGTCCGGTTCGCTCCAGTACACGTCTATCGACAGTGCTGTGGGCGAAACAACCCTGGCTTGATCGGCCAGGTGCAGCTCAAAACCACGCGAAGGCTGGACGCCGCGTGACATTGAAATAAAGAGTGGCAGGTCGTCGTGCTCCGGGATTGTTGACGAGTCAGGTGCGCTCGATGCTGGCGTACTGGAATCGGGTGCCAGTAACTGAGTGCCTCTGAACCGAGCGACATCGGTAAGGCTGACTTCACTCAAGCCTGTGTTCGCCCCCTTGCAGTTTGTGTTCGCCAGTACTGCCGCTGTACTCACCCGCTCATCTGAGCTGCAGCCAGCTAAGGCTGTGAGGCCAATCAACAGAATGCTCTGTAGTGCTGTGGGTATGTTGCGAGTTGTCGAGTGCGCCGCCATTTATTCTGATACTCCGCTAGCTGCCTGTGGTTGCAGTTGCGCCTTGTTTTAAACTAGGTGTTGCTAGCGCTCCAAAATTTTGGCGGAAACTGCTGGCAAAATCCAGATCGTGGTGAGTTCTGTCGGCAGTAAGCGCTGCTGGATAACTGGGGCGCCTAACTTCGGTGGTAGGCACAAAAAAACCGCCCGGAGGCGGTTGTTCTGTCGTTCGTGAACCTGATTTGCTGCCGGTTACGGCGTTCGCGCCGGCTGAGGTTCGAATAAAAAAGGCGTGTCAGAGGCTAGCTCTGATGACGGCTTCCTTTGGGGGAAGGACACTTGAAAGGGAGGACTGCATTGGAAGTCGCTTTCACGCCTGAACTGAATCTGCAGGCATTATGTACTGTACAAAATTGGTGTCAACTGCTTTTTCCACTCTAATTCCACTATTTAGGATATTTGTACAGGTTTTGTTCCGATAGTTAGTTAGGTATGGGTAAAAGGCCTTCGGCAGTGACCCAGTCTTCCAGTACCAGTTCGAGTTCGAGTCTAGCGCTGCTGGTGCGTTCTGCGATTCGGGCGTGGCGCGGTGGGCGGGCATCGTTTGCGGCGTCTGTCGAAAAGTCGGTGTCGGGCGCGCAGGCGGCGCTATGGTCGGTGAAGGCATTGAGTGCGCTAATGAGGTTTACGAGGTCGGCTGGGCAGGCGCAGCCGAGCCCATCGCTGGCGCTGGCAATGCTCAATAATTGCTCGTCGCTGAAGCGTTTGGGGGCATGCCTTCCGGCTTTCAGTGGGGCTCGCGCCAGTCGCGCTACTGCCTGTTCGATCTCTGCCCAGCTAACGGGCCAGCGCAGTAAAGTAAGGCCGCGATCTGCGGCTGCAGCCAATCCGGCATCGGTCGCATAGTGATAGATAACGAGCCGTGCCATTGAGTTTGGCAAGCTATCTAGCCTGTCTAGGCTGTCTGCGGTGACAGAACCCTGCAAGGCGACCAGTACATCTGGTAGCCCGTTGGCGGTGGTTAGCTGTGCAAGCTCAGGTAGGCAAACATCTAGGTTAACCCAGCGCCCCGAAACTGTGACTCGGGTTGCCTCGGCGTTGCTCTGCTCAAGCATCAGCAGTTGAGTGCCTACTAAAGCCACGCTTGGAGCGGCGCCGGTCGAAGTCTTTGCAGCCATGGGTGCAAGGGCTTGCAGACGTTCGTTGAGTGCCTCACTGCTTAAATTGATGAGTGTACTTATCGGGTGACCTTGATCGATGAGGCGTTTGATACGGGTGAGTCGTTCGACCTGTTCAGCGCTAAAGAAGCGTGTTTTGCCATCCCGGCTGGCTGGTGTGAGCCCATAGCGGCGCTCCCAGGCGCGCAGGCGTTCCACGGCAATGCCGGTCAATTTGGCAACGGTGCCAATCTTGTACAGGTCAGATAGATTGTCAGGTGTGTCGCTCATGGCGCTGTAAAGGTGCCGGAGTGAAATGGGGGGCCGATTGTACAGGCAGTAAGAGAGCTGTCCAGTACGCTGTTCGCAAGGGGGGTGTTCAACAAGGAGTGACGAGAAGGATAGAGGAAGAGGTGAAAGTCAGCGTGGCGACAACCGTTTAACGGGTTGCCTTCGCGGTTAGGGAGGAAGGGGAGAGAGACACCGCGCCACGCTGGGGTTTCTTGTGGGGTTACCCCCCCAAGAAGGCCGCACTATTGCCTAGAAACGGTTATAAAGAAAGCCTTGATAGGAGACTTTTTGTAACAAAGCTATTACATTTTGTTGCGAGTGCGTTTCTGTAAATTTATGGCGAGCTACCGAGGGTAGCAGCCCCCTGCGCCGAGATGAAGTAGTCTTCGCGCACAGATTAAATAAGACAGCGGGCAGGGGGATGCCCGCGTTATTCACTGGGCTCTGGGAGGGGCTGCGTATGCAAAACAACATGAACCTGGGGTCGCTGTTACGTAACCGTGCGACGCTCAATCCGGATCTGATGGCCTATATAGATGGTGATCTGGATGTCCGGCTGACGTTTGCCGAGCTCCACCAACGGACGAGTCAGCTGGGCAATGCGTTTTTGGCGGCCGGTATTGAGAAAGGCGAACGGGTTGGTTTGCTGATCATGAACAGTGCGGAGTTTGTCGAGTCGTATTTTGCTCTCGCCACTATTGGAGCGGTGGTCGTGCCGCTCAACTGGCGCTTGGTGCCTGATGAGCTTGAGTTTATTTTGCATGACAGTGGTACAACTCGGCTAATCTTCGGCGAAGAGTTTTTGGAAAGCGTGGCCGAGCTGCACAGCCGCGGTGACAAAACTCTTATCCGGCACTGGCTGCAAGTAGATGGCGAGAGCGACATTGCCCACTTTGCGCAGAGCTATAGCCAGTTTCGTGATGCAGGCACTACCAGCCCACCTGAATACGGCGCGCTCGACGATGACATGCTGTACATCATGTACACGTCAGGAACGACCGGTTTACCCAAAGGGGTTGTTCACACTCACCACTCGTCCTTATGGGCGGTGTTGACTGTTGCGGCCAGCTGCGATTACCACGACGGTGATGTCTTTCTTTCGCCGTTACCGATGTTTCATGTGGGCGCCCTAACGCCTCTCACTGTAAATATTTATCGTGGCATTACCTGTGTGGTGATGCGGTCTTTTCAACCGGATCGTGCGTGGCAATTGATTGAAGCTGAAAAAGTGACAATCGGCTTGATGGTGCCGGCCATGTTGAACTTCATGTTGCAGGCCAGGCAGCCAGACCCGTCGTCCTACGCACAGCTGCGCTGGATGATGACCGGCGCGGCACCCGTACCCATCAGCCTCACTGAGACCTATCAGCAGCTTGGAGTTTGTCTGCTACAGGTCTACGGACTGACAGAAACCTGTGGGCCAGCCTGCGTTATGGATTTGAGTAACGTCGACCAGAAACCTGGATCAACGGGCAAAGCGTTTTTTTTCAGTGACGTTAAAATTGCGTCGGATAGCGGTGCGGAGTTACCTCGTGAAGATGCCGGAGAAGTCTGGGTGCGTGGTGCTCACATCATGCGCGAGTACTGGAATCGACCAGAAGCAACAGCAGAAACGTTGTCTGATGGCTGGTTGCGCACGGGTGACGTTGGCGTGATGGATGAGGACGGTTACGTGTTCATTCAAGATCGAATGAAAGATATGATTATTTCGGGTGGTGAAAACGTCTATCCCGCCGAGCTGGAAAACGTGCTCATGTCGCACCCCGATGTGGCAGAAGCTGCGGTTATTGGTCAGTCGAGTGCCAAATGGGGTGAGAGCCCGCTCGCGATTCTGGTGCGTACTCGTGATGATCTGAGCGAGGCGGAAGTTCTAAATTATTGTCAGGGCAAGATGGCTGCGTTTAAACAGCCCAAAGCGGCGGTATTTATTGACGTGATCCCCAGAAACCCCAGCGGTAAAATCCTCAAACGAGTCTTGCGCGAGCAGTATCCAGCGGCTGCGCCGGTTTAACGAAAAAGGCTGCGCCGGTTTAACGAAAAAGGCTGCGCCGGTTTAACGAAAAAGGCTGCGCCGGCTGGCCGTTACAGCATTACTTTTTCATCAAGGCCCAATGGGATTTTGCCGAGCATTTCGTAGGTGGGTTGGGCAACCATGATGTGCTGTGTGGTGACGTGCACGTCGCGAAAGCAGCGCTGCAGAATGTTTTCGGAATAGATCGAAGAGCCGCCGGCAGCGTGATATAGCAAATCAACCGCCTCAGCGCTTTGCCAGGCGGCGTTGCTCGCGGCGAGCCGCAGGTCGGCTTTTTGTTGGCGCGAGATTCGCTCGCCGCTTTGCGCCGGCGCCCAAGCGGCAGCGGTAACCGCGTGCATGTAGGCCCGCGCAGAACCTTCGCAGGCGATCGCTCGCGCCAGATCTTTTTGCACTGACTCTCGGGTTGCCAAGCTGCGCTTGCTGCCAGTTGGTGTTTTCTCATTGGCGAGTTCAGTGAACGCTTCGATCGCGCGCTGGGCAATGCCGACGCTGACACTGGCCACACCCAGTGCGAGCAAACCCAGCGTGGGAAAACGGTACAGCGGGGCCTCGACCTCTGGGCGTCCGCCAAGAACTATCCAGCGGCCTTTGGGTACGAGCACGTCGTGCACCTCAAAGTCGTTGCTGCCGGTTCCACGCAAGCCTGAGGTGTGCCAGTTGTCGTGAAACTGGACGTCGCTTTTGTGGAAAAACGCTAAAATTTGCTGTGGCGGATTGTCGCCATCTTTCAACAGGCAGCCCCCAGAAATCCATTCTGAAACGTTGCCACCGCTGCCATAGGGCCAGCGTCCGGTGATTCGTAAATCGTCCCCTTCGTGGGTTATGCGACCGTAAGGAGCGGTGACCCCGCAAGTAATAACTTCTGGGTTGTCGCCATAGATTTCCTGGGCCCAGTGCGGCGAAAGGGATGCGCTAAGCAGACTGGTGGTGTTGCCAATCATCATGCACCAGCCAACAGCACCGTCGGCTTTGGCGCCGGCTATCAGGGTATCGATAAACACATGCGGATCAACCTCGCGGCCCCCATAAGTTTTGGGTATCAGCATGTTGAACATACCTGCGCTGGCCAGTTCACTCGCAAGTTCAGGGTCGAGCTGACGGTTGACCTCGCGGCTATCTGCGCTGTCACGAATGTTGTCTTGCAGTGCGGTGTTAATCATCAAATCGATCTCTCAAAATTTTTTGTGCCCCTCAAAAGCGGTTGCGGCTGGCCGTACTCATAGCGCTAATATGCCTTAGATGGAGGGTTGTCGTGAAGCGCTACAGGCTGGGTTTGCACCCAGTTTCCCAATACGCCTTGCAGATATTGCTTGTTGTTGTCGCTGATAAACACAACCGTTGCGGTGGGGTCGTGCGGACGGCGAAACAGATTCTTGCCGAGCCAGATCAGCTCTATGGCGTTGTTGCCACGACGCATTTCTAGGCGATCGTTCACCACAGTGACCTGTGCTTTTTGACTGCCTCCCGCTTGCCAGTCGTTGATGCCAAAGCGTTTGCTGGCGGGGTAATACTCACCTGCGAAGCGTTGCAGGCGTGCCTGGTGCTGAGTGGCGTTTGCTGGGGAACCCGCCGGTGTTGGCGCGCCTACTGCTGTGCCGCGAATGAGGGCGCGCTCTATAGTCATTTGCAGGCGTCGCAGAAGTTGTGGGTTATCACTGTTGATGGCGATGAAGTAGCCCCGCGTGGTGCCGGCGATAACGCCGAAGCGTGAGCGATAGCCATCAGCGTCACCGCCGTGGCCATAGATCAATCGGCCATCTCTAAGGGTGGTGTAGATACCGGCGCCATAGCCAAGTGCTAAACCAGCGCGCGCGGCGGCCGTTGTTGTCGGTTGCCAGAGAGGGTGGTTGCTGCGGTGTCGCAATGCAGCGTTTAACTCAGGGCCAAAATCGTTGCGAGTGAGTTTAAGCAGGAAGTTGGCAAACTCACGAGGAGTCGTGTTGAGGCCACCAAATGCCGGATAGAGGGTGTGCCAATAGGGTATCGGGGTCTTACCGTCTGCGCGAAAGCCCCCGGGTAAATTGGCAAGGGGCTGTAAGGTTGCTGTTGGCATTCCCAGTGGCTTAAGCACATGGCGAACAAGGTAGGTCTCGAAGGTTTGGCCACTGAGCGCCTCGACCACTAGCGCGCTGTAGGCCGGCGCGAGGTTGGTGTAGCTGTGTTGCAGTCCAGGTGGCCAATGGGTTACGTGGGAGTTCGCATCGAGTGCTAGTGCCTGTAGGCGAGGCAAGGGCTGTGCGCTGGCGAATTCGCGCCCGGAAATATCGGCAAAGCCGGCGCTCAGTTCGATTAACTGGCCGAGTTGCACGGGGTGGGTGTCACGCCAGCTGTTCTTCCACAGCGACGGGTCGATGATGTTCTGCAGCGGGGTGTCGAGTGGCGTGTTGGTTGCAGCGGTTGCATGTATCAGTGCCAGGGCTGTGAAAATTTTGGTGATGGAGCCGAGGCGAAACGGCACGTTACCGGGTTGCCCTGACAGGGTGTTAAGGGCGTTTTTGCGGGTGTCACTAGGTCGGTAGTAGTCGCGCTGAAGCGCGATTGCATTGTTGTCAGCGATGATCAGAGTCGCCATGGCATTGGGAGTTTTAGCGAGCAGCTGGCCAACCTGCTTATCGAGGTCTGCCCAGGTGGCGGGCTCTTTTACAGGTGCTTTTGAGCCTTCTGGCAGAGGCTCTGTGGCCGACGCCTGTGTTGCGAGTGTCGTGAAAACGAAAAAAAGTAGTGTTCTGCAGAAAATCACTGGCGGCCAATTATGCAATTTGGGGTATCTTGAGCCTCTGGGAAACAAATTGGGAGAGGAGAACAAGTTATGTCCGATACACAGCAGGTTACGCCACAGTCGAATGGTGAGCGCAAAGTAACACTAACCTACGAAGGCAAGATTGCGGTGGTGCGGTTGAACCATCCTGAAGTCATGAATGCCGTGGGTCCTGAAATGTTGGCAGATTTCACCGATGTGGTTGATGAGCTCGCAGACAGCGACGCGCGCTGCATGTTGTTGACGGGTAACGGTAGGGGCTTCTGCGCCGGTGCAAATCTGCAGAGCCGGGCGGAGAACTCTGGCGCCAAGCCAAAGCCATCAGGTTCGGTGCTGCGGTCGGGTTATCACCCACTTCTGTTTGCGATTCGAGGGCTTGATATTCCGCTGGTGACTGCCGTGAATGGTGCAGCGGCTGGCGTTGGCATGAGCTTTGCGCTGATGGGCGACATTGTTTGTGCGTCGAAGAAGGCATTCTTCCTGCAGGCGTTTGCACGCATTGGCTTGATTCCCGATGGTGGCTCTACTTTTATGTTGCCGCGGCTCATCGGTTGGGGGCGAGCGATGGAGTTGTCAATGCTCGCGGAACGCCTGCCTGCGGAAAAGGCGATGGAGTGGGGGCTGATTAATCGCCTCTATGATGACAATGAGCTGTTGCTGGATGGCGCTATGGAAATAGCGACCAAGCTTGCGGATGGACCAAAGTCGCTGGCGCTGATTCGTCGCGCTTACTGGGACAGTTGGCACAACAGCTACGAGCAGCAGCTTGATCTTGAGGCGCGCCTGCAGAATGAAGCTGGACGGAGCAGTGATTTTAAAGAGGGCGTTGGTGCGTTTCTCGAGAAGCGCGACGCGAAATTCACCGGGGAATAGAGCGCGACCTCCCCGTGGCCTGTCTGCGCTATACCTTCATGCTGCTCGCAGCAGTTTGTTCGGGGCTGGCGGGGTGTACGACGCAGCCGCGTGCTGATGCGACGCTGAGCATTGCTGCGGCCGCTGGTGCGGCGACGAGTTACGTAACGGTGAATGGCTTTGAGTTGCTGGTAGTGCGGGGCCCCGCTGAAGGTTCTTTATTAGAAGCTGAAAGCTTGCACGTCTATATCGCGGGGGATGGGACGCCCTGGCGCGGTAATCAGGTGGCAAGGAATCCGGGGCCGTTCAAGCCTTTGGCGATTGAGCTCATGTTGCGGGATCCCGCGCCGTCGGTATTCCTCGGGCGGCCCTGCTATCACCTGCAAAGTGCATTCGCGGCGTCGAACTGCCGGCCTTCTCTGTGGAGTTTTGAACGTTTCAGCCCGCGAGTGGTTGCGGCGATGGCGGTTGGGTTGCGGCAGCTGTCGCGCGCAGCAGATGACGCGCCGTTGACGCTTATTGGGTACAGCGGCGGTGGCGTGCTCGCGGTATTGCTGGCGCATGAGGTTGCTGCTGTTGACACTGTGGTGACCTTAGCGGCCCCATTGGATGTGTCTGCCTGGTCGGCGCACCACAACTATACCCCGCTGGTGGGCTCCCTCGATCCGGCACAGCTGCCCGTGTTGCGACGCAAACTGGTGGAATTACACTTTCAGGGTCGCAATGACCAGGAAGTGCCGCCGGCAATTACTGAAGGTTACTTTGAAGCCCAGGAAACGGCTGGCAGAAATGTTGGTCGCCAGCTTGAAGCCCACCAGCACCGCTGCTGCTGGGTAAAGCATTGGCCTGAGATGCTGCCCTTGGAGCACAGCAACTCCGAGCACTGATCTAGGTGTGTTGTGTGATCTGTTTCCGTGGCATTTGTCATCGCGCGACACTTTTAGTCTTCTCAGGCGCTTTGTCCGACCCTAAGTTCTAAATAGCCAACGACTTCACCAAATGTAAACTCTGCTCTGTCTACAGTGCACGATCGAACGCGCTCACGTTTTCTGCGCGCGTGAATGTGACTCATGCACCAGGGCAGGTAGACGATGACGGACAATGTGGATATCGGCGACGACAATGTGGTGGCTGATCAGTCAACTGTAGTCCGTCCTCCCGCCTCACCGGTTGTCGATGAGGGGGCCACTGTCGTGCGTTCTGCAGGCGAGCACACCATGGTAATGGATCACGGCGCCGCTTTGCCGCCAACCGAGTTACTTGGTTCTGATGACGACGACGCTATTCCCGACCTTGAAGTAGGGTCGATACTGAAAGATCGTTTTACGATTGAGGCCGTACTCGGCCGTGGTGGCATGGGAGTTGTCTATCGCGCGATTGATCTGCGCAAGCAGGAGACCGGTGACCGCGACCCCTATATCGCTCTAAAGGTTTTGTCTGAAAAATTCCGCCGCGACCCGCGCATGGTGATGGCACTCCAGCGAGAATCGCGGAAATCCCAGACGTTGGCCCACCCGGCTATCGCGACAGTCTATGATTTTGACCGTGACGGCGATGTTGTTTACCTCACTATGGAAGTGCTGCAAGGCCAGCCGCTGGATGAAGTCATCAAAGAATATCCGGATGGCATGGATAGCAACAAGGCCATCAAAATCATGCGTGGGCTCTGTCTAGGTCTTGCTTATGCGCACAACAAAAACATCATCCACTCCGACTTTAAACCCGGTAACGTTTTCCTGACAGACGAAGGCAATACCAAAATTCTGGATTTTGGTATTGCACGTGCGGCACCTGCCAATACTTTTGGTAACTCGTCTACGCTCCCAGGCGCTGACAGGGGCGTGGATAAGATGGCTGAGTCTGCCGGTGTGGATTTTGATGCCGGTGACCTTGGAGCGCTCACGCCGGCTTATGCCAGCTGTGAGATGTTTGAGCAGAAAGATCCTCATCCCGCGGATGATGTGTACGCCCTTGCTATTGTTTGTTACCAACTTCTAACCGGTAAACACCCTTTCCGATTTGCCCCTGCTACTGCGGCGCGCGAAGAGCAGATGGTGCCTGCACCTATTCCTGGGTTGAAACGGCGTCAGTGGAAAGCCATTGTCAAAGGCCTATCTTTTGAGCGTGAGACGCGTACTCAACATGCCGCAGATTTTTTGGCAGAACTCGATGGTTCGTCTAAATTTCGCCTTGCCCTTGGAGCTTCGGTACTTTTACTGGCTACAACCGGTGGGTACCTAGCCTACGACCAGTACCAGCAAGCGCTGGTCGCACGCCCCGATGTGCCTTTTGCCACGTTGGCCATCGAGCAGCAGACTTCTTTTACCGCGTTTATGAGCGATGGAGATCAGTTGCGGCGTTTTAACGACATGCAAAACGCTCTGGATTCTTATCTCGATGCCTATCGATTGCACCCGCGTAATCCACAGGCGGTTGAGCGTATTGAAAGCCTGATTGCTCAGCTAGTGAGTCAGGTCGTCGCTTCGAAGGATGACCGTTCGATTAAGGCGCTTGCATCGAATATTGAAGCCATTGCTAACGAAGATGATTTTTTGCGGCGCAAAGACAGTCTTCGCGCCGCCCTAGTAACGCTTCGTAACCCATAAAATTTCATCAGCAGGCCGCTAGCCTGTTTGGGACTGATCCTATGAATACCATACTGACGCGCTCCTCGGGAGCAACCAACAGCGTTGCTCTGATCACCAAGTGTATTGGTTTGCTGCTGCTTGCCGGTCTTGTTGGCGAAGGCGCAGCAGCCAAGCGTAAGGTGGACAAAAACGCGATGCAGGGCTTCGAAACAGTTGCCGACTTACACGTTGTTGATTGCCTTTTACCGGGTCAGGTGCGCCGCCTTGGGTCTCGAACCTATCTGACTGCCCGGCGACCGATTCAGGCCACTGCCGGTGACTGTCGTACCCGGGGTGGAGAGTATGTTGAATACGACCGCGCCGACTATAAAACCGCGCTTAGAGTGTGGATGCCTGCAGCAGAGTCTGGTGACGCCGAGGCTCAGGCTCACGTGGGTGAAATATTTGAACGCGGACTCGGTGGCGAACCCAACTATCCGGCTGCGCTTACCTGGTACCGAAAGTCTGCCGCGCAAGGTAATACCCGGGCCCAGTTCAATCTAGGCACCATGCATGAGCAGGGGCAGGGCGTGCCCAAGAGCCAGTTGGAAGCGTTGAACTGGTATCGCCAAGCGTGGGGCCTAAAAGCAGACGACCTCATGTTCGCATCCGCTGCCAATCGCGAGCGGGATGCCCTTCGAGAGGAGCTTGGCAAAGCACTGAAGCAGAAGAATATGCAGGTCGAGTTGTTGCGGAGACAGTTGGGTGATCTGGAAACCAGGCTGTCGGCGAGTGCCGCAGGCAAGGAACAATCGCAGCTAGAAACCGAAACGCTAAGGGGGTTGATCACTCAGCTAGAAACCCAAGCGCGTGAGAGCGAGCAGAAATTGGCTGAGTTGCCGCCTGCCCAAGTGACAGCTGCGACGCCAGAAGTAACTCTCCTTGCGGACAACGGAAAACCAAAAACTCGCTCTGCTGGCGAGAAAAGAAACAAAAAGTCTAAACGTCGTAGCGTGCTGAAGAGCGAAAAAGCCAAAGCCCGTGAATACAAGAAGATGAAGTTGGGCCGTTACTACGCGTTGCTTATTGGTAACGAGACCTACACCGAGATGGAAGATCTGGATACGCCGCTCAGTGACATTAGCCGCGCCAAAAGCATTCTAGAAGATAAGTACGATTTCACCGTATTCACGGTGTCTAATGGCGACAACATCGCGGTGATGCAGGCGATTAACGATTTAAACGACGTACTCAAACCCGAAGACAATCTACTGCTATTCTACGCCGGTCACGGCAGTCGCCTGCAGCAGGGCAAAGGCGAGATTGGCTATTGGCTGCCTGCCAATGCAGAACTGCCACCGCGCAATACCTACTGGGTGCCGAATGAATTTGTTACTGGCCATCTGGCACGCTTCAATGCCAAGCGCGTGCTGGTGGTGTCTGATTCGTGCTATTCCGGGCTGCTGTCGTCCGAGCCTAGCTTTCTGATGATGGGGCAGAACGATGCCAACTACGCTGACCTCGACTTTCTGAAGTTCAAGCTCACTAAGAAATCCCGTTTGTTGCTTACCTCTGGAGGCGATCAGCCGGTGTTAGATGGTGGTGGTAACGGTACGAACTCCGTTTTTGCGAGTGCTTTTCTTGATGAACTCGAAAGTAATAACGTCCTGTTATCAAGTCCGGGGCTGTTTATGCGTATTCGCGATCGAGTGGAATCCGCAGCGGCGGGCAGCAACTTTACCCAGCGCCCAGAGTTCAAAACGATCAAGTCAGCTGGCCACGAGGTTGGTGACTTTTTCTTCCTGCCCACCGCGCTCCGGTAACTATTAAACCCAGTTAATACCACGTACATGCGCTGACGATTCGAACAACGGGTCGAGATGTTGGTGCAAAAAACCAGAAAAGGAATCTGAGATTGTTTCAATCTATAAGCAGAACGCGGAAGTTCGTTGGACTGACGCTTGCTCTAGTGCTGACGACATCAAGCCTCGAAGCGAACGCGAGTGTAGTTTCATACGAACTATTCGCGGCCCCGGTAAGCGAAAGTAGCCCTTCGGTTGAGGTTACCTTTCGGCTGACTGCAGAAATTGACTTCGTCAATGAAGGCGATGACACCTGCCTCATCGATGGGCAGATATTCATCGGCGGGGGGAACATTAGTGGTGCTATTGCCGAAGATGGAACGGACTATCTTTCGGGAGGTGTTGATACCGCCTTTGACGACAGCATACTTCAGGCTACTGGGTCGTTTCAGCGGGACTATACGTTCACGTTACCAATTGTTGGGGATCAACTGGTAGAACCTCGCGAAGAACAGTATTCGCTGACCTATGAACCCCAAAACAGCTTGCAAGGGTTCTGTTTTGGTCAGCCTATCCCGTCAATTATTGAATCTACGGGTTTGATTCTGGATGACGACGTGTTGGAGATTGCTTTTGAAGCTAACTCGGTAGAGCAGCCAGAATCACAGGGCGCAGTAAATGTGCTTGTCGCGGTGGTGAATCCACAGGACGCGCCGCAATCGTTTCAGGCCGGTGTTGTCATCCAGACGACCTCTGGCTCAGCGATAGTGGATGAAGACTTTGTTCAGGTGGCCCAGAATTTCGATTTTTCACTCCCGCTGTTGAGCCAAAATATTTCTGTTTCAGTCATAGATGATGAGGCGGTAGAGGCTGATGAAACCTTTGCTATCGAGGGCGGTACGGTTACCGCCGTTGACGGCTCGGGGTTTCCTATTCTGGCAGCGCTTAGTAACAGTGTAACCGTTACGATTCTAAACGACGATATTCCGGACAGGCTGGCTATTAGCTCGCCATCGGTGACGGTGGCAGAGAATGCGGTTAATGCCCTGGTTTCTGTAGTGCGTAGCGGCTCGCTTGCTGGCCCGGTGTCGGTAAACTATGCGACAACCGCTGGCACAGCCGTTGCGGGGTCTGACTTTCAGGCGGCTAGTGGCACCCTTAACTTCGCTGATGGTGAGGCTGGTCCACTGACGATTACCATCGCTCTGGTGGACGATGCATTGCATGAGCAAACCGAAGAGTTTGAACTGTTCTTGAGCGCCCCCGTAAATGCGGAGTTGGGAGTAGGCAACGCAATCGTCGAGATCACAGACGATGACACTGACCAGCTTGGATTTACATTGGCAAGCCAAACAATCGACGAGGCTGCAGGCAGTGTGACCCTCGGTGTGACTCGAGTGGGTGCTGCGCTCGAAGAGATTTCGGTGGTTTTTGCTACCACAGACGGTACCGCTTCGGGCGGCACAGACTTTACAACGACCACTGGCACGTTGATTTTTCCGGCGGGTGAGCTTGGACCGCTGACGATCACCGTACCTGTAACCGATGATGCAATCGATGAAGTGGATGAGACCTTCCAACTAACGCTCAGTGCTCCGGTCGGTCCGGTTACTCTGACGCAGTCGACGACAACGGTATCAATTCGGGATGATGACGAGCCGGCAGTGTCGGGGTCAACGGGGATTGTGATGTTTTTGGCGCCCAGTTTGAGTGTTGACGAAGATAGCGGGAGTTTGACCATCAACGTGACGCGACAGAGCGGCACAGCGGGCCCAGTGTCGGTCGATTATTCCGCAGCTGCGGGCACCGCCGGTCCGGGTGACGATTACCTGCTGACGCCTGGAACGCTCAGCTGGGCTGATGGTGAGGCCGGAGAAAGATCGTTTACAGTCTCAATTGTTGATGACGTGGACGTCGAAGAGGCTGAATCGTTTAGCCTAGAGTTAACCAATTTCTCCCCCGTCGGAGCTGCCGGTTTGTCGCCGAGCATGTCAATTACAATCAACGACAATGATGTGTCGGCCATTGACGGCGTAATCAATTTTGTCAGTGACAGCGTAACGGTCAATGAAGCGGATGGCTCGGTCGATTTAGAAGTGGCCCGTTCCGGTACACCAACCGGGCTTGCATCGATTGACTGGTCGACCACCGCAGACAGTGCAGTAGACGGTGACGATTTTGTCGCCGCCAGCGGTACGCTAGTCTGGCAAGACGGTGACTCGACTAACAAGACCATTAGTGTGGAGCTTGTGTCAGACATCGATATAGAAGGTGTTGAGGAATTTTCAGTCGGATTGTTGAATGCTCAGGGCGCAACCGCTGGCGACACGCTGACGGCCATTGTTTCAATATCTGATGTGGGCGTTGATCTTGCCGAGATAGCTGGGCTATCAGAAGAGCAGGCAGAGATTGCTGCGGTGCTCGATAACAGCTGTGCGAATCTGATTGCGAATAGCACCTCACTGACGGCTGACCAGCAAGATTTGCTGTTTATTTGCGGTACGTTACGCAACGGCCAGGAAAATTCCGCTCAGGCAAGTGCAGCCATTGATGCGGTCAGCGGTGATGAGCTGATAGTTGGCGCAACCAGCACCGCCATAACGTCAGGATTGCAAAACACTGCCGTTTCAAACCGACTCTCGAGATTGCGTTCAGGTAACACGGGCAGTTTTGATGTTTCCGGCCTAGCGATTGAGGTTGATGGGCAATACCTAAGCGGTGCCGTGCTAAAAGAACTGATGGGTGCTCTGACAGGTGGCGCAGCCAGTGGTGATGATGCGGGTAACGACAGTGAATTCGGTCGACTAAGCTACTATGTCAATGGCCGCCTGGATTTTGGTGAGAAGAATGAAGACGAGCCTAATGGCTATGATTTTGACGCCCAGATGTTCATGTTTGGTGCGGACTACCGGTTGCGAGACAATCTGTTTGTTGGCGCAGCGGTCTCTTACGAAATGGCAGACGTGAAATTTGCGCAGGGTGGCGGTCTGGATGTTGGCGGCTGGAAGGGTTCGATTTATGGCGGCTATTTTAGTGGCGAATCATTTTACCTTGACGCTCAGGCTTCTTATGGTCGCAGTGATTACGACTCGGAACGACGCATTCAGTATGACTATGTCGGCGGCAGCGTCGATCGTACAGCCGACGGAGACACCACCGGTGATCAGATAGCGCTTGGGATCGGGTCAGGCTTTGATTTCAATCGGGGGCGCCTGACATTTGGTCCAAACGTCGCTTTGTCGTTCATTGATGTCGGCGTAAAGTCGTTCAGCGAATCAGGGGCAGGTGGTCTCAATCTTGACATTGGTCATCAACAGCAGCAGTCGTTAACGCTGACGACAGGTGCACACCTGAGCTATGTGTTTAATACCAAGTTTGGTGTTTTGATACCCAACGCACGAGTCGATTACATCCATGAATTCTTGGATGCCCCAGAATTCAGCACGGTACGCTTCTCGTCCGATCCATTAGGCAACGACCCATCCGCGGCTGTCACGTCACTGCGCGTGCAAGCGGAAGTGATCGACCCGAACTATCTGCTGTGGTCGGTAGGAACCTCTGCGCAGTTTGTGCGCGGCTTTTCCGGGTATTTGAACTATCAGAGTGCGGAAGGGTATTCCGGCCTGAAACTGCAACAAGTTGCTTATGGGTTTAGATATGAGAAAGCGTTCTAGTAGGCCCAGGGCGCGTGAGCGCTGTATAGAGCTAGACAGGGAGTTGAATACATTCAGTGCCCTGTCTTCACTCTGGGATCTCCAGATAAACCCCTTTGTGGTCGCTGTGCACGTCAAAGTGAGTCTCCAGCGCCTTTAGGTAGGCACTTTTTCGTGCTGATTCGCCATTTATTTCGCCAAGGGCGATCCGCGTCGTCACTCGGCCTAGTTGTCGCAACAACTCAGAAGATTTTTGTGTGGTTGGGTCATGTGGTTCGCTCAGAAAGCGCAATCGTTTGCCGTTGTTCTCGCTGAACAGTGCCACTTCGCCAGCAACTATCGCTATGTGATTACCCGCTCGACGGTGCGGCACACCCAAACCCAAATCCTGTCCGGGCCACGGAAGGCTCATGCCGCTGGGGCTGATAGGGTCGAGCACACTGATGAACAGATCGCGCGGCGTCCAAGTGGCGGAGAACTCGCTCACAGCGCTGGGCGTTGCGAACTGTGGGCCGCTGAAGGCTTCGAAGAATGCACCGCTGACAACTTCCCCAGCCAGCTCCATCACCCGCAATGCTGAAAACAGCGTACGCCATTTGTACTGGGCGCCTTCTCGGTTGGCGAGTTCACGACACAGCACGCCGTAGCGGCCTAGCAGCACTCGGGCGATTTGCTTGTTGGTTTCGAGAACCTCAAGTGGGTCTTGCTGTCTGTCTGCCTGTTCTATCAGCGACCACGCTCCAGGCCAGCTAACCCGGCGTGCCCGACGCGAACTGCTGTGACCGCTGAGTTTGTAAGCGGCTCGCTCGCCGACATTAAGCGTGTCGAGCGAATCGCTGGTCAGCTGGCCCTGCCAGGCGGCTTGCCAAAGCGAGGTGTTAAAGTCCTCGGCGTTTGCGCCGCTGGTATCCAATAGTTGAGTGAAGGCGTAGCGCGCTTTTTTGTCGACGAATAACGTTTCTAAGGTTGCAGGCCTGTCTGAGTGGTTTGACAGATTTTCGGCATAGTCGATGGCTATGCGTTCCGGACCCGTACCTATCCAGCCCAGATCTTGGTCGACAAAGGCCTTGGCGAGGGCGTTTTGAGCTGAGCTGCTGTCAGTAGCCTTCGATGTTAGATTTGTTGCGAGACGAGGTGGTAAAAGTTCGTTTAGCCAGGTTGTGACCGGGGCGCTGAAGCCTCTGAGTTGTTCTAGGGCAAAGTCAGCGGTGGCTGCGCCGGCGTTGTGCCAGTGCGCCTGCCAGCCGGGCCAGCGTGTAATCGGTAGCGGCTCAATAGTTGGACGGTTAGCTCGGCGTTGAAAGCGCAGCAGTATTTCGAAGTTGTCAACGTCGCAGAACCGCTCTTGAGCGTCGTCTTTAATAAGCTGGCCACTGATCAGATATTCGGCGCTGGATAGTTGCGGTAGGGCCTTGGGCGGTAACAGTGCTGAGAGTTCGGTTTGTGTAAGAGGGCCGTGGTAGCTCAGCAGCTCCTGTGTGAAGGTCACTGTGTCCCTCAGGTCTTCGCGTTCTTGCAGCCGGGTTGCGGTCGAAGCCGTGAGATCGAAGGCCGTGCACAATGCCCAGGCGTTTTCTGCGTGCGCAATCCAGCAGCGCTCGTCACTGCGCAGTTCGATTAGCGGGTTTGTCGTTGGCCCTGTAACTTGCGGGTGAAATTCTTCCGGTAACTCGTCTGGTCTAAGCAGTACACGCTCTTTCACCCATTCATACCAATCCTGTGCATCTTCTGGTGCATAGTCGGGGTGGCGGCGCATTCGTTTGTCGAGAAACTCGTGCACGACAGCCAGAGACACGCTTGGATGTTCAGCGAAAGCGCTGGCGATCAGGTCATCTTGCAGATTGCTCCTACCCCGCGCGTCCGGCGTATCGTCAGCGTACATGTATTGATTGATCTGCCCCCAGGATAGATTGGCGGCAAAGGGGCTGGGGCTAGCCGAGTTCGTAAAGCGCCAGGTTATCTCGCCGTCTTGTAATTCTTCCAGCAGGCGCTCGAGATTTGTAAGATCAAATTCATCTTCCAGGCAGGTGCGCCAGGCTTCGAGCAAAATTGGAAAGTCAGTGAGCGGCTTGGTTGCAGCAAGCAATTTCTTGCTTTGCAGTCTTGTCATCCAAAGCGGTAGGCGCTGGTTGAATTTTTTTCGAGTGAGCAGCAGTGCTCGACCTGCGCACTCTCTAAATCTTGCGCCGAAGAAGTCTGAGTCTTCAAGTGCCTCGCGCAAATGGCTGCGTAGGTTTTCTCGTGTGACCAGCGCCATCACTTCGTCTGGGTCGGTGTCTTGCGTCAATTGGATAATCAGGGCGTCGTTGTCTGCCTGCAGCTGCGGTGGTGCACCAAAGTGTTCGCGCCAGGCATTGCCGAGGGCCAAGCCAAATGGCCGGTTTATGCGTGCGCCCCAGAACGTATGAATTATTAACTGGCGTTCGCCGCCGCTGCTGCGATATCCCGCTGGGCCGGTGTTTACCTGCTCAAGTAACAGCTGCCGGGTTCCCGGTAACTTGCCGCTGTGCTCGCGTTGACGTTGCAAATAGTCGAGCAGCGCCTTTGCCGCTGGCTCGTCGAAGCCATGACTCGAGGTGAGTTTATTGGTAAAAGCGTCAGCTTGATTTTGGTGCAGTGCGCGCTCGGCGTCGTCGAGTACGGCAGCGATATAGGTGGAGAAGTGGTAGTCCCGATTCACTGATTCGCTGCGCCAGAACGGCGGGGCCATGACGTTGGCGGGTGCTGGGTTTACTAGCACGTCATTGTGGGTGATGCGCTGTATCTGCCAATGGCCAGAACCGAGATTGAAGGTGTCGCCAATGGTTGCTTCCCAGACAAATTCTTCATCGAGCTCGCCGATCACTTGACCAGAGCCGGCGTGACGCAGTTTGAAATAGCCCCGATCTGGAATGGTGCCGCCTGAACTGTAGTAGGTCATGACAGCGCCGCGGGTTGCGCGAATGCGGTTAGCTAACCGATCGAACGTAATGCGCGGCGCCAACTCACGTAGGCGCATGCCTGAATAGCGCCCGGCAAGCATCTCGACGACAGAGTCATAATGCGTGCGAGACAAGTCGTGATAGGGCGCCGCAAGGCAAATCATCTGAAACAACTCGTCGACGTTCCAGTCTTCAGAAGCGGCCATGGCGATGATGAGCTGGGCCAGCAGATCGAGGGGATTGCGTGTTACCTCCAGTGGTTCTATGTCGCGCGCGTTAATTGCGGCTCCCAGAGCCGCTGCCTGAAGGAAATCGTGGGCATGGGTTGGAAACAAGGTGCCGATACTGGTTTCGCCAACCTGATGCCCTGAGCGACCGATGCGCTGTAATGCCGCGGACACGCTGGGTGGCGATTGAATAAGCACCACTTCATCGAGGCTGCCAATGTCTATGCCCATCTCGAGTGAGCTGGTGGCGACAATTGCGCGTAGTTCACCCGCTTTTAGTTTTTGTTCAACGGCGTGACGAATGTCTTTGGCAAGCGAGCCGTGATGCGCATAGGCCAGCGGCGCGGTTGTGTCCTGGTTTAGCTTGAGGGTGATTTTTTCGGCCAGACGTCGCGAGTTTGTGAAGAACAGGGTGGAACGGTTGGCCTGTAGTCGCTCTTTGAAGGCGTCTGTTAGTGGTTCCCAGATTTTCTGACCATCAGCTGCGACATCCAAGGCGCCATCGGGCAGCTTCACTCGGAAGTCGATGGCTTTAGACTGGTCTGCACGGATAGTTTGAATCGCGCGCCGCTGTCCTGGTGCCGTAAATCCGGCGACCTGTCGGGCGACTGCCTGCAGTGGCTTTACAGTGGCAGACAGTGCGATGCGTTGTGGATCGATGCCCATCCAGCACAAACGCTCCAGGGCGACCAGCAGCTGCACGCCGCGACGGTTGTTCACGATCGAGTGCACCTCATCGAGAATAACCGTGTCGATGTGGCTAAGCATTTGCCTGCCGCGCACGCTCGTTAATAGCAGACTCAAGCTTTCGGGTGTGGTGATCAGTAGTTCAGGCGGCCGCCGTAGCATGCGCTGGCGTTCATTTTGTGGTGTGTCCCCACTGCGGGTTTGCACCGACAGGTCTGGGAAGTTCTTGCCAGCCGCTTGCAGGGCGGTTAGCGGGTCGAGCAGGTTAGTTCGAATGTCGGTGTTGAGGGCCTTCAGCGGTGAGATATATAAAACCGATGTGACCCCCGGCTGCAGCTCGCCGCTGGCGTACTTGTTCAGCGCCCACAGAAACGCTGTGAGGGTTTTTCCTGACCCTGTTGGGGCCGTTATTAGTGCGTGCTCGCCACGCGCGATGACCGGCCAGCTAGCGCGTTGAACACTGGTCGGAGTGTCGAAGTTGGCTGAAAAATAGTCTCGTACTACAGGCTCAAACAGGTCCAGCACCGCTGTAGGCTGCTCTGCTGAATTGGGACTGTTGGCGGGTGGGGCAGTAATCGTACAATCCTTGGCAACTCGATAAATTTCAGCATATAGAGATACCCGAATGTCACAACGCCCAATTCAGTTGCCGCTCGATGAGTTTCCGGCGTTGCTGCGTCGTCTGCAGAGCGAAAGCTTGGCCCCAGAGGTGCATGGCAACAAGTCAGGTGCTACTGCCAAACCCGTCGTATACGTCGCAGGCAGTTCTGGCGAGCCCTCAGCGATGCTCGCAACCCTCCGCGACGCCCCTGATGCGGCGGCTAATCTGCATTTTTTGCAGTTTCCCTTGCCAACACTGAACGTCATGGATTTTACGGCGTTGCATCCGAGCACTGAGCAGTCGGTATTTTTTATGACGGCCGCCCTTAAGAATGCGGATGTGGAAAGGTTGCACTATGTATCGATTCACATGCGTAGAGTCTACGATTACCTTGTTGATAAACCCTTGGCGATCGCGCTGCTGCAGGTCGCGCCTGATCGTGACGGCAAGCTGCGTTTTGTTGCCAATGCAGACTTCATTCAGGCTGTTATCGCAGACCCGAAGACGGTGATTGTTGCGCAGTTGAACGACGGCTTTGTCGCGCCATTGGGAGCGCCGCTAGCTCCGCGTGTTGACTATCTAGTCACAGGGGCGAACGAGGTGCCGGAATACCCTTCTGCAACGATCGATGCTTGTGCTGAAAAGATTGGCGGTTTTGTGGCGTCATTAATCGAGGACGGCGACTGTTTGCAGACCGGCATAGGCGCTATACCCGCCGCTGTGTTGGCTGCGCTGCACAGCAAGCGCGACCTCGGGTTTCATGGCGGACTGATTGATGATGCTGTGCTTAGTTTGATCGAGCAAGGGGTTATGAATGGCGCGCGCAAGGCAATCGATACGGGCAAGCATGTCGCGGGCATAGTACTTGGCAGTGCGCGATTGCTCGAGCAGCTAAGTCAAAGAGATGATGTTCTTTTGGTGGGTGCTAATTACACACACGATGCGGCCGTTATCGCCCAGCTTGAGAATTTTGTCTCGATTAACTCTGCAGTTCAGGTTGATTTGCTAGGGCAAGTTAATGGTGAATTTGCCGGAGGTCGGCAGATATCGGGAACCGGGGGCTCGGTAGATTTTATGCGTAGTGCCCGTGGCTCCAAGGGCGGGCGATCGATAGTTGCTCTGCCTGCAACCGCTCGCGGCGGCAGTGTGTCTAGAGTTGTACATCGGGTAGATATGGTGACGGCCTTGCGTACGGATATTGACATTGTGGTCACCGAGTTTGGCATTGCGCGACTGCGAGATGTGCCAATGCCTGAGCGGGCAAGGCGGTTAAGAGCGATTGCGGCTCCAGAATTTCGCGATGGGCTGAGCGATTAGATGAGCAGCGTGCGTGTGATCTAGTTCACATTTGTCAGAGGCGCAGACTGCCAATTGTGTTTGTTAGCTCACGGTTTCGGTACTAGGCTTGGATAGAATGCTTCTTAGGTGTCGCGAGGACCGCGTCACGCTTTAAGTATCAAAGTCTTGGAGGCTTGTCATGGACTACATCGGTGTCGATCCAACAGTTGGATTGGAATGCAGCGACTGTCAGTTTGTTTCGCGTTTGGCGTACAGCGAACTGTTGGATTGCGTTAACGCGCTTGACGTTATTCACTGCGACAGCTGCGGCCGACAAATGGAGCACGACATGACCACGGTTAATGTTGTACAGAACATTATCCGTCGCCGTATGAAGCAAGTGAACGAAGCCAAAGAGCGTGAAGTTGAGCACGAAATGGAAGGCTAGGAGGCGACGTTTAGCTCTCTTAGTAAGAAGGCGTATTCCTCCGCAACCTCTTTAAGTGAGTCGAATCGCCCAGACTTGCCGCTGTGGCCAGCACCCATGTTGGTCTTTAACAGTAACCGGTTTGTATCGGTTTTCAAATAACGAAGTTTCGCGACGTACTTTGCGGGTTCCCAATAGGTGACCCGTGGATCATTCAACCCGGCGGTTACCAGCATCGGTGGAAATTCTCCGGCTTGCAGTTGGTCGTAGGGCGAATAGCTTCGAATGTATTCAAACGCAGCTTTGTCTTCTAGCGGGTTGCCCCACTCCGGCCACTCCATAGGCGTTAGAGGTAACTGGGCATCACACATTGTGTTTAGTACGTCTACAAACGGAACGTGGGAGACGACAGCCCCCCAAAGCTCTGGCGCCTGATTAACTACCGCCCCCATAAGCTCACCACCTGCGCTGCCACCTGCTATCGCAATTCGACCTGCGGCGCTTGTGCCTGAGTCGATCAGGCTGCGGGCTACGTCAACAAAGTCGTTGAAGGTGTTGGTGCGGTTAGCGAGTTTGCCTGCCTCATACCAGTGATAGCCGAGGTCGTCGCCACCACGAATATGGGCGATGGCAAACACGAAACCTCTATCAAGTAGCGACAGGCGCGAGGTGGAAAACCCGGGCGGTATCGCGCTGCCGTAAGCGCCGTAGCCATAAAGATAGAGCGGGGTTTCTGGGTTGATCACTGTGTCTTTACGATGTACCAGGCTCACTGGCACCTCGACACCGTCGCGAGCGGTGATCATTCTTCGATCGCTAACGTAGGCCTTGGCGTCGTAACCACTGGGTATTTCTTGCACTTTGCGGGTGATGAGCTCGCGGGTCACTGGGTTGTAGTCCCAGACCGTTGTTGGTGTGACCATGGAGTTGTAGCCGATGCGCAATAAGGCACAGTGGGGCTCTGGGTTGGTGCCAACTCCTGCGCTATAGGTGGGTTCCGGGAAGTCGATGTAGTGCTGAGTATTGTCGTTGTCGATAAGCCGTATTTGATCAAGGCCTTGCACTCGCTCTTCTATGACGAGGAGATTGTCGAAGCAAACAAAGTCGGTGAGGTAATGCTCATCTGAACCTTCAATCACCGTCTGCCAATAGTGTTGCTCTGGTTCAACGACTTTCGTTTTTGCGAGCCGAAAATTTTTGTGGGTGTCGTTGGTGAGAATATAGAAGTGATCATCGCCTTCGCTGGTGCGATGATCAATGTCGTATTCGTGACCGGCGTTTCTCGGTGCAATGAGCTGCGGTTCTGCAGTGGGGGTGTTACTGGGTAGCACGCGCAGCTCTGAGGTGATGTGGTCGCCTGACGAGATTACGATCCAGGCATCGGACTGGGTCGTGGAGACCCCAACAAAGAAACTGTCGTCGCTTTCGGTATAGACGTCGGTGTCATTTAACGTTGAATCGCCAAGGCTATGGCGTTTTACGACATAGGGCCGCCACTGCTCCGACAGCACCGTGTAGAAGAGAGTTTTGCTGTCGCGGGCCCAGGTTACATCTCCGCCCGTATTCTCGAGCTGTTCTGCCAAGAGAGTGTCGCTGAACAGATCTTGCACGCGCACGGTGTAGCGTTCGCTGCCATTGGTGTCGACACCGTAGGCCAGATACTGACCGTTGGGGCTGACACTCATGCCGCCGATGCGGAAAAAATCCAGATCGCCAGCGAGCTTTGGTTCATCGAGAAAGCAGATTTCACGGTCTTTAAGTTCAGAATTGTCTGTGCCGACAGGCCAGCGCCACCAGGTGCGGTATTGGGCGCCTTCGGCAAATCGCCACTGGTAGATCCAGCCGTCGAGTTGGTACGGTACAGAGGCATCGTCCTGAGGCTGGCGCGCTTTAAGTTCTTCGAATAGCTCATTGGTTAGCCCCTCAAGCGGCGCCATTTGGCTGCTGAACCAGTCATTTTCGGCGCTCAGGTGGGATAAAATTTCGGGGCTCTTGATGTCAGGGTAGTCGGGGTCGCGCAACCAGGCATAGGCGTCGTCGACGGAGATGCCGTGGTGGCTAAAGCTGTGGGCACGCCGCTGTGCGATGGGGGGCTGGTTTAGGTTTTGAGTGTTGGTCATCTAAATTCTGTCGATCTGCGTGCCAAAAATGTGCAGAACGGGCTTCGATTCTGCGGCTTCGCGCAGCATTTCACTTTGGGCTGTAGAAGTGAAGCGACGAACGAATCAGGCTGCCGGCTTTCCCGCTGTTTGAGGTGCCAGTATGAGCACAAGCCCTGCTGCTGTTGTTCCCCTGAAATCGAGTTTGCGAGTGCTGTTGGTTATCGCTCTTGGCTTTGCGTCGCTTATTCCTTTGCTTATTGTTGATGGAGTAGCGGATGAACGGCGCAGTTATTTCAACCAGGCCCAGCAGGATGTGGCCAACAGTTGGGGGCGACCGCAGGAAATCACGGGTCCAGTTCTGATTGTGCCGGTCGACTATCAGCCAACCGAATCAGCAGATGACAGCCAGCGTGAGACCACAGTGAGCCCCTTGCGGCGCGAAGTCACTCGCAAGCACGTTCTCCTGTTGCCAGACACGCTGTTGGTAAAGGCCGCAGTCGACTATGAGATACGTGAGCGGGGGATTTATCATGTTGCATTGTTTTCGGCCGACGTTGATATCCGCGGTGTCTTCAACAAGCCAAAACAACGTATTGCCGAGCACATAGCCTCCTTGGGAGGCTATGCAGGAGTTATTGATTGGGCGGGTGCGCGGCTTGTGCTTGGTGTCAGTGATCCGCGGGCGATTCGCTTAAGTCCGCGGGCTGATAACACCGAAGGGCAGGCCATTTTGTGGGGTGATACGGCGGGAACGCTCGAGGCAGGCAGCTTTGACGCGATTATTGGCACCAGCGTCGAGGTGCCAGTTCGTATAACGGCCGACTCTGATTCGACCCCTTTTGAACTGCAACTCAAGCTGGGTACTACGCAGCGGCTGGCGGTGAATGCGCTCGGCGGTAACACTCAATACCAGTTAACCAGCCGCTGGCCACACCCCAGTTTCAACGGCGCGCACTCGCCAGTGCGTCGTGAGCTGGCGGATGATGGATTTGCCGCTGACTGGGAAGTTCATGGCCTTGCGCGGAGCCTGCCGGATATCTGGGTGCAGGAAAATCAACCCAGGTCGCTGTCTGGCCAGCAAATGGGAGTGAATTTCTATAACCCCGTTACCACCTACACCATTATCGATCGAGGTATTAAATATGGACTGCTGTTTATTGCGCTGACTTTTTTGACCTTCTTATGTTTTGAGCTGAGCGGAGGCGTCAAGTTTCATGTGATGCAGTACGCTGTTGTCAGTTTGGGCTTGGTGATGTTCTACATGACCTTGCTCGCGACCAGCGAACACGTTGATTTTACGCTGAGTTATCTGCTTGCGACGGGGCTGATAGTGGGGCTGTTGGGTGCGTATACTTGGGGTATGACGGCTAAAACCAGCGCTCAAAAAATGGTAACCCTCACAATCGTCGGGGTGTTGCTCGGACTGTACACCACTCTTTTTGTGTTGCTGCAATTGGAAGACTACGCTTTGCTTATGGGTACGGCGCTGCTCTTGATAGGCTTGGGTGCGCTGATGTATGCCACCCGTAACCTTCAGCAAAGTTCGTCCATCGATGGTACATCTGTTCAGGGTTCTGCCTAAATGTGTGGGCGGCTCAATGTCACTGATGATCCGTTGACCCAGCTGTTGATGGATGCTTTTGGAATAACGGCCGTTGTGGAGACTAATCATAATCTTGCGCCCACCCAGTCTCTGTTGGTGGTGCGAGCTACTCCGGCGGGGGAATACGACTCGGCTGTGATGCGTTGGTGGCTTACGCCGTCGTGGTCGAAGACCGTGAATACAAAATACAGCCTGTTTAACGCCAAGTCGGAAACGTTGGCTGAAAAGCGTTCGTTTGCTCTGCCGTTTCGGACGCGGCGTTGTTTAGTGCCGGTCACTGGCTATTACGAATGGCAGACGCAACAACGGCAGAAGCTGCCGTTTTATGTGCGCTCTACTGACAATCAAGGGTTGCTGCTGGCGGGGCTGTGGGACAGTTGGAGTGACCCGGCCAGTGGGGAAACTATTGAAAGCTGCACCATTGTGACCGCTGCTGCGCACGAGAACTTGCAGCCACTACACCACCGACAGCCCGTTTTCTTGAGTAGTGAAGAGGCAAAAGCCTGGCTCGAGCCCGATGCTGATCCTGACCAGCTTATTCCTTTGTTCGCGTCGCATCTGCCGGTGCCGCTCGCAATTGATCCGGTATCGACCTACGTCAACAATGCGCGCCAGAAGGACGCGCGAGCGTTTACGCCCATTGGCGACTCGTTTTATGTGAGCGGTGAGCAGGCGAGCGACACACTGGCGCAGTTGTTGGTTGAGCAGACCAAGCAACGACGCGAGACGAGGCCTTTCAAGGCCGTGAACAGAGATTTTTTTGAGGATAACTAATACATGCTGATTGGGACAGGGAGTTGGACTGGCCGGGGCCGATTTCTATATCAGGGGCAAAGCTTGGGCAACGTTTTTGAGCTGAGTTTTGAATCTTCGCGCGATGCCCATGGTGAACACCTTGAAGGTTCGTTGCAGCCTGAAGGTGGTGCGGTGAGCGAGTTTGCGATGCACATTGTCGAGGACGAAAACGGTACTTTTGTGGTGACTGCCTCTGGCATGAGCCAGCAACTGGAAGGCATAGCCAAGCTCGAGAGTGAGCCTAACCTTGCGATGCTGTGGTCAGAAGATGGTGCGTCGATGGCGAGCGTGGCTTTTTTTAGCACCAGCCGTGGGCTCGGTTGTCGAGGGTTTCACCGCCGACCGGTCGGGGTGCTGACCTGGGAGTTAGTGCTCGCGCCCAACAAACCTGTCAACCGCGGCAACAATGTGGTGAGCCTTCAGCGACGTAGGTAAAGAGCCTTCAGCGACGTAGGTAAAGAGCCTTCAGCGACGTAGGTAAAAATTACCTTATGTAAGGCGTCACAGTGAGCCGAATCTGCGCACTGATGGCGCTGAGTATCTGGGGTCGATTCACTGATTCGTTCACCAGATAGCGCATAAGAGTCGCATCGAGCAGGCTGTACACCACATCTGCCAGAGTGTCGCTGTCGATGTGCGGATCAAGCTCGCCATTGGCTTGGCTGCTCGATAGGAGCTCCCTAAACTTGTTCAAAGCTTGTTCGTCGAGCAGCGCCAAGAAACAGCTGTGATGTGTGGTCGCTTTTAACAGTTCGGCGCAAACCTCCTTCCATAGATGACGTTCATCTGGCGCGATCACGTCTATGTAGTCTTTGGCCAGTTCCCGCAATCTATTACTGAGGGGCTGGTCGGAGTGCAAAGTCTCGAGAGTGCTGCGTTGTAGCTTTGACAGGTCTTGTGTTAGCAGCTCCTGCAGAATGAGTCCCTTGGTGGGGAAGTAGTTGTAGAGGGTTTGGTAAGACATGTTCGCCGCGTCTGCAACGTCACGCATTTTGGTTTCTGTGTAGCCCACGGTGTTTATGAGCTGTTGTGCACGCTGCAAAATCAGATTGCGCGCCTTCGCCTTTTTTTGCTCGCGTAGCGAGTCTTTGGCCAGTTGCGCGGGTTGAACGCCGGGCTCGATGGCGTTTGATGAAGGTTGGGTGACGGGGCTTGCTGAGTCACTCACAGTGGGTTCGGTGGGGGTATCAGTAGAGCTGCCAGTAGAACTGCCAGTGATGGTGCTGGTGGTCATGCGCCTTCCTATCCTTGCCCTTGATCATTCCTTTGGGTGACTCTCGCGGGTTAAGTCGCTGAGTGTTCTAGGAGATACTGGCCGGTAAAGCGTTAAAAAATGTACGTCGCGGGGCACTGTATTGGGTATGTTGCCAGACTGCAATCTGCTTGCGCTGTCTTTTAGCTGGTATTTACCAATAAAAAACCTACGCAAGTGATTGTATGTTCAGCTCCCGATGGGAGCATGGTGGTGCATAACCGGAATCAGATCTATTGGCGCTGAGACCGGTTGCCACGTTGCGAGGTGTTGCGCCGACTGCGGTCTGTGGTTTGTGCGCGCCGACCAAGGGCTTGGCTTCTGCGTTGTTCGGTGCTGAGTTGCTGGCGCTCTTGTTGTTGCTGACGCTGTTGTCGTTGTTGTTGTTCACGCAGGGCACGCTGTCGCGCCTCCTGCCGGTTTCTTTCCCTGGACTGGGTTCGTGCCTGAGCTTGCTGCAGGCGCGACTGCAACTGTGCCTGCGCCGCTTGGTTGCGTTGGGCATCCCGTGGGAGTGGCGCGGCGGGCGTGCGCACTACAGGCGCTGTGGTGCGATTCTGCTCGCGACTTGTGTCGACACGGTCACTCAAGCGCGGTGACGCTTCGATGGGCCGAGTGATGCGTGACCGACGCAGGTTACGGTAGCGTTCAAGGTCTCGCGAACGTTGCAAGCTTCTGCTTGTGCCGAAGCTCGAGTTGAAACTCAGGTGGCGACCGTAACGGTCGTAACAGCGAGGAGTGTGGCGGTGGGTGTGGCCGTATCCTGGGTTGAACTGAAATCGACTGCGTGAGTCGTTCAGCCAAAACCAATGGGCAGAGCGGCGGTTGTCGTTGTTGCTGCTCAACCAGCTGTAGGGCCAGGTGTCGTGACGCGAGCGAGAGTAAGGGCGGTAGTTGTCGTCTCTGCCTAACGTATAGCCGCGGCTTTCGTAGCGCGACTGGTAGTCGGCGCTATTGTCGTTGCGCGGTTCAAGAACCGCGGTGAGCGACGTGATGTTAATGCGATCTTCAATCAGCAAACGCCAAGACTTGTTGCTTTTGTGCGGTGCTTCAATGCGCAGCAGGCCTTCGTTGTTCGGCCCGGGCAAGGGAACGGGAGGTGTGACGTAGCGACCCACTTTCAGGCGAACTTCGCCGTCGTGTGTACTGCTGGCTTCCAGTTCGATCGCGCGAAGGTTGAATTCTTCGACATCGATGTAGGTGTTGTCTGTAATCAAGGAGCTGAGGATGAGCTCACCGTTTCTAAACGACGCCTGGTCTAGCGGAACATCAACGCGCAATACGTCGAGTTCGGCTGCTGTGTTTGCTTCGGCTGCGGCTGAAAAAACGCAGGCGGTCAGAACGCCCACCTGCAGAATAAAGCCACTCCATAGCTGGGAGGGCAGAACAGAATGTAACAGAGAGTTTACAGTTGAGGTGGCCAATGCAGGTCTCCTGAATCATCGAAGCGCGATCAGACTAACTGGTTCGGGCTGAACTCAAGATGAACCTCTCTGTCTGTCAGGTCAAACCGTCATCGCAGTGATCAGGATGCGGATTGGCCACCTAACAGTTGTGGCTGCTCTGAACTTGCCGCAGCGTCCTGGTTGTCGGCTTCGCCGCGCAAAACTTCTTCCAGTAGTGCAAGGCCCGATGCCTGGTTTTGTTGGCCAGAGACGTTGGCTTCTAGTTTACCGACTCGATCCAACCAGTACTGCAGTTCGGATTCCATCTCTTGCATGCGAGAGTTCAGACGGTCAACTGTGCCGTCGGCCGCAGCTTCTGCGGTGCCGTTTTGGTCTTCGGTGTCTAGTAGTTGACTCGTGGCAAATGCGGCTGTTGCTGGGATAGCCTGGCCGTTAGATGCCTCTGCGACGTCAGTGGCTAGCTCGGACGACAACGTTTGCGGTGTGTTTTGGGAGTCCAGTTCTTCGTTGGTTGAGCGCTGCATGGCGAGTTGTTCTTTCATGCCGGCAACGTTGTTTTCTACGTTCTCGGTTTTCAGCAACAGTGCCTTATTGCGCTTCATCCATTTTGCTTGTTCCACCTGCAGCTGCTGCACTTTGATTTTGCGTGAGCGAAGCGCTTGGGCAAGTTCACTGGTGAGCGCGGTAGTTTCGTTTAATGCGGTTGTCAGTTCGCGAATCTCGCCTGACTTTTCCTGCAATTCGCGCTCTGCAAGTGGAATGCTTGCAGCTTCTTCATCGAGCCGTTGCTCGAGTTGCTTGAGGCGAACACGCTGTCCTTTCAGTTTAAATTTGTTGTCTGAGAGGGCGTGCACTTTCTGCTCAATTCGTTCGACCTTATGCGCCGATATAAGGCCAGAAAGCCAAATTCCGGCTAAACAGCCGGTTAGAACGCCCACGATAAATGAGGCAAACGTGTAAAGATCGATATCCATGGACTACTACTCTGTTCGGTCTGGCATTTGCTGGTTCCGCCTAGTTTGGTGGGACGCAGCAGCTGATTCGGAATCAGGTTAGCAAGAAGCGTTGGTTGCTACTCTGATCTGTCTGGCATTTTTTGTTGCTAGTCCCGCCGAATCTGGTGGGATGCAGCAGCTAACTTGCGATCAGATTAGCAACGCTTGGTGTTCGACTGAACAGGCAGTTTGCAAGGGTATTGTTCGTTAAAAATGTGACGTTGTGCAGAGTTGTGTTACGTCTCGGCTGCTAGGTTGTTGCGAGCGTCGCTCAGCGCGTTGTCTAACAACTCGTTCGCAGGGCCATGGTTGCCCCGGCGATTCTTCGGGTCGAGTTGAACTTTGCGTGCGCCGTTGAAACGAGCAAATTCAAGTAGCTCTTGAGCCACGTCGACCATGACGACTTGCGGGTCGATATGGTCTTCCCAAAATAGCCGTTTAACCTCAAAAACCCGGGTCTTTCTGTGCACTTTGCAATCCATTCGGCCAATGAACTGGTTGCCCAGTAAAACCGGTAGGGTGAAGTAGCCGAATTTGCGTTTACCTTCGGGCACATAGCATTCAAGGCTGTAATCGAAACCGAAACAGGCTTTCAGGCGATCTCGTTGGATAACAAGGTTGTCGAACGGTGACAGCAGACAGGCGCGACTGGATTGCGCGGCACTGGAGCGTTGGGATGCGTTAGCAAGCTGTCCGACATCCAAGTACCACCGTTGGCCGCTGACCTCGTGGAGTTCTAAGATCTTGTCGCGCACGCGCTCGGCCAGCACGTCAGCCACAGCAGCTCGCAACTCACGACCGCGTAACTGATAGGTGAAAGACGCTTCGGGTGATGATCCCCAGCTGCGCAGTTGCGTATCAACGAGATAGGTCGCGTAGTCGAGTTGGGATGGGAACCGGGTGTCGATATGGTCTGGCAGTACGCGTTCGCGCAAGTCGTAGCGCTTTTGAAAACCCTGGCGGCCGGTAATCATCAGATCACCCTGCATGAATAACTGTTCCAGGGCGTGTTTTGTTGGTTTCCAGTCCCACCAACCGCGCGTGGCTTTACTCTTGGACTCAAAATCACGCGACCGCAACGGGCCTTCAGCTTCGATGCGCTTCAACACCTTGCGCATGAGCTTGGTGTCGGTGCTACGTACCCAGCGTGTTTTACCTTCGCGCATTTCACGCATGCGAACTTGCGCGAAGCGATAGTCTCGCATGGGCAAGTACGCCGCTGCATGGGCCCAGTATTCGAACACCGTCCGATCCTGAAGAGCGGTGTCGAGCATGCTGGTGTCGTAATCGGGTACCCGATTCCACAGGGTGTGATGGTGGGCCCGGGCAACCACGGAAATAGTATCTATCTGCAGGAAGCCCAGGCGGCCAATAACCTCGGCAACAGCGTCTTCGCCGGCCGCAAACTGGTCTCTAGCGGGTAAACCCTGGCAGGCAACGGCCAAGGCCTTCAAATCACTCATGGAAATACTCTGCATCATCTATTCGGCAATATAGTTGCGCACTATATCGTTATTTATTCTGATTAAAAGTGCCGTAAAACACGGCAAATCATGGGACTGCGATCACTACGCCCTCACGGCGAGGGTCTGCGGCCCCGGAAAGTCCCTGGGCGCTGGCTCGGATTAGGTGGATTCCTGAGTTTTCGCCTTCTCGCTCTTGCACTGGATAACCGAGCGCCGCCAGCTCTTTGGCGATCTGCTTGCCCTCGTCGGTGGCGGTTTCGACTCGTACGTTGGTGCCTCTAGCCACAATATTTGGTGCAGACACTGATTCGGTGTCGGACAGATCCCAGCGTAGGGCGGCTAATAAAGATTTGGCGACATAGGCAATGATGGAATTCCCCCCAGGTGACCCGGTTACCAGCGCCAACGAGCCATCTTTGGCAAATGCCATGACGGGAGACATAGACGATCGAGGTCGTTTTCCTGCAGCTGGGGCGTTCGCGTGAGCACGTCCGTCTGCGTCCCGGCGAAAGTCGGTGAGCTGATTATTCAGGAGGAAACCCTGCACAAATCGCGAGTTGCCAAAGGGGGCTTCGACGGATGCCGTCATCGCAACAGCGTTACCGTTTTTATCGATGATCGAAAAGTGCGTGGTGCTGCTGGTTTCTGTTGGGCGATCTGGGGCAAACCGACTCAGCATAGGTTGTGCTCGCAGCACAGCACCGGGGTCACCGGCAGTGGGTTCTTCATCGGGGGCGAAGCGCTGTTGTGCGCGGGCATCGAGATACCGTGGGTTCAGTAAGTCAGCCGAGGGAATATCGGCAAATTCCGGGTCGCCGATGTACTGATCCCGATCAGCATAAGCAAGCCGTTGGGCGTCAACAAAGGCGGTTATCTGTTCCAGTGCCGTTGGATCTTTGGGCACCAACATGTCGTACAACGCCACCATGCTCAGTGCAGCAAGCCCAGAAGATGGGGGCTGTACTGTGCAGAGTTTCTCTGCCCGGGTTTCATAGCAGACAGCGTCGCCGGCGGTTGCTGCATAGTTTGCAAGATCGGCAAGGCTGAGCTTGCCAGGTAGTGGTGCGCTGGTGGTTGCGCTGACTATCGCCTGCGCAATCGTGCCGGTGTAAAAGGCACTTGGCCCTTCCTTAGCAATGCGCGACAGTGTGTTGGCGTAATCTGGGTTGGTGCGCACAGTGCCAGCAGTCAACGGCTTGCCGTTTGGATAAAAGTACGCAGCAGCGCCAGGGTCTTCGTCGAGCCGGCCATATTGGGCGATGCGCGGCAGGAAGCCTGCCAGTCTCGGCGACACTTCAAACCCCTCACTGGCCAGTTGAATAGCTGCCGCAAACGGTGCCTGCCAGGGCAGTTGTCCGTGGCTATCGTGGGCGAGTTTGTACATCGCAATGCTGCCGGGCACACCGGTTGAAACCCCACCTTGCCAAGCTTCTCGGAAACCAATAGTGCTGCCATCCGCGGCCGCAAATAGATTGCCGGTGGCCTGCTGAGGCGCACGCTCGCGACCGTTGTAGGCCGTGAGTTTGTTCGCGCTACGGTCAAACACCAACATGAAGGCGCCGCCGCCAATGCCTGAGCTTTGCGGTTCTACCAGGCCGAGTACCGTGTGCGCGGCAATCGCCGCATCGACGGCGTGGCCACCGGCCTGCAGCACGTCTGCAGCGGCTTTGGCGGCGTAGGGATTGGCAGCAGAAACCATGCCGCCGTGCGGCCAGATGCTGGTGGCGACGCTCGCAGTGTTGCCCGGTGTGGCTGTTTTGGTGGAATCAGCCGATTGGGTATTGCAGGCGGCCAGCAGCACCGCGAGAGCGAGTGCGCCAAATTTGGGCAGCGGGTGGGCAGTGCGTCTAGTTTTCGCGCGAGGTAGCAAATGAACCATGGACTCAGAGTGCTCCGGTAAACCAAGTAGAAATGAATCTCGCCCACATAGTAGCGCGGCTTGGGGCAAAGAACTTTTTTTCAAGGTCTTTGAAAACAGGCTCTGGCATCCATCTCTTGGGGGTCACTGGATTATTTCAGTTTGGAAAGAACCTTCAGGAGAAGTTGATATGAGTGTTATTCGTTGGAATCCGTTACGCGAGTTTGATGACCTGTTTGCCCACGCGGTACGTAAGCAGGTGAATAGGTCGGGCAACGGTTTACCTACTGGCGCCCGTTTTACACCCTTAGCTGACATCGCGGAAACCGACGCCGGCTATTTGATTGAAATGGAGCTACCGGGCTTTGCCGCCGAAGACGTTGCGGTAACTGTTCATGACGGTGTGCTCAGCGTATCGGGGGAGCGTAAACCGACCCAGGTTCGAGAGGCTGCAGCGGACAGCGAACCGCAATCTTGGCTGCAGGTGCATCGTGCTGAGCGCGCCCAGGGCGCGTTTGAGCGGCGCTTTAGTTTGCCCAAAGATGCTGACGTCAATGCAGTGAGCGCGAGCTCTAGTAATGGCGTCTTGACGCTTGAGGTGGGGCGCTTGGCCGAGGCTGCGCGCCGAGCCATCGAGGTGAAAGTCGCCTGACGGTTCGGCTGGCTAGCGGGCAGGGCGGGCGGCTTTTAGCCGTGATGGCCTGCCTGCGGCATAATGGCTGGAGCTGCGGTATTCCCTCTACCCGTAGAAATCCTCCAGAGAATGATAGAGACCGCTATGGCCGAACTGCCTGACGAACCTTCGCCGCAGAGTGCGAATGACCCGCAGAGTGCGCGTGACCTAGTACGGGAAATTATCTTTGAGGCGGACACGCCTGCTGGCGCCGCGTTCGATATTGGTCTGATGATCTGCATCGTGCTTAGCGTCGGCGTCGTATTGCTCGATACTGTCCCCGATATTCATGCGCGCTACGGCAGCTTGCTATACATCCTTGAATGGTTGTTCACTCTGTTTTTCACCGCCGAATACGCGCTGCGATTGTGGAGCATCAACAACCGGCTTCTGTATACGAAGAGTTTCTATGGTCTGGTCGACCTTGCGAGCATTCTGCCCACCTATCTCAGCCTGTTTATACCCGGCGCCCAGTCCTTCCTGGTGATACGTATTCTGCGGGTGCTGCGGGTGTTTCGGGTGCTGCGGCTGGTGCAGTTTGTTGGTGAGGGCGAGATGCTGATGACCGCACTGGCCAACTCCCGGCGCAAAATTACGGTGTTTATCATGACCGTACTGGCCATGGTGGTGGTGTTTGGTTCGCTGATGTACGTCATTGAAGGGCCGGATACTGGGTTCACTAGCATTCCCAAGAGCATTTATTGGGCGATTGTCACCCTCACAACCGTGGGTTACGGCGACCTGACGCCAGCGACGCCGCTTGGGCAGGCCGTTGCGTCACTGGTGATGATTATGGGCTATGGCGTCATTGCCGTGCCTACCGGCATCGTCACCATGGAGCTGGGAGAGGCGAGTCGGGCTCGCGCCAATACTCGGACCTGCCCTGAATGTTCAGCAGAAGGCCACCGGATGGAAGGCTCCTTCTGTTTTCGCTGTGGTTCGCCACTGTACCGACGGGTTTTGGCTGAGGATGCGTTGGAAAATAAATCTCTAAGTGATTCCCCAGATGCGAAAGCCCCGCCCCCTGAGCTCCTCGGGTAGCTTTGAGCAAGCTCAGATAGAGTCGCTTGATGCGACGATTTCAGGCAAAATAGTCGGCTTTTCTCATGTCTGATCAGCCGGAGTTCGTGCTATGAGCCTCGATACCTACAACTGCCGCAGAACCCTTACCGTCGGCGGTAAAGAATACGATTACTACAGCCTCCCAGAGGCTGAAAAGGCCGGTCTTGGCGATCTTAGCCGACTCCCGGTGTCGCTGAAGGTTCTGCTCGAGAATTTGCTGCGGTTTGAAGATAACAACACAGTCAAATTAAATGACATAAAGACGCTGGGTGACGCCGTGGCTAACCCACCGGGCGACGAAGAGATTGCGTACCGTCCGGCGCGAGTACTTATGCAGGATTTCACCGGTGTGCCCGGTGTCGCGGATCTCGCCGCAATGCGTTCAGCGGTTGTGGCTGCTGGACACGATCCCAGCATCATTAACCCGCTGTCGCCTGTTGATCTGGTGATCGACCACTCGGTGATGGTGGATGAATTTGGTTCAGAAGGCTCGTTTAAGGCCAACGTTGAAATCGAGATGGAACGCAACGCTGAGCGTTATCGGTTCCTGCGCTGGGGCCAGCAAGCGTTTGATAACTTCCGTGTGGTTCCACCCGGTACCGGCATCTGCCATCAGGTGAACCTTGAATATCTAGCCAAAGCGGTCTGGACCAAAGAAGTAGATGGTCGCACGATTGCATATCCGGACACGCTGGTAGGTACCGATAGCCACACCACAATGATCAACGGCCTTGGCGTATTGGGTTGGGGTGTGGGTGGTATCGAGGCTGAAGCAGCTATGTTGGGTCAACCCATCTCTATGCTGATTCCGGAAGTGGTTGGCTTCCGCCTCACCGGTAAGCTAAACGACGGCATTACCGCGACCGATCTTGTGCTGCGAGTGGTTGAGATGCTTCGTGCTCACGGCGTGGTTGGCAAGTTTGTCGAATTTTGTGGCAGCGGTCTCGATGAGCTGTCGTTGGCTGATCGCGCGACGCTGGCCAACATGGCACCTGAATACGGTGCTACCTGCGGCTTCTTCCCGATTGACGCCGAAACAATTAACTATCTGCGTTTGTCAGATCGCCCCGCTGAAACCGTCGCACTGGTTGAAGAATACTCAAAGGCTCAGGGTATGTGGCGCGACGCCGACACACCTGAAGCGTCATTCTCTGCGCTGCTTGAACTCGATCTTGGTTCCGTTGTACCCAGTTTGGCCGGCCCGAAGTTGCCGCACGACCGTGTTGCAATAACCGACATGAAGACCGCGTTCAATGACGCACTCGACCTTCAAGGCCGTGAGAAAACCAAAGACATCGAAATTGGTGTTGATGGCGCTGAGTATTCGTTATCACATGGCGATGTTGTTATTGCGGCGATCACTTCCTGCACCAACACGTCTAACCCTGCCGTAATGTTAGGTGCTGGCCTGGTTGCGCAGAAAGCACTGGCACATGGGTTGACCGTGAAGCCATGGGTTAAGACCTCACTGGCACCGGGCTCCAAAGTGGTTACTGAATACCTTGAGAAAACCGGTTTGCAAGACGCACTCGATGCGACAGGCTTTAACCTGGTTGGATATGGTTGCACGACCTGTATCGGTAACTCAGGCCCACTGCCTGAGCACATTTCAAAAGCCATCACCGAAGGTGATTTGGTTGTGTCGTCTGTTCTGTCTGGTAATCGCAACTTCGAAGGTCGCGTGCATCAGGAAGTTCGGACCAACTGGCTGGCTTCTCCGCCGCTGGTTGTTGCGTATGCGTTTGCGGGAACCACTCGAATCAATCTTGCAACGGACCCGATTGGCAAAGGCAAGAACGGCGAAGACGTATTCTTGAAAGACATTTGGCCATCGGCCAAGGATGTGTCTAATGCTGTCGCTCAGGTGTCTGCGGACATGTTCGATCGTCAGTACGCTGACGTGTTCACCGGCCCACAAGAGTGGCAGGCTATTGAAGTGGATCAAGCTGGCACTTACGGCTGGGAAGAATCTACCTACATCAAGCAGCCCCCATTTTTCAGTGTTGGGGATAATGTTGATCAGACTCCTGATGTATCAGGCGCGCGCCTGCTTGCGGTACTTGGTGATTCAGTGACTACCGATCACATCTCTCCAGCTGGTGCGATTCAGCCAGTAAGCCCTGCCGGTGAATATCTGCAGCAGGCTGGTGTAGACGTTGATGACTTTAACTCCTATGGCTCACGACGGGGCAACCACGAAGTTATGATGCGCGGTACGTTTGCCAACATTCGCATCAAAAATGAGATGGTGCCCGGTGTTGAAGGTGGTTATACCAAGCACATTCCAACCGGTGATCAGCTGAGCATCTACGATGCCGCTGTTCGTTACGAAGGTGAAAGTACACCTTTGGTTGTGATTGCCGGTAAGGAATACGGTATTGGCTCAAGTCGCGACTGGGCTGCGAAAGGCACTCGCTTGTTGGGTGTTAAAGCCGTGGTTGCTGAGAGCTTCGAGCGCATTCACCGGTCGAACCTGATCGGCATGGGTGTTCTGCCGCTCGCGTTTAAAGACGGTGAAGGTCGTAAATCACTTGGTCTAACTGGCGACGAGATTATCGACATCCACCTGCCAGATGGTGTGAAAGATCTAACCCCGCGTCAGGACGTTCAGGTCACCATCAAGCGCGCTGACGGTTCGTCGGTAAGCACCATGGCAACCAGTCGACTCGATACTGAAAACGAGATCGAGTACTTCAAGAGCGGCGGCATTCTGCAGTACGTTCTGAACAATCTGGTTGCTCAAGCGAGCTAGGGCATTCTGTCCTGGTCTCCGAAGACGCAGTGAGCGCGGCTATTACGGCCGCCCCCCTTCGTCCTGACGCTATCCTTGGCGTGCTGTTCGATATGGATGGCCTGCTACTCGACACCGAGCGGCTCTACAGCACGGCCTTTGAGCAGGCGTGCGCCGAACACGGCTGGGAAATGCGCCAGGATGTCTGGGCGCGCTGCATAGGCACCACTGACGACCGCAGTCGAGAGATTCTCGCTGCGGGCTACGGCACCGATTTCCCCCTTAAAAAAGTGTTGGCACGCTGGCGTGAGCTTTACGCTGAGCTGCAATCAAAGAGCTTGCGGCCCATGCCCGGTGCGCTTGAACTGTTGGCGAAACTGCGCGAGTGGCGGCTGCCAGTAGGGCTTGTGACCTCAACTAATCGGTTGGCGACGGGCGAAAAGATGAACCGTTGCTCACTGGATAAGTATTTCTCTATTCGGGTCTGTGGTGGCGAGACCGTCAGCGGCAAACCCGCTCCCGATCCCTACTTGCTGGGAGCACGCCTGCTGGGCCTGAAGCCTGTCAATATACTAGTGTTGGAAGATTCTGATAATGGCGTTCGTGCCGGCGTCGGAGCGGGTGCCCAGGTGATTCAAATTCCTGACAGGGTTGCTCCCAGCCCGGAAATCGCTGCGCTGGGTCACACGGTTCACTCGAGTTTGCAGCAAACCCTAGAACTGTTGCGTGGTTCAATGATCTGACAAAGGTTGCTTGCTCTAATGTCTGCGGGGAAAGACAAGGAGACAGCAGAGTGATTAATCGAGAAGACAGCGCCTTGATTGCGCGCGAGCGACAAAACCGTAGCCCGGTAAACCGGCTTGCGGCTGGCCGCGTCACCAATGTAGATTCAGCCAAGACAGCCGCTGGACAGGCATCATCTAAGCCACCAATGCGTGCAGCGAGTAAACCTGCCACCGACCGCTAGGTCGGTTAGCTGCTGGTTGACCGCAACCGCAAAGCTAGGACTAAGGCGCTGGGATTATGTGGCCGATCATAGTGGTGCCTTCGAATACCGCCTTATCCATGACATTGGTGTCATCAACAAAGACAAAATCCAGCACTTTGTTTTCGTTGAGATCGCGATGCAACATGACGATAAACAGTTCACCGCTGGTGGCGCCTTTGTGTACTTCGATATCAACGTTGTTGTTGCTGCCGCTGGTGACGTAGGTTGCTGCGACGTATTTGTCGCCGTTGGGTTTGCCATTTTCGAAAGGGTGCATCACGAGCCAGCCGTTGCCGTCGATCTGTACTTCCTTAAACGTCAGGGTTTTGTTGTTCCGAACGGCGCCGTCAACGACAATCCAGTTCTTGTCGCCGTTACCCATTGTGATTTTGGGTGCCGTGACCGCTGCGGGTTCCGCGGCAGCTACAGTCTTAGTTGCAGTGGCAACCGGGGTTGCTGTTGCACTGACGCACCCTTGGGCGAGCAACATAGTGGAAATGATGAGCAGAGCAAATTTGGTGGTGTTAAACATAATGGAGTCAATCCGTGGTGATTCGTAGTCAGTCTATAGTGTGGGGCGTTGCTTGGCATCCTAGGTTGAGCCGGAGGTCGTATGGCTGAACGAGATCTCTATGAGCCAATCAAGCAGTTTTTGGAAGCACAGGGCTATGAAGTAAAGGGCGAGATCGCGGATTGTGATGTTGTTGCCGTGCGAGGCGATGAAGCGCCTGTGATTGTGGAATTGAAGGAGAGCTTAAATCTTGCCCTTATTCTGCAGGCGGTTGATCGGCTGCGTATCTCGGGTTTGGTGTATGTCGCGTTTCGCGTGGGCAAAGGTAAGAGCGCAACCTGGCGCTCGCGGCATAAGCAGGTGATCAATCTGTTTCGACGATTGGGCGCGGGCATTTTGACGGTGTCAGCTAGGGGCAAAGTCGAGGCTGTGCTTGATCCGGCACCCTACAGGCCCCGCGCGGACGTGCCTCGGCGCAAGCGTATGCTCAAGGAGTTTTCTGAACGAGTCGGTGACCCCCATGCGGGTGGCTCGGCCTCTGGCGAGCGATTTACCGCTTATCGACAAGATGCGCTGTTGTGTGGCGAGGAGTTGGCCCAAAACGGCACTCTTAAGGTGAGTGAGGTGCGCGATCGAACGGGAGTCGATCGCGCGGGTGCCATTTTTACAGACAATCATTACGGTTGGTTCGAGCGGGTGAAGCGTGGGCATTACGAGCTGTCGCCAAAAGGACTTGCCGATGTGCAGCGCTGGCGCGCGCTGCTCACAAGCGCCTCTGACTAGCATTCAGCAAACCACCCGCCCTTGTCCAACGAACGACTAGGTTGCCGATTTGGGACTGATGCAGCAAGGCGCTAGAATGCGCCTTCTTTTTCCGGATGACTTAGCCCATGCGTATCTCCTCACTGGTCCGTTGCCTGCTTGCTGCCTGTCTTGTGTTGCCGCTGGCCCTGCCGGCGCTTGCTGTTGTGCCCGGTGATATTGCGCCGCCCTGGAGCGGTGTTGATTTGATTAGCGAGCAAGAATATTCGTTCCCGGAAGTGCTCGATGACAAGCCAGCGGTGCTTATTTTCTGGGCCACCTGGTGCCCGTACTGCAAGGCGTTCATGCCTTACGCGGAAAAGATCCAGCGCGACTATGCAGAGCAAGGTGTGCAGATCATTACCTTTAACACAAAAGAGCGCGGCCGCGGCGACCCCGAGGCCTATGCGCGCAGTCTGGGCTACCCACTGATCGCTATCGGCGAGGCTGACGCGATCGGTGACGACTACGATATTCCGTTTATTCCCGGTCTGCTTGTTGTGGATGGTGATGGTGTGATTGCTTATCGACGGCGCAGCACCAATCTGCCGGCGGGGAGAACCGTGTCCCAGCAGTGGGACGCAGAGGTGCGTGCGGTGCTGGATGAGTTGACGCGCTAAAAGTACTCTTCTAAAAGTACATAGCACTTAGCAAAAACGTAAGTGTTAGCCACATAATAACGGTGAGTGGCAATCCTACTCGAACAAAGTCTGAGAAGCGGTAATTGCCTGCGCTCATCACAAGCAGGTTGGTTTGGTAGGCCATTGGTGTCGCGTAACTCATGTTTGCCCCGAAGAGCACGGCAAGTACAAAGGGCTCCGCGGGTAAACCGAGCTGGGTGGCGATACCCACCGCGATGGGTGTGCCGATAACAGCTGCTGCGTTGTTAGAAACGACGTTGGTGAGAATGGCCAGCATCAGCATCAGTAGTGACATGACTACGGTCGGGCTGGCTCCGACGGTTCCACTAACAAATGCGGCCGTGATGTAACCGGTTGCGCCCGTTGTAATTAACGCCTGACCCAGCGCCAGACTCGCGACCACCACAAAATACACAGACGGACTTACTGCGCGAAGTGCGCTGGACATGTTCAGACAGCCGGTGATCACCATAAAGGCGGCACCAGCCACTGAGCTAATGGCGATCGGCACTATGCCAAATGCCGCTGTTGCGATCACTGCAATCAGGACGCCTAGCGCAAGTGGCGCTCGCCTAGTTTGTGGCAGGTCGACCGTTGCATCGAGCACCAGAAACTGAGCGTCCTGCTTTAGTTCAGCGACACTGGTTGATGGGCCCTGTACCAGCAATACATCACCCGGTTGCAGCACCACGTCGTGGAGTTCTTCGCGGGGGCGCCAAATTTCTTCGCCGGCTCTGTGCAGGCCCAGCACAGTGAGCTGGTAACGGAGCAGCACTTGGGCGTAGCGCAGGCTGGTTTTGTCGAGACTTGAACCCTGCACAACCGCAATTTCGGCAATGCTCTGGCCTTCGGCTTCGAGTGGGTTTATGTCAGAAATGACTTCCTGATCCGGACTAACCATGGTGGCCTGCAACGCATCGGCATAGGCCATCAGGTTCGACGGTGAGTCCTGTACACGCAGTCTGTCGCCGGCTCTTAATTCGACGTCTGGAAGGGGCATGAGGATCGTGTTTTTGCGGCGAATTCGCACCACTTTCATCTCGCCGCCCGCCAGCGAAATGGCCTCGGCGAGAGTTTTGCCGACGACCAGAGAGCTATCGTTCAGGCGTAGGCGTGTATCAAACAGGCGGGGTGAAAAGTCGAGCAGTTGGAACTCTCGTTGCGGCAGCAGTTTGGGGGCGATCAGCCACAGATAAAGAATGGCAACAATGCCGGCAAGCATTGCGGGTTTGGCAAAGTCGAACATGCCAAACTCGGCCACGCCTAGATCACTAGCGAGTGACACCACAAGCAGATTGGTAGAGGTGCCGATAGTGGTCACCATGCCGCCAATAATGGTCGCAAAACCCATTGGCATGAGCACACTGTTGGGACTCTGGCGATTGCGGACGCAGACACTAATGAGCACGGGTAGCAGCAGCACTACCACCGGAGTGTTGTTGACGAATGCTGACAGTACGCCGCCAACAACCAGTGTCAGCAAGAAAGTTAGAAAAGGGCTTTTAGACCATAGTGTACCCAGCCCTCGGGCGACCGGTTGTAGCGCACCGGTGTTTACCAGGCCCTGGCCGACAACCATAAGAGCACAGACCGCGATCAGCGCTTCATGGCCAAAACCCTGATAGAGCACCGTTGGATCGAAGCCTGGGAACGGGAAGATGGAGAAACCCAGGGTGAGCGCGACCAGCAAGCCGATGCTGGTCATTTCCAGGGGCAGACGATCGCGCGTAAAGAGATATAGCGCCATTACCGTTAGCAACATAACGGCGAGCGCGTGATAGTTGGGCAAATCCGGCACTAGAAAAGCAGCTTACGGCGTCCTCGAATTAAGTTTCGGAGTGTACGGTAAAACCGCCCAATGTGTGGTTGGGAAGGCTATTGAAGTCTGGTCGAATAGGTGCTTGAAAGGGGCGCTCTGGCTAGTCCTCGGGTGGCGCCTGGTTGGCCAGGAGCGCATCCAGGGCCTCTATCTGTTTGGCCCGCCAAGTCAGTTCCATAGTGTGCTGTGTTGAGCTCTTGGGATCACTGGTGTCTGGGCCGGTGTCTTGCAGAGTCTGCAGCTCGATGGTCAGTTGGTTGCGTTGTTCGCGTAATTTCTCTACGCGGGATGCAAGCTCGGCTTTGTCGAACATCAATTTTTCGGCGCTGCCCATGTGGTCTTCGTCGCCACCGTAGTAGCGCGAAGGCATGACAGGGTGGTCAGTAGGCACGGGCCGCTGATTCATGAAGTTTGGCGAGACGATTTCAACGCCGCCTTCATGCAGAGCGTCAAGAACATTGACGTGTAGGCTGGTGCGCTTGCTGATCAGGTTTTCAACGTCCGCTAAAAACCCGGACACCCGGTAGTTGATCGAGAAATCCCCAAGCGCGGTGACCTGTACAAATGAGTCTTTCAGTTCTGCCGCCTCGCCGGCTTCCAGCAGTAACTTGGTCACTTGCCGTCGGTGCACGTCGTAGCCTAGTGACACATCGCAGGAAACCAGGGTGCCGGAAGACCTTACCACCCGGTAAGGATGGCTGATCAGATAGAGGTTGGGCAGGGTGACAAGGTCTCGATCTTCGGTTTGAATCTCTGTGTGCAGCAGCGATTTTTCGGTAACGCGGCCAAAATGGTCGTCAATACGCAGAAAATCGCCGGCTTTGAAGCTGCCCACCGCTTTGAGCATGAGCCCGGACATGGCATTAGATGCAAAGTTGGTAGAGGCGAGCGCTACCACGGCGGTTAACACTAGGCCAAACAAGCTGATGAGCTGGCCCTGAGTATCGTCGTCGAAGGGTAGCACCAGCAGTACGATGATTATCGCAACAACCGTTGCGATAATTAGAGCGACCTGACGCGACAAACGGTCGTCAGAATGATCCGGCCAGGTGCGGCGAATCAGCCAGAAGGCAGCCGCTGTGACGATGATTACCGCGGCAAGTGGGCCGAGCCAGTAGCCGATTGGCTTAATGTAGGGGAGTACGTCCATGCGACCAGCTTACCCTTTCCGTAATGACATGCTTGCAAAGTGTTCTGAGGCACCTATTATACTGACGTTATGAATAACGCAAAAAACTCACGTAATCGTCAATTTGAGACGACCCGGACGACAACTAGCACCTGCTAGCGGTTGTCTGTGAGCGAATTGCAATCAGGCGACCCCGTCGCCTGATCGGAAACCCCGCAGGCGACGCCCCGGGGTTTTTTTATGCTCGGGTTATTTTTCTCGGCTTGCCGAGAACCAGACCGATCGACGACACAGATAGGAGACAAGTGATGGCCCCGAATACGCATGTAGAGGCGCAAGGTAATCAAAGCGAAGACAGTGCAGAAGATGCGCTGTACAAAATTCGACATAGCTTGGCCCACGTTATGGCACAGGCGGTTGTTGATATGCGTCCAGGTACCACCCTAGGCTTCGGTCCACCGATTCGTGATGGGTTTTATTACGACTTCATACTCTCCGAGCCCATCACCGAAGACGATTTTCCCGATCTCGAACGGCGCATGAAAAAAATCATCAAGAAAGGTCAGCGCTTTTATCGCGAAGATCTGTCTGCTGATGAGGCGCTCGCACGTATTGCGGAGATGGAAGAGCCGTACAAGCGGGAATACGCAGAAGAATTACTTGAAAAGAACAACCTCGACGGCCTGAGCTTTTATCGCAACGGTCCTTTTCTTGATATGTGCGAAGGCCCGCACGTTGATACCACCAAAGAGATTCCGCGCGACGCCTTCAAGGTTCGCAGTGTTGCAGGGGCTTATTGGCGCGGCGACTCGAACAACATAATGATGACCCGGCTTTACGTGTGGGCGTTTGCCGACAAGGAAGAGCTTGATAAGCACGTCAGCCAGTTTGAAGAAGCACAGGCGCGGGATCACAAGAAGCTTGGCCGTGAGCTGGGCATTTTTGCGATCGACAATGACATTGGTAAGGGTTTGCCGCTGTGGCTGCCGAACGGCACGGTTATTCGTGACGAACTGGAAAATCTTGCTAAAGAGCTTGAATTTCAAGACGGTTACCAGCGTGTGGCGACGCCGCACTTGGCAAAGCAGTCACTGTATTACCAAACGGGCCATCTGCCGTATTACGCTGAAGGCATGTATCCGCCTATGGAGCTGAAAGAAACCGGCGAAGATGGCGAATCGACCATAAAAGAAGCCTACGCTTTACGGCCGATGAATTGCCCGCACCATCACAAAGTGTTTGATGCTCAACCGCGCAGTTACCGCGATTTGCCGTTGCGACTGGCGGAATATGGTCAGGTTTATCGTATGGAAGATTCTGGTGCGGTGGGTGGGTTGATGCGTGTGCGTGGCATGTGTATGAATGATGCCCACATTTATTGTACCAAAGACCAGATTAAAGCCGAGTTCAAGAAAGTGATTCGACTTTACCAGCGTGCCTATGGTGTTCTTGGCCTCGATAACTACTTCCTGCGACTGTCACGTTGGGATCCGGAAGATCCAAAAGGCAAAGAGAAGTACGTGGATGACCCGAAAGCTTGGGCTGATTCTGAGCAAGTACTGCGGGAAGTGCTCGAAGAGATGGACCTGCCTTATGTGGATGGGCCCGGCGAGGCTGCTTTTTATGGCCCTAAGATCGACATTCAGTTTCGCACGGTTACCGGCCGTGATGAATCGGTGTCTACTGTGCAGCTGGATTTTTCAGTGCCCGAACGCATGGGCTTGAGCTACATA
>JALZVT010000064.1 GCA_023300545.1 Pseudomonadales bacterium
CGATGTGCCGGGCTGAGCATTGTTTAACGTGGCGCTTGGTGCGCCATATTCAACCAGTCGAACCTTAGTTTGTGGAATATCGAGAACGCCCAGAGTCTGGGTTTGCACTTGATAGCTACCGCCTTTGAGCGAGACAACTTCGCCGCGGATGGTGCTGCCGTCCTGCAAATGGATAGCCGCGGTTTCAGCCGTTGACGCTACGCAGGCAAAGCTCAGTAGCGCCCCAGCAAATAAGGGTCGAATAGTGGCGGTGAGTCGAGCCAGTCGATTCATGGGGTCATCTCCGTGAACGATAATATGCGTTGCAGCCATGCTAACCTGCTTCAGAGCAGGGGTGTGAGGCGGGGGCCAAAAATATGAACTGTGACCGGTTTGCTGTGCATTGCAGGCCAACTGTGGGTGGTCGGCCTGGCATTTACTGCAATCTGGCGTTAAACAACGTTCTGGATTGAGAGTGACTTAAAGGGAAATAAAACAGTATGGCGCTCAAGAAGTCGACAATCTTTTACTACGGTCTCACCGATCTACCGGTGATGATGTCGATTTTTCCGGTGCTGGTGTTTGTCCCGAAATACTACGCCAGTGACCTAGGCGTCTCGCTGGGTCTCGTTAGTTGGATCGTGTTTGGTGTACGCATATTTGATGTGTTCACGGATCCCGTTTGTGGCTACCTGTGTGATCGAACCAATACCCGTTGGGGCAGGCGGAGGCCCTGGATTGCCGCTGCAGCGCCGGTGATGATGGCAGCAGTATTTATGTTGTTTTTGCCGCCTGAAGGCGCTGGTGCCTGGCATTTGCTGATTTGGATGTCGGTACTCAGCGTGGGCACAACCATGATGTTGATTCCCTATTACGCGTGGGCGGCTGAACTGTCACCCGACTACAATGAGCGTTCTCGGATCACCGGTGCTCGCTCTGCACTGGGTGTTGTCGGTAATTTTCTAGCGCAGTTCATTCCGGTTGTTGCGCTGCTTGTTTGGGGTGTCGGCGGTAGCGAAGCCGTGCTCAAACTTGTGGGTATTACGATATTGGTTGTGATGCCAGTCTGCGTCTATCTCACCGTCACCAAGGTGGGCGAATCACGAGACTACGAGAACTCCAGAATCTCGACGGTTGATGGTTTGCGATTGATGGCCGAGAACGGTCCTTTCCTGCGCCTGATACTTGCGTTTGGTGTGTCATCCACGGCTCTGGCAATGACCACGCCGTTGTACATTTTCTTTATTGCGTTTGTGCTCAAAGCCGAAAAGCAGGCGCCTATTATGCTGGCCTGTTTTTACCTGGCTAATCTGCTGGCAGTGCCTTTCTGGGTTTGGTTGAGTGGCAAAATCGGTAAGCACCGGGCTTATGTGGGCAGTTTTTCAATCATAGCGCTGGCACACCCGTTTTATTTGTTGCTTGGCGAGGGCGACTTCTGGTGGATGTTGCCAATAACCATCACAACCGGTTTTGCTGCGGGTGGGTTTGCGGCCTTACCCAACTCCATGAAGGCGGACGTGATTGACTTTGATCATGTAAAAAGCGGCGAGAACCGCGCAGGGCAGTTTTTTGCAACCTGGTCGTTTACCTACAAGCTGGCCGCTTCGCTGGGTGCCTGGCTCGCGCTGCAGGGGTTGTCCTGGTTTCAATTCAATCCCGATCCTGCAGGTATAAATTCCCCGGAGCAATTGTTTGGACTGCGGTTTCTGTTTGCGCTTGCGCCCTCAGCGTTTTACCTGGGGGCCTGTGCGCTTATTTGGAAATACCCAATTACCGAGGCCAAGCACGCCGAGGTTCGACAACAGCTGGCCAACATGGAACAGACGGCTTGACGTTTAGCCTGCAAGCGCTTTGGCGATCGCATGACAAAATTCCTGAGTAGAGGCGGTGCCCCCTTGATCCCGGGTGAGTGCACGACCGTCTGCGTAAACACGAGTAATCGCCCGCTCTAGTGCGCGAGCCTTCCCGCCAAAGTCGAGATAGTCGAGCATCATCACGGCCGACCGCAAGCAGGCTGTGGGGTTGATGATGTTTTGGCCGACGATGTCTGGTGCGGTGCCGTGGGCCGATTCGAAATAGGCGTAGCGATCGCCATAGCAGCCACTGGCCGCTAGCCCCATGCCGCCCATCATGCCAGCGGCTCCATCGCTGAGTATGTCGCCATACAGGTTGGGCATCACCACAACGTCAAACTGGTGTGGGTCGGCAATCATTCGACAGCAAAAGTCATCAACGATGTAGGTGTCGTACTCAATGTCGGGGTAGTTCTTTGCGACCTCACCAGCCACTTCTTTGAAGTAACCATCAGACACACTGAGCATGTTGTACTTGCTGGTGACGGTGACCTTATTTTTGCCAAGTCCCGCCGCTTTGCGCCGTTTTGCCAGTTCGAAGCCAAAGCGGACAACGCGCTCGGTGCCTTCTTCGGTGATTGCCTTGATGGCAAATTTGCCAGGGCCAAATTCGCCAATGCCTTTGCGTGCCGTGCGCGAGGTGAGATTGAGGTGCGCGAGTTCTTCCAGGTCGCCCTCAATGCCAAGGTATAGGTCTTCGAGGTTTTCCCGAATGATCACAAAGTCCATGCCTTCAGGTTTTGCCAGCGGGGAATTGAATCCTGGCAGGTAGTGGCAAGGACGTACGTTGGCGTAGGTGCCGCGCCCCCAGCGTAAATAGAATAGGGCGGCGCCACTGCTGCCCGAGGTTGCGCCAAAAAACGTGGTGTCAGAGGCGTCAATCATGGCCTTGGCCGCGGCTGGAAAAGCGCCTTCGCCGTTCGCTTGTGAAACCTCACCTATTTCCGGGTACTGCCACTCGATGGGGAGCTGTAAGGATTTAAGCAAATCGACGGTGGGGCGCATCGCTTCGGGGGAGGCGTCGTCGCCTTCGATGACAACCACTTTTTTCTGCGCCTGTTGCTCTGTACTCATTGGATAACCCTGTTTTTGTTGTCGGACCGAGTGAGATTAGCACGGTGATTACCTCAGATAATGCCTGTGCTAGGCTCCGCAAACCGCGACTTCAGCAGTCGTTGCGGCCATTGGCAAAAGTAGCCGTTACTGCTGCCTTACAGAAACTGAGGGCCAAGCATGGACGAACGTGGACTAACCGAGCTACAGCGGGCGCTAATCGATGCGGCACCCGATACTGTTGGGGTGGACGCTGCAGGCATGAGCCGGCGCCAGCTGTTAACCAGCGGGCTTGCCCTGTCAGCCTGGCGAATGTTGGGGATGGCAGTGCCGATGGCACGCTTCGCGCCGGTCGGACTATTGCCGGTGGCGAGTTACGCCGCGGCCTCAGGCGAAGTGATTGCCACGGCTCAGGCCGCCCAGGCGCTGTCGGGGCCTTTGGCTATCGCCGGCAAGCAGGGTTTGCGCTTGCTTAACGATCGTCCACTCAATGCAGAGACGCCAGCGCATCTGCTCGCTGATGCAATTACACCCACAAAAGCTCTGTTTGTGCGCAACAACGGCGTACCGCCGGTCAATGTGGATCCGGCAACATGGAGCTTAAGAGTGCATGGCGAAGCTTGCGAGACACCACGAACCTTTTCACTGGCGCAGCTGCGCAGTGAGTTCAAATCGGCCACGCTGCAACTGCAAATGGAATGCGGTGGCAATGGCCGCTCAGAGTTTCGCCCGCGCGCGAGCGGTAACCAGTGGAGTACTGGGGCGGTCGGTTGTCCAGAATGGACGGGAGCTCGGTTGGCTGATGTGCTCAAAGCCTGCGGTGTCACTCGCAGGGCTAAGTACGTCGCTTATGTTGGCGCTGATACGCACCTGTCAGGAGACCCAAACAAACAGCCTATTTCGCGTGGGGTGCCGATCGGGAAGGCGATGGAGAAAGAATCGTTGTTGGCGTATGCACTCAATGGTGGTTCGGTTTGGAACCTCCACGGCGCACCGCTGCGCATGGTGTGCGGTGGTTGGCCCGGGTCAGTTAGCGGCAAGTGGGTGACCGAGATATTGATACGTGATCGTGAGCACGACGGCCCAAAGATGGGGGGTAAGTCTTATCGTGTTCCCAGTTTAAGCGTTGCCCCCGGAACTAAGGTCGACGACAAAGATATGCGCATCATTGAATCGATGCCGGTTAAGTCTTTGATCACCTTTCCAGAGTCGGGCGTGCGGACCATTCGCAGCACTGAGTTGGCTGTGCGTGGACAGGCCTGGGCGGGTGACAATCGAGTAAAGGCCGTTGACATCAGCATTGATTTTGGTGCGACCTGGCAGCGCACAGAATTGTCTAGGCCCGCAAACAGGTTGGCTTGGCAGCAGTTCGAAACCAAGATCGCGTTCCAGCAGCCAGGCTATTACGAAGTCTGGGCGCGCGCGCGTGATGACCAAGATCGCATGCAGCCGATGATCGTGCCCGGTTGGAATCCCAAGGGGTATCTGAACAATGCCTGCCATCGCGTTGCGGTACAGGTTGTTTAGAATGCGCCGGTTGTTGGGGTTTAATGGCTGGCATAAAAGGTGGCTTGTAGCTGCCATTTTTGTCTGCACAGTGCCCTTTATCGGGAACGCTGCTGAGCCGGGCGATGCGGCACTTGATTCAAGCAGTGGCCTGATCATAGACACTGACTGGGAATTGGCCAAAGCCCACTGTGGGGCTTGTCATTCTTATCGTTTGGTTACCGCCAACCGAGGCGATCGCGACTACTGGCTAACGACGTTGCGCTGGATGCAGCGCACCCAGAACCTGTGGCCCATTCCACCGGAACAAGAGGGCAAGTTGCTCGATTATTTGGCGGCCAATTACAGTGAGTCGGAGTGGGGCCGGCGACCACCATTGTCGCCGACCCTGTTGCCCTAATTAGATTGAGAGCTACTTAAAACTGTTGATCCAAAGATCGACCCGACGTTCAAGCAAGGCGAGTGGCAGTGCGCCACCACCGAGCACGGTGTCGTGGAACCCGGCAATATCGAAGTCTTCGCCCAGTGCCTGTTCAGCTTTTGTCCGTAGCTCGCGAATCTTCAGCATGCCAATTTTATAGCTGGTGGCCTGACCGGGCGTCACGATGTAGCGCCGAATTTCCGAGGTAATGCTGGCCAATGGCTCGGGTGAGTTGCTGGCGAAGTAATCGATCGCCTGCTGTTCTGTCCAGCCCATGGAATGCAGACCGGTGTCAACAACCAGGCGAATGGCGCGCCACAGCTCGCTGGTGAGTCGTCCGAAGTTGGCGTAGGGATCGTCGTAGGCGCCCATCTCGATGGCCAGCCATTCGGCGTACAGCGCCCAGCCTTCAATGTAGGCTGTGAAATGGATTTGCCGACGGAAGGTGGGCATCGATTCAAGCTCTTGCGCGATGGCAATCTGCATGTGGTGTCCGGGCAAGCCCTCGTGGTACGCAATGACCTCAAGTTGGTTAGCCGGCACAGCGGTCATATCAGACAGGTGCACGTAATACACACCGGGGCGCGACCCATCCGGTGTGCCGGCTCTGTAGTGCTGTGCGGCGCCGTCTTGTTCGCGGAAAGCTTCGACTCGTTTTACGACCACATCGCCTTTTGGCAGCAGACCAAAATACTTGGGTAGGCGCTGACGGATGAAGTCGAGTTTGGTCTCGGCGTCGTCAATGTATCGCTGCCGGCCGGCATCGGTATTAGGGTAATAAAATTGCTTGCCCTCTCGAATGAACGCGAAGAAGTCTTGCAGCGAACCTTTGAATTTGACCTCATTCATCACCGTTAACATCTCAGCGTTCAGGCGCTGCACTTCGTCAAGACCGAGTTGATGGATTTCGGCTGCAGTCATGTCGGTGGTTGTCGATGCGCGCAGGCGCTCTTCGTAATACGCCTTGCCGCGTGGCAGGCGGCCAACACCGGTGGCGATGCGATCTGTGTTGTCGATGTCGCTACGAAACCAGGCGATCAACTCGGCGTAGGCGGGTTCAAAATCTTTAACCAATGCACTGCGTGCTTCCGCTTCGAGTCGAGCGGCGGTTGGTGGGTCGATCTTGCCGGCTTCAAGCAGTGCTGCAATTTTCGATTTGGCGTCACGCCATATCGCGCTGTCTGCGTCGCTTGCAGAGGCGCTGCTTGCGACCGTCGTGAATGGCGCGCCGTCGATGATCTTGCTCGACTGGTCAATGACGCCGTCATACGCGAAGCGTGGTGGTCGGACGCCCTGTGCGGCGTACTTCTGTGCCCGGCCCAAAAGGGTACGTATGGTGGTCGCTATTCCGCCCAGGCGGGCCGTGTAGGCCTCCATGTCGGCAACCTCGTCCACCTTGTGGAAATTGATCATGAAGGTCGGGTAGAACGACTGCACGGCACTCATCTGATCAAAAACAAAGTCGTGATTGCGGAATTGATCAGCGTCAATTTTGCGTTCGTTTTGATACAGCCAGATGTCCCGAGAGAGCTTACCTTCGTCTGTCAGCTGCTCGTAGTCGAATCGTTCACGCAGCTCTGCCGCATTGGCTCGGCTGATCGAAAGCTCCTTATCCTGCGCAGCTTCGGATGCATCATCAACCTCGTTGTACTTTTCCTTGCGGCCAAGCACGGTCAAGCTGAGCGGGCTGCGTTGCAGCTCCTCCTCATACTTCGTCTCGAACCAGGCGTTGAGGCGGTCGGTTTCGGATTCTGTTGCGGATTCTGTTGTGGTGGTGTTGTTGATAGCTCCAGCGAGGGTCTCGCTGGTTGCCGTGCATGCGGATAGCAATACTGCAATCGTTACACTGAACACCGCCAGTAGTAGGCCGGATAGGCCAAATCTGTTACTGGTATTCATGGTCGTGGTCATCTGGGTAAATGTGGTTTGATTGTACAGGGCATCGGTCTGCGCGTAGCCCGTGACGTGGTAATCTCAGGCGCTGGATAGGACTATTTTACAAAGAGGGGCAGAGAAACGAATGAATAAGAGATTGAGCGCTTTAGTTGCGTCTGTAGTCGCAATGAGCTTGCTGGTGCTGTCGTTGCCTGGTTCGGCCCGTGACATGCGCACGGTGCGGCCAGACCGCGAAGGCTTTGATGCGACCCGACTGGCAAAAATCGATACCTACATGAATGCTCAGGTAGAGGCGGGTGTTATGGCGGGCGGCCTTGGATTGGTCGCGCGTAACGGCAACATTATCTACTCAAGCACCTGGGGCAACAGCGATCGTGAAGCCGGTAAGGCAATGGTGGATGACGCTATTTTCCGCATCTATTCCATGAGCAAGCCGATCACGGGTGTGGCACTGATGATGCTGCACGAGGAAGGCAAATTTTTGTTAAACGATCCGGTCGCCAAGTATCTGCCGGAACTGGCTAACCTTGAAGTGGCGGTCTCTACCGCTGATGGCGGCACCAGTGCGACCTCTGATGGCACCCAAAGCATGACCGAGGGCGAGGGAGACGCAAGCGTTGCCGGCACAACGCGCAAGCCACGTCGTCAGCCCACCGTTCGGGATCTGATGCGGCATACCGCTGGGTTTACCTACGGTGTGTTTGGTAACACTGAAGTTGATAAGGCCTATCGAGACGCGGGTTTGCTGCGTGATCACCCGACCCTGACTGACTTTGTGAGCAAGCTGGGTAAAATCCCTTTGCAATACGAACCCGGTGAGCGTTGGCATTACAGCGTTTCCGTTGACGTGCAGGGTGCATTGATCGAGCGCTTGAGTGGCCAGAAGTTTTCTGAATTTCTGCGTGAGCGAATTTTTGAGCCATTGGGCATGCCCGATACCAGCTTTACCATTCGCCCCGACAAGCGCGATCGTTTTGCGCAACTCTACGCACCAATAGGCACACCCGGCGGGTTGAACGCGTTTCTTAGCACCACCACCTCAACCGAACTAGAGGTTGCTGACGAATACGCCAACCGTGGTTTTCAACCCGGTGCCACGTTTGAGAGCGGCGGCGGCGGTCTGATTTCCACGGCGATGGACTACCTGCGATTCTCGCAGATGATGTTGAATGGGGGGGAGCTGGACGGCGTTCGATTGCTGTCACCGCGTACAGTGGAACTCATGAGTCGGGACCACATGGCCGACGTTACAACTGGGTTTGGCGGTAAGGGGTCTGGCTTTGGGCTCGACTTCGGCGTACTGCTGGATCCGGGTGCTGCGGGTGATGTGGGCTCAGAGGGCGAATACAACTGGGGCGGCGCAGCTGGCACCCGGTTTTGGATCGACCCCAAGCGACAAATCATTGGTGTGTTTATGGTGCAGAGCATTCCTCACCGCACCGACCTTGCCGGTAAGTTCAAGGTGTTGACCTACGCGTCGATGCTCGGCGAATAGTTGGGATGATGCGGGCGCAGATGATGCGGGGTCAGAATTAATTCTGACCCCTTCTGCCATCCTCAGTGATGCGCCTGCAGTTCGATGTGGCCATCGCGCAGAAAGCAGGATTTATCGAAGAGTGTGAGGTCTAGCGGGTTTGGCAATCGAACGTCAGACAGCCCCGGTAGCACATGCGCTTGCTCATCGAACGCCCGTTCGATTTGAGACACAAACACAAAGATCAAGCCGCGTTCGCGAGCGAATGCTCTGAGCGATGTAATCTGTTCCAGCAGTGGGGGAGTTTGGCGTTGCTGGTCTAGCAGTTGCAGATAATCAATAACCACAACCGTGCCAATCGGTGCGCTGTGTAATTGCTCAATGATGTAAGGCGCGCAAATGTCATTAGAGCCATCAAACTCGAAGCTGTTCTTAAAGTCGCTTAGGTTTGCACCTACACTTGTGAAGCTGGCTGCAATGTCAGCTAGGCTGTAGTCGAGCGAAAAGAAGACACTTTTCTGGCCACTCTTCATGGCGGCTATTGCTACTTCCAGGCTAAGTAGCGTTTTTCCATGGCCGGGCCGGGCGCCGACCAACAGCAGATCACCAATCTGCAACTGGTCAATCACCTGTCGACCGATTTGATCTTCTGTTAAGCGTTTTGCGAGCAGACTCCAGGACTCAAAGCCTTCCTGTTGTGCAATTCGATCCAGTGCTTTGTGGTGGGGGATGTTCTCTTGGCGTGCCAAAAGTCGTGCTTGTCGCTTTAAGCGATAGACGGGGGCGGATAGCTTCATGTCAAACCTCGTGGTTCGAGCAGTTGTCACAATCCCTCCTTATGCGATCGGCTCGAACAATCAGGTTCGATGAGGTTAGTTGCTCCGCACGTTAAGGTACTTTCCCGCTGGAGGGGGGTGGCATGAGCGTCAGGCCGGGGCTGAGTATGTACCCGTTAGCCGCGGTCGTCGATACCCCCTCGGTAGGCTCTGTTCCCCGATAGACTCTGGTTTCTGGCTAATGGTGGTGTCCGCCCGGCGCATGCGCGTGCCCATGCGCAATTTCTTCTTCGGTTGCGGCGCGAACTGAGACCACGTCTATAGCGAATTTCAGGGTTTGCCCGGCTCGCGGGTGATTGAGATCGACATCCACGACTTTGCTGCCCACCTTCAAAATCGTGACCGGCTTAGTCCCGTTCTTGGTTTGCACCTGGGTGATCAGCCCGGGTGTCAGGCGCTTTACGTGTTTCAGATATTTCTTTGATAATCGTTCTTTGAGGGCTTCGTCGCGCAGACCAAAGGCGCGCTCTGGGGGCAAGGTAATCTGCAGTGACTCGCCAGTCGCTTTACCCAACATGGCTTCTTCGACGCCCGCGAGCACACCGCGATGGCCAATCAGAACGGCACGAGGGGCATCGCCTTCGGTGCTTTCGAGCAGTTCGTCGCTGTCGTTGTGGAGTTTGTAGTGAAACTCAACCACACGGTCTTTGGCGATGGTCAGGTCTGCGGTTTGGGTGTCGTCTGTCATTGGGGTTACTCCTGATCGAGCCAGTGTTTAATAAGGTGATGGGCGATGGCGATTTCGCCGGGTAGGCCAAAATCGCCTTCACCGGCAAAAGCGGCACGGACTTGATTTCGGTCAAACCAACCGACGTCGGCCATTTCTTCGGTATCAAAATTGATTTCGCGGGTGAGTGGTTCTGCGTGGGCTCCAATCATCAGCGAGGATGGAAAAGGCCAGGGTTGTGAGGAGTGATAACGTACCGCACCGGCCTTGATGCCTGCCTCTTCCATGACTTCGCGGCGTACGGCTTCTTCGATGGATTCCGCCTGGTCGACAAAGCCGGCGAGCGCGGAATAGATTTTCATGCGCGGCATGCGCATCTTGCCTTGGCCGAGCAGGCAGTGCGTGTCATCGCACACCAGCATGATGACAACTGGGTCGGTACGCGGAAAAATGTGTGATTCGCACGCTGGACACTGGCGTATTTGACCGCCGCGACCGGCCTGGGTGGGGCCCCCACAGGCCGCGCAGAAGCCGTTGTTAGCGTGCCAATGCAATTGTGCCCGGGCGTGGGCCAGGATGCCTGCACTGGGCGTGTCAAGCCGCGCAGCGGCGTGGCGGGCGTCGATGAACTTGTAGCCGACGGGGGTTTCGGGCGCTTCGGGCACATCGACCGCAAAATGCGGCAGAGAGTTGGCGTCGACGCCCAGCAACGTCATTGCACCAACGCTGAACTGCGCGTCAAGCTCGTCCCGGTCAAACCAACACAGGTCGCGACTGGTTGCATGCTTGTCAGCGCCGTTATCAGGATCTTCTACTAACGCCACCTTGAGGCGGTGCAAGGGCAGGAATTGGGCGCCCGGCAGGTTGGCAGCCTCAGCCAGCCAATTCTCGTCGCGACGCAGAACTTCGCCCCGATCGAGCGGATTGCCGGCAAATACGTGTGGAATTTCTAAAGCGGTTTGAATCGGCAAGGGTTGGGCGTCCTGTCGCGGGTGGCGTATTCTAGCAAGCTGAACCAGCAATGCGTTCTTCTTGCGCACAGCCAATCGGAGTTCTTATGTCTTTGCCATCGATTCAGCCGGCTAATGGTCTGGGTGACCTCAAGTTTGATAACAGTTTTCTGCGGGAGTTGCCTGGGGATCCTGAAGAAGGGCCGGCCAGACGTCAGCTCACGGAGGCCTGTTATTCCCGGGTAGCACCAACAGCAACGGCGGCGCCAAAGCTCGTTGCAGTTGCAAAGGAAACCGCAGAGTTACTTGGGCTCAGCCCGGCAGACTGCGCAAGTACAGAGTTTCTACAGGTGTTTTCAGGTAATGGGTTGTTAACGGGCATGCAGCCTTTTTCAACCTGTTACGGCGGCCACCAGTTTGGTAACTGGGCTGGGCAGCTTGGTGATGGCCGAGCCATCAACCTCGGCGAAATAGTGAATACCGAGGGGCAGCGACTGGTGTTGCAACTCAAAGGCGCTGGCGAGACGCCCTATTCACGAACCGCAGATGGCTTGGCGGTGCTGCGTTCTTCTGTGCGAGAGTTTCTCTGCAGTGAAGCGATGTTCCATTTAGGTGTGCCCACCACAAGAGCGCTAAGTTTGAGTCTGACAGGCGACGAGGTGATGCGCGATGTGCTTTACAATGGCAACGCCGCGATGGAGCCGGGTGCAGTGGTGTGCCGGGTGTCGCCGTCTTTTACTCGGTTTGGTCACTATCAGATGCTCGCCGCGCGCGGCGAAACAGAGCTTTTGGAACAGTTTCTGAATTACAACGTAACCACCGACTTTCCGCAGCTTGCCGGTATTGCTCCCGGTCCGGAACGGGCACTAGCGTGGTTTGCAGAAGTAGCTGCTCGCACGACAACCATGGTCGCGCACTGGATGCGGGTAGGGTTTGTGCATGGCGTTATGAACACGGACAACATGTCGGTGCTTGGCGAAACCATCGATTTTGGTCCCTACGGTTGGCTTGAAGACTACGACCCCGACTGGACGCCGAACACCACTGATGCCCAGGGCAAACGCTATCGTTTTGCGCATCAACCCGCAGTTGCCCAATGGAACCTGCTGCAGCTCGCTAACGCCATTTTCCCTTTGGTGAACGATGCCGCTGCGCTTGAAAAGATTCTAGCGAGTTTTGAGACCAACTATGTCGAAACGTGGAACGCCATGCTCGGACAAAAGTTGGGCTTGCAGTCGTTTGAAGCCAGAGACGGTGAGCTGACGGATGCCCTCAATTCGGTGATGCAGTTGACCGAAATAGACATGACGTTGTTTTATCGCAACCTTGTGGATATCGATGTCCGTGAAGAGAGTGCCAGTGCCGATCTAACTGGTGTGCTGACGTCTGCGCTGTACGATCCAGCGACCTTAACGGGTGACGTGCAGGTGGCCTGGAACGGTTGGCTGCAGAACTATGCTGCGCGGTTACGCGATGACCAACAGACTCTGGACGCGCGACGAGCTGCAATGAATGCGGTTAATCCGCTCTATGTGTTGCGCAACTACCTGTCTCAGCTTGCGATTGATGCGGCCGAGCAAGGCGACTTTTCGCGGATAGAAACCCAGCTCGATGTGTTGCGTGATCCCTATACAGAGCAACCCGGGCGGGAAGAATACGCTGGCAAACGGCCGGAATGGGCCCGAACGCGGGTTGGCTGTTCGATGTTGTCCTGTAGTTCCTGATGGTGGCGAGGCTAAGCCTGCGCTCACCCAAGAAGCTGGATGCAACAGAGTTTCTGGAGCAAGTCAGTTGTAGTCGAGACGTGCATGGCCTTTGGGTTAGTCCGCCGGATAGCGAGGAGAAATTCTTGGCTTGGTTGACGTCTAGTGAGCTCGATACAGTCCGAAGCTTTCTAGTGTGCAACGACTCAGCTCTTGCAGGCGTAGTTAACGTCACTAATATAGTTCGGGGTAACTTTTGCAGCGCCTATCTTGGCTATTACGTGTTTGCCGGCGCCGAAGGACAGGGTGTGATGAGTTGGGCATTACGCAAGGTCTGCGGTATTGCTTTTAAGGAGATGGGTTTGCACCGGCTGGAAGCCAATATCCAGCCGGGTAACGAAGCCTCGATTGCCTTGGCAAAACGCTGTGGTTTTCAGTGTGAGGGGTATTCGCCGCGTTATCTTAAAGTTCGCGGCCGTTGGCGTGATCACGAGCGCTGGGCGCTGGTCAGGCCCTAGCCAACTGGCAGGTTGTAGACCATTGGAACCGCAGATTGCATTTTCTCTAACCACAGCGTTGCTAACAATTCGAGATCTTCTGTGGGATCGTAATTGGGTTCGTCGAGCGGTTCGAGAACATCCAACACGATAAACTCGAAGTTGTCTGCTCCGAGGCGAATCCAATCCTGCTGGAGTTCGTCTGATAGTCGCTCCACGCCCGTACGGAGTTCGTATTTGTGACGATTGAAGCGCGCCCGAATGTCTTTACTGGCGGCAATGAAGCGGCGATCGGTGGCCAAATTTCGAATGCAATACACGCCCATCTGTTTGGGGGTGTCCTTGTATTGTTCTATCAGTTCGCGCTGCCTCTCATTAGATGGCTTGCTCATTGTTTGGGCCTCCTTTGCTAGCGCTGAATCCAACCGCCCGAGAATGGAATGGCTTGGCCGACAAAAAAGTTACTCTCTTCGCTGGCGAGGAACAGCGCAAACTGGGCGTCTTCCTCCGCCGTTGCCAGCCGGCCCAATGGGACTTGGCGTTTTAGTGAGGCTTGAAATTTCTCGTTACTCTTTAGCGTGTCAGGGTAGTACACGGGGTTCTCAACGTAGTTTTGCGCGATCAGATTGACCTGAATGTTGTGCGGCGCGACTTCCACGCCCAGTGATTGCACATAGCCGACCTGGGCCGCTCTTGCGGCGCTATAGGCAGTGACTGTTTTTAGGCCCTTGAGTGCTACGGCGCTGCCGTACACCACAACCTTGCCCGCTTTGCGCTCAATCATCTGCGGCATGAGTGCGCGACACAGTCGATGCAGCGGGTGCACCATCATATCGAAGGTGGTGTGCCAGTCGTCGTCGTTGAGGTCGGTGGCCGGAATGCCACTGAAGTTGACGGAAGCCAGATTGGCAATCAGTACATCAATTCGACCACTGGTCTCGATGAGTGTTTCACAGGCTCTGGGCTGTGTTAGATCAGAACGATCGAGCAATACCTCTGCGCCTTCGGTGGCGAACAATGCCGAGGTGGCAGGGCCCATGTAATCGTCAGCCTGGGTGATGAGTACGCGCTTGCCTGAGAGTCGGCCGGTCATTGGTGGCTCCTTTGCTGGTTTGGGTGGTGGCGGACGCAATGTCAGTTCCAAAGTCAGTCTGCACAACTCAGGCGATTATTACCGACGCTGGTTCACCAGTGCCAGTCCTATTAACACCAGCGCCAGAGCACAAAGAAATAGCCAGGTGATGTCATCGTCGAATATGAGCCAGCCAAAGCCGATAGCAAATAAGGGTGTCAGCAGGCTGAAGGAGGCCATATCGGTGACCGGATAAGTGTTTAACAGCCAGATCCAGCCCAGGAAGCCAATGCAAGCGACAAAGATCACCTGGAAGGTGAAAGCCCCCCAGATTAGCGCATTGGGCTCGCGGATGGGCTCATAGAACAGCCACGCGCAGGCGGTTAGCACAATCCCTGACACGGCGAGTTGATAGAGCAGGTTCATCTCTGCTGACACTTTCGCGAGGCGAGTAGTGCGCAGCAGCAAGGCAACGCCGGCCCAAAAGATGGCGCCGATTAGGGCCATAAGATCGCCGACCCACAGGCTGGTGGAGCCGGTTTGGGTTGCTTCGGTGTTAGCGCCGGAGAACAGTCCGAGGGCAACGCCGGCAAGAGCGACACTGAGTCCTACGAACTTTTGTCGGGTGAGTTGTTCGCCCTCAATGAGAAAGTGAGCACCAATGGCGACCCACAGTGGCATGGTGTAGAAGAACAGCGAAACCCGGGTGACGGTTGAGAAATCGAGGGCGAGAAACAGCAGTGCAAATTCGAGGGAAAAGAAGATGCCGTTGAGCACGCCTAGTGGCAGTGAGCCGTCCGTTATGGACAGCCGTTTGCGCATTATCAGCGCGTAAATGAGTACGGGTAAAAGCGCGGCTAGCGAACGTAGGCCTGCCTGTGCAAACGGCGCTAGCCCGTCGTTGACGAGCTTGACCAGTGCTTGGTTGAACCCCAGCAGAAAGCTGAAGCTGATTAACCAGAGGGCCCCGCTTAGATCAATGCGATCTTTGCGTTGGGTCACGTCTGTTGCATCAAGTCATCATGCCAAGCAGCAGGTCGCGTTTTTCTTCCATTAGCGTCGTGTCCCCACGCGACTCGACGTTCAGTCGCACCACGGGTTCAGTATTTGACATGCGCAGGCTGAAGCGCCACTCGGCAAACACCATCGACAGGCCGTCCACATGCTCGATGGATTCGGCGTCGGCTGTAAAATGGGCTTCGACGCGGTTAAGAAGGGCCGCGGGGTTTTCGATGGTGCGGTTGATTTCGCCGCTGACGGGGAACAGTTTCATGCGCTCGTTAACCAGCTCTGAGAGCTTGATGTTTTGTTTGCACATAAGCTCTGCCGTTAGCAACCAGGGAATCATGCCACTATCGCAATAGGCAAAGTCTCTGAAGTAGTGGTGGGCGCTCATCTCGCCACCGTATACGGCGTCTTCGAGCCGCATACGTTCTTTGATGAACGCATGACCGGTTTTGCACTGCACGGGCACCCCGTTGGCCGATTCAACAAGATCGATGGTGTTCCAGGTCAGGCGGGGGTCGTGGACGATGCGAGTGCCTGCTGGGTTTTTAGCAAGGAACGCAGCGGCAAGGAAACCAACCACATAGTAGCCTTCAATAAAGCGGCCGTTCTCGTCGAAGAAAAAGCAACGGTCAAAGTCGCCATCCCAGGCCAAACCCAAGTCAGCGCCGTGTTCGCGGATAGCGTCGATGGTGGGGGTTCTATTTTCTTCGAGCAGAGGGTTGGGCACGCCATTGGGGAATTCGCCATTGGGCTCGTGATGCACTTTGATGAATTCAAACGGCAGGCTTGACTCAAGTAGATCGATAACGCGGCCGGCGCCACCATTACCCGCGTTGACGACAACCTTCAATGGTTTGAAGGCAGGAATGTCGACGTAGCTCAGCAGGTGTTCTTTGTAGGCATTGGTGAAATCTACCTCAGTGCGAACACCGCTAGTGGCGGCATCAGTGAACGTGCCGGTTTCAGCCAGAGCTTTGATATCGAACAGACCGGTGTCGCCACTAATGGGTTGTGACCCTTCGCGAACAAATTTCATGCCGTTGTAGTCTTTGGGATTGTGGCTAGCCGTAATGGCGATGCCGCCGTCGTAGCCGCCCGCAAAAGTGGCGTGATAGATCTCCTCTGTACCACACAGGCCGATATCGTCGACGTCAACGCCGGCGGCCAGCAGGCCCTTGGTGACGGCGGATTTGATGGCGACGCTGGTGAGGCGTATGTCGTGCCCAACGACAACTTTTCTAGGGGTAACAACGGCGGCGAAAGCGCGGCCGATGCGTTCTGCAATGGCTTCGTTGAGTTCGTCAGGTACGCGGCCGCGGATGTCGTAGGCCTTGAAGCAGGTGAGTTCGGTCATTGGTTCGATCCATTTATGAGCTATTTCAACCGCGAATTCCATCCGTGGGCTGCGGTGTGTGGTCTGAGGCTTGTGCCAGAGAATTGTCAGCGTTCAGGAATTGTTTAGCAACGAGTTTGTAGCATGAGCAACAGGTTCATCACACTTTGAAACATTAGTGCGACGAATACCGATTGTTTTAGCGCGATAAATACCGGAGATACCGTCAATGGCGCCGTTAAAGTCTGTTTCGCTGCGAGGCACATTCCGTGCCAGCGTTTTGGTCAGTGTGTTAGCTGGTTCTCTGACTGCAGCGGCGCAGGAGCGAGCGCTGCCCTCGCAGAACTATGTTGTGGCTGTCCCAGTGGTAAGTGCAAGGGCCATTGAGGTTACCCGTATTATTGAGCGGCCGGAGAAAACCTGCTCACCCGTGCGCGAAAGCCGCTATCGAGACGCTCGATTTGATCACTACTCGGGCGGTTATTCCCGTCGCGAATCGGCTTATGAACGGCGCCACGATCGCCGTGGTGGTGTTGGTTCGCAACTGCTCGGCGGGCTTATTGGCGGTGTGATTGGTAATCAGTTTGGTGGTGGTAATGGCAAGAAAGCGCTGACCGTCGCGGGTGCCTTACTGGGCTCCTCGATTGCGAGCTCCGGGTCTAGAAGAGAGCGCTACCGAGCGGATGATGGGCGCTACTACTCTCGACGCCGTGATGCTAGACACTGGAATGAACGCGAATACCAACACGAATATCAACCTGAATATCAGTGCCGCACGACCACAAGTACGCGCGAGGTCACGCAGGTGACCGGCTATGACGTGACCTATAGCTACAACAACACCCTCTACAAACGTCGCATGGATTACGACCCGGGCGACACCCTTGAGCTGCACGTTCGAGCTGAACCAGACGTTGCACCCATTGTTGCTGATTCCTGAAGGAGAATTCTGTGCACACACAATTACCAACTGGACGATTACCCGGGCTCGCAGCCGTTTTGCTGAGTACACTGGCGGTCTGTCAACCGCTTTACGCAGAGGTAGCTGTTACCGGCGCTGTTGGCGTGTCAGCAGGGGGTGCCTCTGGGCCCGTAATGCGGTTGTTTCCGACAACGGTGTTGGAAGACATTCGCGAGACCGGCGCCGTTGCTGAAGAGATGGAGAATGGACTGCAGGAGGTGATTCATCGCCTTGATTTGCAGCAACAGCTGTACACCGATAGTCAATGCCAAGGGGCTGATGGCGATGAAGGCTGCGCGCAGATTTCCAAACAGATCGGCTCGACCTATCTCGAGATGCTGGAACTCATGAGCGACCGGCTGCCCACAATGGAGAAGGCGGTAAACTCAACGCGGTTGAGTCTCGAAAAACGTTTGCGCAAAGAGCTTGGTCAGCGCACTACACCCAGTACGTTGCAGGATCAGTTGCTAGGCAAATCGGGTTCAGTCGCGGCGGCGCAGGCCAATCGGCCGGCCTTGCGGGGGCGTTCCGGTGTTCGGCTGAGCGACCGGTTTAAGCAGTATTACCAGTTGGTTGCGAGTAACAGCGAAGGCCCCGGTGGGTCTCTTGCTGTTGTTGCGTCCGACATCTATCTCGATATGGAAGAAGCCGCGCAGTTGATTGCGGCGACTCAGGAAGAGATTGCTCGAGCGTCGCTCATGGAGCAACTCAATCAATCCTTTGGCGTCATTACACCCGAGATGGCGGCGGTAGTGGGTGGTGTTAAGGAGATTCTGTTTGGTGAATCGATAAGCGACTTACCCATTGCAGAGGCGCCTTATCAGATTGGTAAATCAGAATTTGTCAGCCCGCTGGAATATTAGTGGGTTGCAGACTGTTGCCCCGTTCTGCGCCCTTTGCTCCTCAGTTTAAGCGAGATTAAATATGACCATACGATTCGATGCCCAATACACTTCTAAAGCCTCTTCCCAGATATTCACTCAAAACCTCAAGCGCGCCTCGCGGTTGCTGGGTTTGATTGTCGCGACAGTGCTGTTTAGCGCGTGTGAAGCGGCGCCGGTGGCTGATCTCTGCGGCGGGCGGCTCGGTAACAACTTGGAAAGCGCTATGGTTGAAACCGAGCGTCGCCTTGGTAGTGGTTGCGAATACCGTTTCGACAGTTATTTCAAAGACAATCTCGCGACGGCTGAGGCGAACCCGGACACTGAAAACAAGCGCCTTTTTAGTGATCACTTGCTGCGGGTCAACGACATGGGAGTTATCAGCAAGCGTCAGGCGCGCGATCTGTACAATCGCTATTTCAACGTGAAGTTTGTCTCGCTAGCGGGCGACTACAATACCTGTTCGCAAACCTGCCCTGTGCAGGCACGGGTAATCTCTGACATGAAAACGGAGCTCCAAGACAAAGAGCTTGGCCTGTTGCGTGTAAGCTCAGACAACGCCAGCTATTACCTCGCTGACAATCTGTTGAAAGAGACCCAGCTTGTGCTGGCGGCAACCTGTCGCGCTTGCGAAGCTGGCACTAACGCCGGTCGGTGAGCGCTTTGGACTCACCGGCTATCGCGCTAAACCCAATGTCTGGCAGTGCGCCTGAGCGTCACAGCAGTGGCTGGGGTTTTGTTAGTGGGGTGATATGCGGCACCGCACTAATGGTGATTGCGCTAGTTGCCGCAGAGCAACAGGCGTTTCCCTATGCGCAAGCCGTCACGCAAACGGCCAGTGTTTGGTCGTGGATCACACTTAATCTTGGGCATAGTTTCTGGATTTTCTCCCTGGTTCTGCTGCTCTACGCTGTCAACATTGGGCAGCTGCATAGGCTATTAATTGTTGACCCGAATAGTCGTCGTGTTACACAGCTCGACCAGCTGTCTGATGTATGGATGCATCTGTTTGTGGGTATCGGCGTAATCTGGACCGCTGTCGGCATGCGCAGTGCGTTGCAAGCAGCACTTGGGGATTCGCCGGTAGCCATTGTTGATTCCGCAGACGCGGTGTTACGAAAGCTTGTCGATGGAGGCATACTTTTAGCGCTCACCACCACCATTGTCGGCGGCATCGGGGGTTATCTGATGCGGCTGGTGAAAACTGTTTTGCTGGGCACGCGTTTGCAGGAGCTGTTTGACCGCCAGCAGCGCAGTGACGTTCAGGCGCTGCTAGAAGCGACGCAGCGGATTGAGGCGCGCGTGTTAGGGAAATCCAGTGAACCCCGCGAGAATGGTTCTGGCGATGCTGTGGGCGGAGACTCTCGTGCACTTGCGTAGTCGATCGGTAGCATCGAGTCACGCCGCCGTTGATGGTGAAAGTCTGCAGGCTGACGTGATGCGATTTATGGCCATTATCGGGTTTTGCCTGGTTGCGATTATGGCGTTGGTGCGGGATGTGCGTCCGCCGGTTACACCGCAGGCGGCTAATCCTGATTCTATTGCTGTTTCAGCCCCGATACCTGAGCCTACATCGTCAGTCCCCGAAATTGTCTCGACCCCACGCGCTATTACCCCAGTTATTGACTTGGTGCCCCCGGTAGTAGAGCCACCCACGATATTGGCGGCTATCCCGGTGCCGATAGCGCCAATAACGCCTGCGACGCAGTCAGAATCTGAACCCGAAGAAGGCTTGTCCCTGCGGTTCCATTCGGATCGGGATTTTTTGCGGCTCATTACCGCCGGCGATGTGGGGTTGTATTTGTTTAAAGACCAAACGGCGTTTCGGTTGGCAAAAAACTATGCCTTTGAGGCCGCGCCTGCACCGCACAAACTCTATGAATTGATGCCGCAGACTATTCCGACAGCGATTGGTAGATCAGCCGCAGCGGCAGTGAATGACACCGCTGGTTTCAAGTGGGGTGTGGTGATGCCCGCGCGCATTGAGCAACGTATTGCGTCGCTGGTCGCAACCCAGTCGAGCGGTCAGCTTGTTGTTGATCGATTGGGCGCCGTACGTCACGAAACAAACCCACGTTCTCACGTCTCGTCCGCTTCCAGTTCGGGAGGGCAGGGCTTATGAGAGCAGGGAGCCTGGGTAGTCGGACGTTGTGGTTTGGTGTTGTTGTGCTTGTGCTTGTGGCTTTGACGACGCCAGCCTTTGGTGATTCGTCTCGAGGCTCAGCCAACGAGTTGTTTGCTGGTGAGCTGGGCCGTTGGTTGCAGAACGATGCGATTCCTGAGCTTGCCGTACTGGTAGGCAAACATCCGCGTTTTCAAGGCGAGCAGATTCGAGTCGTGACCATGGCAGGTGGTCGTCCCGCCTTGGGCAGCAATCAACTCTCTGCGGCCGTTCGCGATCAGTTGACGCATCGCCTGACCCAGATCAAAGGCGTCCAGATTGCCTGGCAAACCGGTGCTGATCGCTGTGGGGTACCTCGTAACACGCCCTATCTTCTAGGTGTGGAGATCACCAGTGAATCGCGTAGCCGATCGTTGGTGACCATTGCCATGGCGGATGTTGAAGAAGGCATTTGGGTGAGTGGCGGTTATTTGCAGTGGCGAGGCGTTTTAACCCAACAGGAACGTCATGCGTTGGCGCGCTTAGTCGCTAGCGCACCTGCAGGGACCATTGACAGTCCTCTGCCAGGTGATCGACACAACCAGATCTCAGCGCTATTGCTTAAAAATATCGAATGTGCGTTGCGTGGAGGCCTCGACGGCGATGTACAAGTTGCAGTGGCGAACTCTGGTGATGAACTGTTGACGGCTGTTGCTGAGCGGCTACGCGAGGCATTAAGCCGGTCGGCTACGGTTGTTCTAGTTAATGGTTTCGACCAGGCGAACAGTTCGGGTGAGGACGGTGCTGATTGGCTGCTTGAGCTGCGGTTGTCGAGCGATATTGGCGAGGCGGTTATCGCAACCCTTGCGCCAAACAATCAAGCAAGTGACACCGGACGCCAACGCTTGGCCGCCGTTTACGTGCGTCAGGCCGGGCAGAATACTGTTGTCAGTCCAGGTGCCAGTCCAGTTGTAAGTGTTGCGCCTAGTACGCTGTTGATTGAAGATTTGCATGAAGTGCCGGTCAAACCCGGTGATCGCTGTTATGCGCGTTCCGCGGAGTGTCTGGAAGTTCAGCTTGATCTCTCTGCGCCCAGCTATCTGCTGGTGCTGCGGACACAGCCCGGTGGCAGTCTGAACCTGGGTAGCTGTGCACGTCCACGAAGGGTGTCTGGCACGAAGCGCTACCGCCTGCAAATACGCGAGGGCGGGGCTGGTTTCTACGCGGTCGCTACCACCGACTCTGAGTTGGCCGCGCGCCTGCACCGTCAGCTCGCGGCTGGCGCGAGCAACTGCGGCGACAGAGGTCGCAGTGACTGGCTGACTCAATTTGAAGCAACGCTTGCCAGCGCTAAATCAACATTAGATTGGCGTGCGTTCTATGCAGCTGCCGGAGAGAAATCACTATGAAATTTATTGCCGGACTATTGGTAGGTGCATTAGTCACTTTGTTGGTTGCAAGCCTTGCCACCTTTCGTTGGGAGCCGCCATCGCGACTGGCTGCAGTCAAACCAGGCACACTAGGCACGGTTACAAGCCTTGAACCCAAGCCTGATATCGAGACGGCGCTGACCCCAGTGGAACGGGTTCGGAGTGTCACTGTTGACCCACGACCGCGATCCGCGCCTGTTGCGGCGCAACAATCGCCAGTAGAATTTGCGACCGCAGAGCTTGCGTTAGAAAAGGTGGCTGCCCCAGTGCCCGTACAAGAGGCTCTCACTGAGGCTATTGCGGCCTCTGAAATGGGTGGAGAAACGCCGGTTGAAACGGCGGTTGTGTGGAAGCCCTTTCATAGTGAGGTGTCGGCAAACGGCTTTGCCCGACGGCTGAGCACTCAGTTAGGGTATCCGTTCAGGGCGCTACGCGATGGTCCGGCTCGCTATCACGTGGTATTCGACTACGACACGGAGCAGCAGCGAGCATTGCTGCAGCAGCAGGTCACCGCACTCACCGGTTTTGAAGCGATCTAGTGTCTAGCTCAGCAATTACTCTTAGTGTTTCTTTGACGTTGTTACTGGCTTTGGTCGCACTAGCGCGCCCCGTTGCGGCGAAGCCCCAGCGAGTAATGCTGCCATACACTCATTGTTTTACCGCCTCATCAGCAAAGCACTCGATTCCAGTTGTGCTGTTGCAAGCCGTAGTCGCGACCGAAAGTAATTGGAATCCTCGTGCCCGATCCCACGCTAATGCCCATGGGCTCATGCAAATCCAGTGGCCTGGCACCGCAAAACATCTGGGGGTGCGACGCATTTCGCAGCTCTACAAACCCTGTACCAATATTGACTTAGGCGCGCGTTATTTACGTGAGTTGTTGGATCGTTATGACGGGGATGAGCGGCGCGCACTTGCCGCCTATAACTACGGTCCCGGGCGTATTGCCGCGACGGGTCGCATTCCGCAGGGTGCCGACACCTATGTCGCGACGGTGCGGCGGCATCGCAGCTCGTTGGCTGGCACACAAGGTGTGTCTGGTTCCACTAAGAAAGCAGACGTTTCGCAAGCCGTTGTATCTGATGCCGTGACTCAGAAGCAGCGAATCGCAACCTTCACATCCCATTCTCGGGCCGAGCGCTTTGCGGATTTGCTGCGGCGTCGAGTGCCGCGCGGCACCTTTTCTGTCTCGGTAGCACAGGTAGGCCGCTATGAATTGTGGCTGACGGAGGGTTTTGAGGCGCTTAATGCGGATGATCGAATTTTGTTAACCAGCCTGGGGTGGCGTCTGTGAACGTTAAGAGAATGCTGATGGCGTCGGTGATCAGTTGGTCGCTACCTTATGCCAGTGCGCAAGAGTTGCGGGTGAGTGCGCCGGTTCTCTCCGTTGAACCCATAACAGCCGAAGCGCAGCCGATTTGTGACGTGGCGGCTCCGGAGTACAATGCCGGGCTCGCTGCGGCGTTGCGATGGGATTTGCGCGGCCGCTGTCGAGAAGTGAAAGGGCCACCGGTTGTGACGGGTTATGCCGTTGAGTACGAGTGGGATGGCCGACGGTTTACGACGGTAATGCCAGCACCCCCTAAAGGCGATCGGCTGGCGTTGCGTTTGCGCATAGACTAGCTTGGCAGGCTAATTTGTCAGGAAGAGGGCCAGCGCATCGAGCACCGCATTGGGTTGTTCTGACAACATTGAATGACCGCAGCCATCGAGCACAACGCTTTGGCTATCGGAAATAGCTGCCGCCACCTTTAATCCGGATCTAAGTGGGGTCATTTGATCGTCGCTGCCGGCAATAATCAATGTGGCGGTGTCAGCGACCTGACCAAATTCAGCAGCCTCAAATTCGTTGCAGGCTGACAGATCGGTGGCTAACACACCATCTGCGGCACGCTCCATCAGGCGCATTCCGGTGTTGAGATTCCAGTTGCCTGGCTGTCCGCTGCTGCCCAGTTTTCCGGCCGCGCTATGGCTCCAGGTGTTGGACATGTCGATGGCTGCATGGTGATTGTCCATTGCCGCACCAAGCATGCCGTCTGACACTGGCATTGGTGCGGCCGTGCCCAGCAGAGCGAGCTTGTCGACTCGCCTTGGATGGCTGGCCGCGGTTGCAAAGCAGGCGAGCGAGCCCATCGAGTGACCCACCAGTGAGCTCGACGAGAGAGTAAGGGCATTCTGCAGGGCGAGAATCCAATCGCGTATGGCGCTTATGCTGGTTAGCGGTGTGCCTGTGCTCTTACCGTGGCCGGGAAGGTCGGGCGCTATCACCTGATACCCATGCCGAGCGAAATAACGGGCTGGCATAACCCACACGGTGTGATCCATTGCTGCTCCGTGCAGAAACAAGATGGCTTGGGCATTGTTGTCTGCGTGGCCGCTGCCTGTGCCGTAGAACACCTGTTCGCCGTTGACCTCGATTTCCATTAGCTACTTGCCTTAAGAGCTGCTCGCAAGCCGCGTTTGAGATCGCTGATAAGGTCAGCGGGATCTTCAAGGCCAATCGACAGACGAACCAGCCCTTCGCTGATTCCTGCGGCCTCAAGCGCTGCGCTGTCCATGCGATGGTGCGTGGTGCTCGCAGGGTGAATAACCAGTGATTTGGCGTCGCCAATATTGGCCAGGTGCGAGAACAGATCGAGAGTTTCAATAAAGGCGCGGCCAGCTGCACGCCCACCTTCCAGTTCGAAACCGAAGACCGCACCTGAACCTTTGGGGAGTAATTGCTTTGCGAGGTCATGGTCGGGGTGGCTCTCGAGCGCTGGGTAATTAACCTTGGCAACGCCGTCGGCTGCGGCGAGAAACTCAGCGATGGTGACCGCGTTGCTGACGTGTCTTGCCATGCGCAGCGGGAGGGTTTCAAGCCCCTGTAATACCTGGAACGCGGTCATAGGTGCCATGCAGGCTCCAAAGTCGCGCAGCCCTTCTTTACGCGCGCGGGTGATAAACGCCTGTGGGCCATATTCATCAGCAAACACCAAATCGTGAAAGCCTTCGTAGGGGTCGGTCATTGTTGGAAACTTGCCGCTGGCGTGCCAATCGAAGGTGCCGCCATCGACAATAACGCCGCCAATAACAACACCGTGTCCACTGAGGAACTTTGTGGCGCTGTGCACAACAATGTCGGCACCATGTTCGATGGGCCGACACAGGTAGGGGGTGCTGAAGGTCGCGTCAACCAACAGCGGAATACCAGCGTCGTGAGCCACTTTTGCGATGGCAGGAATGTTCAGTACTTCCAAGCCCGGGTTGCCCAACACTTCACCGAAGCACATGCGGGTTGCAGGTGTAATGGCTGCAGCGAATGCGGCTGGATCACGCGGGTCGACAAAGGTTGTGGTAATGCCAAACCTTGGCAGGGTGTATTCAAGCAGGTTGTGCGTGCCGCCGTAGAGTGAGCGCGACGCCACGATATGATCGCCAGCCCCAAGCAGCGTGGTTACGGCGAGGTGAGTTGCTGCCTGACCACTCGCTGTAACCAGCGCGCCGACACCCATATCGAGGGCTGCCATGCGTTCTTCGAGCACGGCATTGGTCGGATTCGACAAGCGTGAATACACATGTCCTGCGCGTTCCATGTTGAACAGTCCGGCGGCAACGTCGCTGTCTGGAAAGACAAAAGAGGCAGTCTGGTAAATGGGTGTTGCTCGAGCGCCAGTCGTCGGATCTGGGGATTGGCCCGCGTGCAGGGCAAGGGTATCAAAGCCGGTACCTCGAGGGCTGCGATGTACCCCTCGGTCAATCGGCTGATCGGTGTTCCGAGTCGAGTCAGTGTTGCTCATTTAGTTCTCTGTGACTGAGGACGTTCTCTTTAAGGTAAAAGACTATTTATTTCACAGCGTCTTCAAAGGGCTTCAGATTATTTTTCAGTGACGCGACATAACCTTTGAGCACTTCGCCACCACGAGCGTTGGTTGCCAGATCACCAGCAGCGCGGCGAGCATTGTAATCTTCGAACGCGGCCTGCAAGACAGTGGTTTGTTTCGACGCTGCGCATTGCAGCGCTTCTATCGCATCGGCTATTGAGCGGCAGGCACTCAGATCGACGGGATGGGCTGCAACGAGGCTGTCGATCGCTGCCTGGATGGACGCCGCGTCTTTGCCGTCAGGCGCGCGCTCGTAAAGCTTGGGTCCTGCGGGTTCTGAAGGGGGGGCTGTCTCTGATTCACTAACCAATGGGTCGGTCTCGACAGTGTTTACAACCGGTGATGCCTCGTCCGCGCTCGAGAAAATTCCGGCCTGCCACATAAGCACCAGCACAATAATGATCGCAATGACCAAAATAGTAACCAGCACCGATCCGGCTTCTTGGTGTCGTGTTTGTAGAACTTTAATGTGACGATTCATTATCAGTAACCCGTGCTTTCGCGTTCTTTGGTTTGTGTGCCTCTAGCGGCTGCGAGTTCGGCAGCGGCGTGAGCGGTCATATGGCCGGCCTCTGAGCCAAGGGTGACAAAATTGAAACCCAGTTCCAAATATTTTTGTGTGTAGGGCAGGCTAGATGTGTGAATGCCTGCGGCGATGCCATGTTTCTTCGCGGTAGCCAATATGTGCGTCACCATTTCCAAGTGTTCGGCCTCGGGCTGGTCGCCGCGAACGGGCAAGCCCATCGACAGGGCGAGATCAGCAGGGCCAATGTAAATGCCATTGAGCCCCGGCGTGGTGACAATTTCTTCTACCTTGTCGGTACCTTCTTTGGTCTCGATCATCGCAATACAGGCGATTTCGTTGTTGGCTTCCTGAGCGTAGCCTTTGCCACCGTAGAGGGCGGCTCGAATCGGGCCGAACGAACGATTACCCAGGGGCGGGTAACGACAGGCGTGCACGGCTTTCTCAGCTTCTGCTCGGTTGTTGATCATCGGTACGATCACGCCATAAGCTCCGGCATCGAGGGCTTTCATGATTTCGTAGGGTTCGTTCCAGGGGACGCGCACGAGTGGGGTTGTGTCGGTGGTGGATATCGCCGGCAACATGGTACGCAAGTCGGTGTAGTCGATCAGGCCGTGTTGCATGTCGACACAAACCCAATCAAAACCGATGTTTGAGATGGCTTCAGCTGAATATGTGTTGGCCAGAGACAGCCAGCAACCGATCGTTTGTTGATCATCCCGCCAGGCGGCGAGTGCCTTGTTTGTGCGCATTTCGAAGCCTCTTCAAAACCGGTTCTTGAAGGGCAAAAGATACCACGGACTGGCGGCTGGGTGCCGCCCGAGCCGCTATTCGGCGGACTCGCCGCCAGACTTACGCTTGCCCTTATCTTTGTCTTTGTTATGGCGCTTCTTTTTGGCGGGCTTGCCGTCAGCTTTGTCTTTTTTGCGGTCTTTGTGATCGGCCTTATTCTTTTTCGTTTTGCCGGCTGACTTTTTGCCGTCACTCGGACGCCTGCTCGGTTCGCGCGCGGGGCGTGGGGTGCTGTTGCTGCCACTTTCTACACGGGAAATGTTCAATTTCTGGCCGCAGACCCAAGCTTTCTTAAGATCATCGAAGATTTCGCGAGGCATGCCCTTGGGCAGTTCTACTTCGCTGTAGCTGTCGTGAATGAGGACATGGCCGATATTTGTTGCATCGATGCCCGCTTCGTTGGCGATCGCGCCAACAATATTGCCCGGTTTTACGTCATGGTCGTGGCCAACTTCAATGCGGAAGAGCTCGTTGTCTGGACTGATTTTCTTGCGCGGACGACGCTCACGTAGTTCTCCGCGATCGCCTTGAGCGTTGTCACGGGTTCTGTGCTCGAAGCCGCTCCGTTCATGGCTTTTGCCATCGTGCTTTTGGCGTGACCGATCACCTCTGTCGCCGCGGTTGTCAGAACGGTGGGGCTTCTCATCCCAGTCGCGCTTGCCGCGTTTGGGGGGTTCCAGCAACAGTGCCTGTCCACCAAGGGACAGATGCGCCAGTGCTGCCGCGATATCCAGAGCGCTAACTTCGTGCTCCTTTTGCAGTTGTCCAACAATGTCCTGCATGAATTCGAGGTTACCCTCAGCCAGCCGGGTCACTACCTTCTGTTTGAACACATCGACGCGCTTGGCGTTTACCTGGTCAATGGTCGGCATAACCAGCGGCTCGATGTCTTTTCGAGTGGCGCGTTCGATGGCATTGAGCATTCGGCGTTCGCGGGGTGCTGCAAACAGAATGGCTTCGCCGGTGCGGCCTGCGCGCCCGGTGCGACCAATACGGTGAATGTAGGACTCGGTATCGTGTGGAATGTCGTAGTTGATGACGTGGGAAATTCGGGTTACATCGAGTCCGCGAGCCGCTACGTCGGTTGCAACCAGAATGTCCAGCGCGCCACTCTTCAAACGGTTAACAGTCTGTTCGCGCTGCTTCTGCTGCATATCGCCATTGAGAGCGGCAGAGTTGTAGCCACGGGCGGCCAGTTTCTCTGCGAGCTCGGTAGTGGACGATCGGGTGCGTACAAAAATCAAAATCGCGTCGAATTCTTCAACTTCCAGAATGCGGGTCAGCGCATCGAGCTTGTGCATGCCACTGACCACCCAGGCGCGCTGGCGGATGGTTTCTGCGGTAGCGGTTTTGGTCTTGATCGAGACTTCTCTGGGATTGTTCAGATGCCGGCGAGCTATGCGTTCAATCTCGCGGGGCATGGTCGCCGAAAACAGCGCAGTCTGACGATTGTCAGGTGTCTGTTCCAGAATCCACTCCACCTCGTCGATGAAGCCCATGCGCAGCATTTCGTCCGCTTCATCGAGTACGAGTGCGCGCAGGTTGTTGAGCTTTAGGGTGCCTTTGCGCATATGGTCAGTGATTCGACCTGGTGTGCCTACAACAACCTGGACGCCGCGCTTCAGTGCGCGAATCTGGCCCGCGTATTCCGCGCCACCATAAACCGGCAAGACGTGGAAGTTGCGCATTTTAGAGGCGTAGCTCTGAAAGGCTTCTGCCACCTGAATCGCCAGTTCCCTTGTGGGTGCGAGGGTCAACACCTGTACCGCGTTGTCGTCAGGGTCGATGCGTGCGAGCAGAGGCAATGCGAAGGCTGCGGTTTTGCCCGTTCCTGTTGGGGCGTGACCCAATAGATCGTGACCTTCCAACAATTGCGGAATCGCCTGAGCCTGAATGGGCGAGGGTGTTTCGTAACCCAGCGCGACGACAGCCTGCAGCAGCCGTTCTGGTAGGTTCATGTCGCTGAATTGGAGGTCTGGGGCGGCTGCCACTTCTTTACTGTCGGAGGGGGCTTTTTTTGTCATTAGAGGTGCCTGAAAGGGCTGGGCGGCGGAGCGGGGGCCGATCATACCGAAGGTATGGTCAGATGCGAGATTAATTGAGTAAGGAGGGTGTAATAAGCGGTAAATAGCTGTAAACGTAGGGTTTTATGGCGCTTATCGGCGCTTTGTGCGGGTTTTCCCCGGGCTTTTGACGAATTAGATGAAGGAGCAATGCTGGTGGAGTTAGATTCTGCGGTAAGTGGAGCGGCGCTGGGAGGCGTCGCCATGGCAGGTAGCGACGTGGGTTTGCTGGACGGACTCTGTTCAACGCGAGCGATTCGCCGCTATACGGATGAGGCGATTCCCGACGCTGCGCTGCGCGATATGCTGTTTGCGGCCACCCGGGCGCCGAGCGGATCCAACCGCCAGCCGTTTCGGTTTGTCGTGCTGCGCGATGGGGCGAAGGCAGCCCAGGCGAAGACCCTGATTGGCGAGTCCGCCAAGGGCATCTGGGATGCCAAACGCCGTAATGATGGTTACGACAGGGGCTCCGGTGCTAACACCCGTTCCCCAAAGGCCCGAATGGCGCGAACTATGCAACGCTATGTCGACACGATTGAATCGGCGCCCGTGCTGGTGTTGCCCTGTTTAGTGCGGTACCGCGACCCGGACCCAATGGAAGGGGCGTCGGTGTATCCGGCAGTGCAGAATCTGATGTTGGCCGCGCGAGCGCTTGGCTATGGTGGTGTTATTACAGGTTTTCATCGTCCCGTAGAGGCTCGGCTGAAGACCCTGCTGGGTATCCCCAGTGAGGTGTTTGTGGCCTGCACCGTGACGCTTGGTCGACCGGAGGGCGGACACGGCCCTGTGCGACGCCGGCCTATGGGCGAATTAGTGTTTGGTGATAGCTGGAATGAGGCACCCGATTGGGCCGTTGATCCGCCGGGCACCCAACACACCAGTGCCGGCCCGCCTAAATCTGACCGGACAACCTAAGCTCATCCAGACGGCACTCTGAACAGCTGCGAATAGACACGCGAAATGGTCGTGTTAGGTTAAAGGTCAATATTAGAGGGGTGGGTTATGACGGACAAATCTACAGATCAGGACAGGGCCAGTGGTGGTGCTGCAACATCGCGCCGTGGGTTTATTAAGAGCACGGCTGTGGCGGCCGGCGCTACGGCCAGTTCGTTACCGGCGTTGGGAGCAACAGACATTGCGAGTCCGCCGGTTGCTAATCCGGCGATCCGCGGCCACGGCACGCTCGGTAAAACCGGTCTAAAAATCTCTGATATCTCGTTTGGCAGCAGCCGTCTGCGCACCGGTGAGGAGCGTCTTGTTGAGCATGCGATCGAGCGTGGCGTTAACTACATCGACACCGCCGAGAGCTACACCAGTGGGCAATCGGAAACGGTGATTGGCCGTGCCCTTAAAGGTAAGCGCGACAAGGTCATTTTGGCGTCGAAGCAGTTTGCCACCGACAGCTCCACCCGCGATGAAATGATGCACGAGCTAGAGGCATCTCTGGTACGTCTGCAAACCGACCACATTGAAGTTTATTTCAATCACGCGGTAAACAGCAAAGCTCGGCTTGATAATCCGGAGTGGTACGAGTTTGTCAGCAAAGCCAAAGAGCAAGGTAAGATCTCTTGGACCGGTATCTCGGGGCATGCCGGGCGTCTCACTGAAGTGCTCGATCACGCTATCGACCACGCTTTGGTGGATGTGATTCTTGCCGCTTATAACTTTGGTCAAGATCCGGCGTTCTACGAACGCCTAACCAAGTCCTTTGATTTTGTCGCCGTGCAACCCGAACTGCCGCGCCTGCTAAAAAAGGCACACGACAACGGCATTGGTGTTGTGGCCATGAAAACCTTGATGGGGGCTCGACTGAACGATATGCGTTCCCGAGAAGCTCAGGGTCATACCTTTGCGCAGGCTGCGTTTCGCTGGACCTTGGCCAACCCCAATGTTGATGCGCTCATCGTGTCCATGACGGGTATCGAGCAGATTGATGAATACTTAGGCGCTTCTGGCGCCCAAACGATCGGCTTTAACGATGTTGAGCTGTTGCGCGAATACGCCCATCTAAACGGGGCAACTTACTGCAAGCACGCCTGCAATAAATGCGAAGGGGCCTGTCCGTTTGGTGTGCCGATCGCAGACGTACTGCGCACGCGCATGTACGCCACTGATTACAACGATGTGGCTTTTGCAAAAGCGGAATACGGCATGCTAGCCGGCGATGCATCGCCCTGTTTGTCGTGCAGTGGTGAACCCTGCGCCGGAGCTTGCCCGCACGGCCTGAACATTGCGGAGCTGTGCGCGCCCACGCATCGAATACTTGCCTGATGGATTCTGTTGATCTTGGGCACACCACCGTTGACCTGGCCCGATTGGCGCGGACGGGCGCCGCTGAAGTTGTGTTTGGTCAAAACAAGACCGCGCAACAGATTGCAGAAATTGGTGCCGCGTTGCTTGCAGCCGAACAAAACCTGCTGGCGACAAGGGTAGAACCAGACAAGGCGCAGCACATCGTTGCGCAGCTGTCCGCACAGGCACAGGCTCTCGACGCGGTGGTTGAGTACAACGCAACCGCGTCAGCTATTGTGTGTCGGCCGTTTGCCGAGCCCAAGCCGGTCACAACCACCATCGCGATAGTGTCTGCAGGCACTTCCGATGGCCCGGTTGCTGAAGAAGCTGCGCTCACCTGTGAGTTTCTGGGTAACCCAGTGTTACGAATAAACGATGTGGGCGTTGCTGGCTTACACCGGTTGTTGGCCAGAATTGAAGAAATTCGCACCGCTAGAGTGGTAATTGTGGTGGCCGGTATGGAAGGCGCATTACCCAGCGTGCTGGGCGGTCTTGTGGATAAGCCGGTGATTGCCGTGCCAACAAGTGTCGGTTATGGCGCCTCCTTTGGCGGGGTTTCTGCACTGTTGGGCATGCTCAATAGCTGTGCATCAGGGGTGTCTGTAGTGAATATCGACAATGGCTTTGGTGCGGGTTACATGGCGAGCATGATCAATCGGTTGTAGCATGCAAGTTCCGAAACCTGTGAGTGCACACGCTATGGTGACGACTAATCCGCCGACGTCTGCAGGCCCGCTCGATATTGAGCTGGCAGCCAAGTACGCCGCTGTTCGTGCCGCCGTGCGTGCTGATAAACGGGTGGTTGTCGCCTTTTCAGGTGGGGTCGACAGTTCGCTCGTGGCCTACATCGCGGGCCAAGAGCTGGGCGAGGAGGCGATCGCGGTCACCTCGGGGTCGCGCAGTTTGAAACGCACCGATCTGGCACTTGCCGAGCAACTTGCCAATGAATGGGGGCTCAAGCATCGAGTGATTTTCACCGATGAACTGAGCAAGCCTGACTACCGCTCGAACCCCACTAATCGTTGTTTTCATTGCAAAACGTCGTTGTACGATGCGCTCACTACCATCGCACGTACAGAAGCGGTGCCGGTTATCTACAATGGTACCAACATTGACGATCTTGGCGATCATCGCCCAGGTCTTGTTGCGGCGAACGATTTTGACGTGCGATCGCCCTTGGTCGATGCGGGTTTCAGCAAGGCAGATATTCGTGCGCTGGCCACTCACCTTGGTCTGGCGAATGCAATGAAGCCTCAATCGGCCTGTCTGTCGAGCCGCTTTCCTTATGGTACTGCCATTGATGAGGCCAAGCTTGAGCAGGTTGAGGCAGCAGAGGATCTGTTGTTGCAGCTTGGCTTTACCCAGTTTCGGGTGCGGCATCACGAAGAGGTGGCGCGGCTAGAGTTACTTCCTGAGGAGTTTCCGCTCGCCTATGAACACCACGAATTGATTAACGACCGGCTGACCGAACTCGGGTACCGCTACATCGCGATGGACATGAAAGGCTTTCGGTCAGGCGCTTTGAACGAAGGGCTGGCCAAAATTGACATCGTTCAGGTGTACGACGTTTAACGCAACCAACATTAAGTTAGCCAGATTGCTGGGGAAGGGGAAGTAAATGATTGAACGTATCGAGTTTGGCCGCACGGGCCACTTCAGTTCGCGGGTGCTATTTGGCGCCGCGGCACTTGGCGGTATGAAGCAAGAGCGCGCTGATCGTACGCTTGAGTTGCTCGATATGTACGGGTTAAACCACATTGATACGGCCGCGAGTTATGGTGAGTCTGAGTTGCGCTTAGCCCCGTTTCTAAGAACGCGTCGGCAAGATTTCTTTCTTGCCACTAAAACGGGTCATCGCACCTACGACAAAGCGCGAGAACAATTGCACCAAAGCCTGGAGCGCCTGGGTGTTGATCATGTTGACCTGATTCAAATGCACAACCTCGCACAGCCAGATCAATGGGATGTGGCCATGGGTGATGGTGGTGCGTTGCAGGCGTTGGTAGAGGCGCGCGATGAAGGTTTGGTGCGACACATCGGCGTGACGGGGCACGGCACCTATATTCCCCAGATGCACAAGAAGAGCCTGGAACAATTCGCCTTTGCGTCCGTCTTGATGCCATACAACTACTCGATGATGAGTGATGCCCAGTACGCTGCAGACTTTAATGCGACTTGCGCGCTGTGCCACGAACGCGGAGTTGCGGTACAAACGATTAAGGCGATTGCAAAACGTCGCTGGCGAGACGCGGACAGCGCGAAGAAGTTTAGTTGGTATGCGCCCATTACCGAAGCGGATGCCATGCGCCGCGCGGTGCATTACGTATTGTCGCGTCCGGGGCTGTTTTTGAACACCACGAGCGACGCCACCCTGTTAGAAAACGTCTTGAAGCTGGCTAGTGAGACCATTGTTGCGCCGGCAGATTCCGCCATGCAAGCCGATCAAGATGAACTGGGCATTGAGCCGTTGTTCGTTCGCGATGTGTCCGATGATGTGTTGCCGGCATCTGCCGGGTAGCGGTGTGAGAAGACAACCGAGCTCGCTAGAGTTTGTTTGCTCTTGATAAAAACACCAATAGCGCATTCTCGAGCCGAGCAATCTTGTGCTCGAGATTAATGGTCTCGGGCATAAAACCAGGCATGTCTCCGGTCAGGTTGCGAATGCGCACGCTGCAATCCAGATTGCTACACAGCATGTTGCCGATGATTCGGCGACCGTCGGTGCCTGCGACGGTGGCACAAAACATGGCAGCGCCTCTCGCACGATGAACAAAGTTGCACCAGGAACACATGTGACTGCGTGGCGGGCCCTCGTCGTTGGCCGAGCGACGCAGAGTGAGTGTTTTTAGTTCATCAGCGTAGGGTACGACGGCATACGCCAGATGCCCTGACGGATGTACCCAGCCGAGATAATCAAGCACCCCCCAATCAACCGCTTCACCATTCGGTGGGGCGAGTTCCCGCAGTTTGCGTTGCGGGAATAGCTCAATAATCTGTTCTGTGGTGAGTGCCTGCATGGCTATCGTGGCTATCCGAATGGTCTGTGGTTACGGTGGGTCGTTAGTTTACCGCCTTGGGGCTGGACGCCAAAGCTCCCAGAGTTTTAACTCCTGTGTGGCTTGGCGTAGCGACATTGCGTGCTTGCTTTAGTCGATATTTGTCATATAAGTAGCCTTAAAAAGCCCTTTCTTGGGATTAAACTGGCGCAATGTGACTGAGTTCGCATAATTTGGGTGACCCGATTCATACACTGTTTGCGAAATTGACCAAAAGGACGTGAATATGAGCAATCGCAACTTAGCCCGCTTCGAAGGCCGACTCTTTGTAGACAACAGTCGCCTGTGCATGGTGGTTGAAGCAAATGAGTCAAACGGCATGGGCCGAGTCAGCTCCCGCATCGATGGTAAGCAAGTGCTGCTCGAGATGCCGCTGTCTGAAATCGCGATGCATCTGTCAACGAATACCAAGCTGAGCCTCGACAATCTGGGCAGCCCCGAGAGCAAACAGCGGGTTCTTGAAAAAGAAGACGGTTGGTTCTTCTCTGCGCGCGAAGGTCTTAAAGGGCCATACCCTTCTGGTGAACAGGCTGAGCGTGAGCTTGATCAGTACATCATTGCCGCACAGGGTTAACTAACTCTGCTTCGAGCCTGCTTCGAGAGAAGTTACTGTTTCTCCGCCACCGGTTTTGGTGGCGCGATAAACGGATAAAGGTGCTGGGCTAAAAAGCCTTCGGGTAGCGGCTTGCCAACAACCCCATAGCTTTTAGGCCAACGGCCACTGTTATTGATGTAGGTGCCAAACAGCATGTCGAGTACCGGCAGGTTTGCCGCGTAGTTTTTGTCTATGGCCTCTGCATCTGCGGCGTGGTGCCAATGGTGAAAATGCGGCGTTGAAAACAGGTAGCGCAGCGGACCAAACGGGATGCTGGTGTTGGAGTGAATGAGAAGGCTTTGTACACCAACCCAGATGACGTAACCGTTAACGGCGTTCTCTGCGAATCCCAGCAAATAGATAGGCAAAATAACGGTAGAGCGGGTAAACAGCACTTCACCGAAGTGTATGCGCGAACCCGATAGCCAGTCCATGCGTGCCGGGCAGTGATGGACCGCGTGAATATTCCACAGATAACGATTTTCGTGCATGAGGCGGTGGCCCCAATACTGTACAAGGTCAGCCGCGAACATGACTTCGATGAACTGTAGCCAGACGGGTTGGCTACGAATCATAGATTGAAAACCGTCATGCACCGCGAAGCCAAACAGCTCTTCAGAAAAGTAAGTCGTGACGATTAGAATGACGCTGATCATCAAGTGATTGAAGATGAAATAGACCAGGTCGAGGCGCCATTGTGGACGCAGCGTTAACTGGTCTTTGTTGTGGGGCCACATGCGCTCAATGAAGACAAACATGGCCGCGTTGGACAGTAAGGCCAAAACCAACCAATCAAGACCAAAGGAAACGATGGGCTGGTCAAAGTCGCCCACCTCAACATTTGCGCCGCCTAACCAGACCGCAATGAGTGTGAGACTGATGCCGGTGAAGCCAATTCGCTTTGCACCCCAGCGAAATAGCGCCCAGGCGGACAGGGAAGCGGCAAGAATCATCGAGCCGGTTAGCACAAAGCGCATCACTTCAACGTTATACACCTGGCGCAATTCTGGCGTAGTCAGGTATTCAGGAAAGTGAAAGCAGAGCACGGCGAGGAGATTTAGCGCCCCGAGAAAGATGGCGATGCTGCCGCTGATGCGACCTTTGCGAATATCCAGTGGAACTTGTTCGAGTCTACTCATTACGGGCGCTGCCTAATCCAATGTAGGGCTTACAGCAGTATGTCTGACAGGATGAACAGAGTCTGCGACTCAATTCACCCACTGTTTCATCCATTGGGCGAGGCTGCTGTAGGATTGAGGCAGGCTCATCAACTGTCGCGAGAACAACTTGACTATGAACAATTATCAACAACACCCTTGCCGCTTGCGTTTGGCAGCGCTTGTTATGGGTATAGCCCTGGCTAGCAGTCTCACTAGCAGGGGGGCACTAGCGCAGTCACCCGCCGTAGCCAAGCCAGAAGTGCTTACCAGCGGCCTGAGTCACATCGGCCTTACGGTGAGCGATTTGCGCCAAACGACGGCGTTCTTCACCGATGCTTTGGGCTGGCGTGTTGCGGGTGGATATCCAGATTACCCCTCAGTTTTTGTCACTGATGGACAGATATTTGTGACGCTGTGGCAAGCAACAAACCCAGCCGAGGCGGTGGCGTTTGACCGCAAGAATAACGTTGGCTTGCACCACCTTGCGTTGTCAGTCACCAGCCTAGACGCGCTGCATGAAATGCACCGGCGTCTGGTTGCAGCCGAGGGTGTGGTGGTTGAGTTTGGTCCGCAACTCAACGGCGACGGTCCCACCATGCACATGATGATTTATGAGCCCAGTGGTAATCGTATTGAGTTTGCGTACTCGCCTTAGCTTTCAGCGTTTGCCAATTCCTCGACGATCTGCGTCACCAGTTCTGCCGCGGGCAAACTGCGGTTGTGGCGAAACCCTTCTCCGGCCCATAGGGGAGAATAGTTCTGAATGTGTTGTTCGCTCTGGGTTACCGCTGCTGCCGCGGCAAGCGCTTTGCCTGCGTCGTAAGCGATCGGGTAGTCGGGGGCGAGTGCTGCAAACGGATCTAAGACCTCGGTTACTCGGTTCTTAAGCCCGCGCGACTCACGGCCCGAAAAGACCGTTGTCATTATGCTTTGCCGGTGTGGCTGAGCCAGCGCCGCGCGGTAGGCCTTGCTCGCCATAGACTCGGGACAGCTTACAAACGCAGTGCCCATTTGTACGGCGGCCGCGCCGAGTGTTAAGGCAGCGGCGGCTGATGTGCCGTCGTTGATGCCGCCTGCGGCGATAATCGGGACATCGAGGTCTTGGGTAAGTTGTTGAACGAGGAGCAGGGTGCTGAGTTGTTCGTCTTGCTGATCGGTTGCGAACCGACCCCGGTGTCCGCCGGCTTCCCACCCTTGGGCAATAACGGCATCAACCCCTACGGCCACTAGCCATTTCGCTTCGGTAATCGATGTGGCGGATGCCAGTACAAAGGTGCCGTTGTCACGCAGTGCCTGGACCGACGCTTGTGCTGGCAGGCCAAAGTGAAAGCTGACGATGGCGGCGTTGCAGTCGAGCAGGGCGGCTAAGGTTTCGGGCTCGTCGTCAAAGGTGCCGTATGGGGCGGCTATTTTTTTTGGGGCATTGGCCCCCAGTTCTGCAAACAGGGGTTTAAGGTACTGCAACCACTGCGTCTGCTTTGTGTCATTGCCTGTGGGGCGCGCGTGGCAAAAGAAATTCAGATTTACGGGTTGTTGCGAGAGTTTGCTGACTGCCGCGTAGGCATTTTCTACTGCAGCGGCAGACCCACCGCTCAGGCCGAGGGAGCCGAGTGCGCCACGCGACGCGGCAGCAGCGGCCAGGGGCGGGCTTGACACGCCCACCATCGGAGCTTGAATCAAGGGGTGGTCAAGCTGAAGTTTGTCGAGTAATTGTTGGGTTTTGTTTGTATAAGTCATGCTGAAAGTCTCGCTTTTTCGGCCTGAAAGGTATCGTGACAAAAAGGAATATATTAGTAGTAAAATATTCCTTTTTCACAGTTGCAGCAGCTTGCTACAGTGTCTGAGTTCGGCGGGTGTCCGTGCCTGTTGCTATTCGTCTGTTTATTTCACAGTTAAATAAATCCATAGGAATCAATCGATTATGTCAGGTTACTTACAGCAAGTTAAAGATGCTTCCGCCACGCTGGCGGGGCACGCAGACTGGTCTGCGATCAAGCCCGAATACAGCGTTCGCATGCAGTTGCAGAACCGTTTCAAGACCGGCCTCGACATCGCTCAGTTCACCGCAGACATCATGCGGCGTGACATGGCTGACTACGACAAAGACACCTCCAAGTACACCCAGTCACTGGGTTGCTGGCACGGTTTTACGGCCCAGCAAATGGCGATGGCTGTTAAGCGTCACCAGGGCACGATGGACAAGTCTTACGTCTATCTCTCTGGTTGGATGGTTGCGGCGCTGCGCTCAAAGTTCGGTCCGCTGCCAGATCAGTCTATGCACGAGAAAACATCGGTACCGGCTCTGATCGAAGAGATCTACACCTTCCTCAAGCAGGCGGATGCTCGCGAACTACGGCACATCTTTGTTGAGCTCGACGAAGCCCGCGCAAGTGGCGGGGATGTTGATTCTATCATTCAGCGTATCGACAACTACGAAACACACGTTGTGCCCATCATTGCTGACATCGATGCTGGCTTTGGTAACGAAGAAGCTACTTATTTGCTTGCCAAGAAGATGATTGAAGCAGGCGCTTGTGCGATTCAAATCGAAAATCAGGTCTCTGACGCCAAGCAGTGTGGTCACCAGGCTGGCAAGGTTACGGTTCCTCACGAAGACTTCGTATCTAAGATCAACGCTGTACGTTACGCGTTCCTCGAGCTGGGTATCGACAACGGCATTATCGTTGCGCGGACTGATTCACTGGGCGCCGGGCTCACACAGAAGATTCCGGTATCAAACACCAAGGGCGACCTCGGCAACCAGTACAACGATTTCCTCGAAACCACGCCGGTTACCAACATTGAAGACCTAAAAGAAGGTGACATCACCATTCATCAGAATGGTGTTGTGTGTAAGCCGACTCGTCTCGACAACGGCCTGTATGCGTTCAAGGAAGACACTGGCTTCGATCGTGTTGTTCTTGATTGCATCACCAGTCTTGAGCACGGTGCTGATCTGCTATGGATCGAAACTGAGAAGCCCAACGTTGAGCAGATTGCGGGCATGGTTAACGAGATTCGCAAAGTTCGCCCAGATGCGAAGCTGGTGTACAACAACTCACCATCGTTCAACTGGACGCTGGCGTTCCGCGAGCAGGTATTTGGCGAGTGGAAAGCTGCGGGCAAAGACGTGGCTGCTTACCCGGATCCTGCAACGACCCCTAAAGGTCTGATGGACGAGAAGTTTGATGCCAGCGATTTGGCTGTTGAAGCTGATGCACTTGTGCAGCGCTTCCAAGCTGACTCTGCACGCGAAGCGGGTATCTTCCACCACCTGATCACGTTGCCGACTTACCACGAGACAGCGCTGGGCACAGACATTCTCTCCGAAGGCTACTTCGGTGACCTGGGCATGCTCGCTTACGTCCGCGACATTCAGCGTCAAGAGATCCGGCGCGATCAAGCGTCTGTGAAGCACCAGGACCTGGCGGGCTCCAACATCGGCGACGATCACAAGGAATACTTCCTTGGTGAGAAAGCGCTGCTGGCCGGTGGTGCCGCGAATACGATGAACCAGTTCTAGCGCGTATCCTCGCGCGGCTAGGGAATATCCTTTCCCGGTCTAGCGCGTATCCTCGCGCGGCTAGGGCGTATCTTCGCCCGGTCTAGGCGAGGTTCATCCAGGCTGGACTATTAGTCCGCTTGCTTTCCAACCCGGTGCTGGGATCAGCACCGGGTTTTTTTATGTATGCAGGAAAGTGCGGGGTCAGAATTAATTCTGACCCCCGAGTTCGTCGAAAGTGTGGGGTCAGAATTAATTCTGACCCCCGAGTCCGTCTGGACTGGATTCAATGGCGTAAATACGCTCTGATCAGTCCTTGGGAACTCAGGGGATACGCTCATGCCATCATCACTCGGCGATTCACGGCCTTTTGGCCTCGGTTACTGGCCAATGGCAGAGGACGCCCCGAGCGTTAACTGCAATCGGGAGCCCATTCGATTGGTCTCGCCTGATGGCGCACTCGTTCGTGGTGTGCTGTGGACGCCGCCTACTGGGCAGCACTGGAAGACAGCGGTTGTGTTGTCACACCCACGCGGTGACTTTTCTGTGCATTACGCCTGTCCGCTACTCGCAGCAGCGGGCTTTGCTGTTTTGGGCTTTGCAACTCGTTACCTGAACAACGACATCGACTGCCTGCACGAGAATTGCGTCACCGATGTCGCAACTGCTGTTGCTGAGATGCGCCGCCGGGGCGCGGAGAATGTCGTGCTACTGGGGAACTCGGGTGGTGGTTCACTGATGGCGATGGCGCAGAAAGAAACAAGCTGTGGTGACGCTTGGGTGGGGCTTGCCGCGCACCCAGGTGAAGGCGTGTTTATGTGTCAGGTGATTGATCCAGCAGTGGCGGATGAAAACGACCCTACGTCGGTGAACCCAGAACTGGACATGTA
>JALZVT010000065.1 GCA_023300545.1 Pseudomonadales bacterium
CGCGCTGTATTTCAACATGCGGGCGATGTCGCTTGCTGGGGGTACCGATGAGGTGCAGAAAAATATTGTGGCGAAGTTGGTATTGGGATTGTAGTTGGGGTTTGGTAATAAAGCAGGGGTCAGAATAAATTCTGACCCCACCGCCACAGGCTATCTATAAAGCCGCCACAGGCTATCTATAAAGCCGCCACAGGCTATCTATAAAGCCGCCACAGGCGTCTCCGAATGCTCTTTAGTAAACCGATCTACGTGGGCGCCAATTTCTTCGAACACATCACCGGGATACAGCCGCTGTCGCTTTAAGGTTTTGTAGCCGTGATCGGCGCTGTCGAGCCAGCGCAGTGTCGCGCTATCGCCCACTTCGCCCAACACCTCGGTCAGTACCATAGGTTCCGCCAGTGCATCGCGGGTGCCCGTAAGAAACAACATCGGTTTTTCAATGAAGCCCAGATGAGCCGCGCGAATGCGATTGGGTTTGTTCGCCGCATGCAGCGGAAACGAGCAAAAAATAAGGCCTTTTACGGGCAACTCATACTCAAGCTCACAGTGCGATGCCATCCGGCCACCAAACGAGTGACCGCCCACCCATAAATCCAATTCAGGGTGGGTTCGGTGTATCCAGTCAACGGCAGAAGCAATTGCCGCCGTTGCGACTTCGCGGGAATCTACTCGCCGCTTGCCGTCCTGCATAAACGGAAAGTTAAAGCGCAACGAACCGATGTTGTTTGCCGCAAGACCACGGGAAATGCTCACCATGTTAGGGTGGCTGTAACCGGCACCCGCGCCATGCGCCATCACAAACAGATGTCGCGCACCTTCGGGAATAATTAACTCTCCCTCAAGCGTGAGCCCGGCACAGCTTTCGTAACCGGGAACATCGATGCTCTGAGTGATCATCTAGGCGCTACCATTCCTGCCCGCACCTTGCCCTTAGCCTGGCAGTTCGGTGATGCTACTAATAATAGTACCGACTAAACCGTACTCTTTAGCCTCTTCGGCACTCATCCAGTAATCGCGATCGGTATCTTCAGTCACACGCTCAAGTGGCTGGCCGGTTGCGTCAGCAATGGTTGCGTTCAGACGTTCGCGCGTCTTCAGAATCTCTCTGGCGTGAATCTCAATGTCTGACGCATCGCCACCAAAACCGCCGGCAGGCTGGTGAATAAGAAACCGAGTGTTCGGCAGGCAGTAACGGTCTGCAACCGGCGGCGCCAGGAACAGGTGATTGGCAATGCTGCCAACCCAACCGGTACCCACAACAATCACCTGGGGCTTGATGAAGCGAATCATGTCAAAAATAGTATCGCCGGATTCGACGTGGCCACCAGGTGAACCCACGTAAAGGGTGATGGGATCATCGCTTTCAAAGGCCAGTGCCAGCAGGCGCTCAGCGGTACGTTGGGCAACATCCTTGTTGATCTCGCCAAAGATCGTCAAGGTGCGATTCTTGAGCATGGTCTGCTCAAGCATATTGAACGACTTGGCGGCATCAGGCGCTTCATCGTCGCCATTGGTTTGCAGGCCGGTATTGGGTGTGGTCTTGAAACTGTTAGGCATTCTGAGTATCTCAGTGGGTGTTGATTGGGGATATTTTACCAGTCCTATTCAGCCCGGCGAATCCCAATTATGCTCATGTTCACAGTTTGTAGGGCTTTGGGTCACGTTTAAACGAGTGATCTGCCCAAAAAACGCAATAAATAGTGATGAAGGGGAGATTTATGCCGCTGGCAGCAGAATTCGAGGCAATGTTAACCGAGGCCGCGGCGTCAGGCGCACCACCCATGACCGAGCTGAGCCCAGCCGACGCCAGAGCCATGTATCAAGCCATGCGGCCCGAGAATCCAGCTCTGACGGTCGGATCTATGACTGACCTGAGCATTCCTGGCCCGGCAGGCAATATCGCCGCTCGCGTCTACCGCCCTGAGGGCGAGGGTGACTTCCCAGTGCTCATGAATTTCCACGGCGGCGGCTGGGTTATCGGCGATCTGATCAGCGCAGACGGCATTTCCAGAGATTTTTGTCAGACAATAAACTGCGTGGTGGTTTCTATTGACTACCGACTAGCCCCTGAGCACCCCTACCCCGCAGCAGCAGACGACTGTATCGCAGCCACTCGATGGATCGGCGCCAACATGGCCGCTGTGGGTGGCAACGGCAAACTGGCGGTCACTGGCGAAAGCGCCGGCGGACAGCTTGCCGCTGTCGTTGCCCAAGCGGCTCAAGCAGATGGTGCGCCCGAGATCTGCTTCCAACTCCTCGCGTACCCCGTCGTCGATCACGATATGACCCGCGGCTCCTATGTGGAAAATGCGGACGGCTATCTTCTAACCACCGATACGATGCACTGGTTTTGGAATATGTACTGCCCAGACGTGGCAACTCGCAATGAAGTCAAAGCGAGCCCAATCAAAGCCGCGTCATTAACGGGCCAACCACCTGCAATGGTCATCACTGCAGAATTTGATCCCCTGCGCGACGAAGGCAAAGCCTACGCTGACGCACTGCAAGCTGCGGGTGTGCCCACTACCTACCATTGTGCTAACGGTCTTATTCACGACTTTTTTGCCACCGCAGCAGTGCTGCCGTGTTCGCGCCCACCGTTTGAAGCCGCTTGTGCGGCACTACGTAGCGCCTTCGATAGTTCGGCTCAGGGGTAAAACAAATGCACTTTGTTCTTTACTGCCTCGACAAAAAAACTGCAGCGCAGGTTCGACTCGATAACCGTCCAGCACACGTTGAGTTTTTACAAAGCTGGGGAGCTGCGATAAGTCTTGCAGGTCCACTTCTGGCTGACGACGGCGACGGCATGATCGGTTCATTGATTGTGCTTGAGGTTGATAATCGCGCGGACGCCGACCGGTTTGTTGACGAAGACCCGTACGGCAAAGCTGGCCTGTTCGAGAGCGTTACCGTGCACCCGTACAAACAAGTGATAAAGAGCAGCACATGAACACAGCCATTGTCATCGGTGTGGGGCCTGAAGAAGGCCTCGGTAGTCGGCTAGCACAACGCTGCGCAACGCTTGGGCTGCACGTGTTTGTTGCCGGGCGCACTCTGTCGAAGGTCACTGCTATCGCCACAGCCATCACAGAAGCGGGCGGTGCTGCCACCGCGTACGAATGCGACACGACCCTAGAGAGTGATGTGATCAAACTGTTCGAAGCGGCAACTGCCGTAGGCCAACTTGATCTTGCCATCTACAACGCAGGCAACAATACGCCCGGTCGCATCCGTGATATGGAAGCCGAATATTTCGAAGCCAGCTGGCGGGTCGGTTGT
>JALZVT010000066.1 GCA_023300545.1 Pseudomonadales bacterium
CAGTTTGCTGAGCCACTTAACCCATCAGTAGGTGTGTTGCTCGACGGCGTTGACCTGAGTGGTATCGGCACAGCAGCGACAACACACGATGTCCAGCAAGTCGAAGTGTTCCGTGGCCCGCAAGGCACGCTGTATGGCGCCAATGCGTTGGCGGGTATTGTTAACGTGGTTACCAACGATCCCGAATTTGAATTTGGTTCGAGTGTTACCGCTGACGTTGCCAATTTTGGAGCCTTGGGCATTGGCGCTGTAGTGACCGGTGGTTTGACCGAGACGCTGGCGGGCCGACTGTCGGTGCGTGAATACACCAGTGACGGCTTTCTCGACAACGATTTTTTGGGTGTCGATGATACCAACGAGCGCGACGAGCTCACGGTGCGAGGCAAACTTCTCTATCAACCCAACGACGAAACTAGCCTGATACTGACGGTAGGGCTTGTTGATATCGACAATGGCTACGACGCCTTTTCACTGGATAACGATCGCACTACGTTATCCGATCAGCCAGGCTTTGATCGGCAAGAGACCAAATACGCTAGCTTGCGAATAAAACGGCAATTGAACGACGAGCTTAGGTTGGACGGCTATCTGGCGCATGCCAACAGCGATATCGACTACGCCTTTGACGAAGACTGGACCTTTACCGGCTTTGATCCAATTGGCTACACGTCATTTGATCGTTATCAACGCGATCGCCAGACAACCTCTATGGATGTTCGAGTTGTGGCTGATGAGGGACGGACGCTGTTCGGTCGGGATACCGATTGGGTTGTGGGCGTGTTCGGTCTGACTCAAGACGTTGACCTTGAGCGTAACTACACCTTTTTAGAAGAGGATCTGTTCAGTGACTACGCGATTGATCGGTTGGCGGTTTACGGCGAGCTGGGTGTACAGCTGGCGCCGAATCTGCGATTGGCTGGTGGTCTGCGGCTGGAGCGACTGGCGGTTGAATACGATGATTCCAATGGCGTTGAGTTTGACCCTACTGATACCAAACTGGGTGGTCGACTTGTACTGGAGTACACAACGGCCGCTGAAAACCTGATTTATGGCACGTTGTCGCGAGGTTACAAAACGGGTGGTGCCAACACGAACGGCACGTTGCCAGCCGAATTGCGCGAGTTTGATTCGGAAGAGCTGTGGAACATCGAGCTGGGTTACAAAGGGAGTTTTGCCGACAATCGAGGTTCTGTGCGCGCGGCGGCGTTTGTGATGTTGCGTGATGATGTGCAGGCCTCTACCTCTCGCATCATTCCAAATGCCACGGGCAATGGCCCCGGTGAGTTTATCGATCTGATCGAGAATGCCGCCGAGGGCATAAATTATGGTCTGGAAGTTGAGGCGACCTATGTGGTTAACGAACAGATACAACTGTTTGCGTCTGTTGGCTTGCTCGAGGCTGAGTTTGATGAGTTCATCAATAGCTTGGGTGATGACCTGAGTGGCCGCGACCAGGCTCAGGCCCCCAACTATCAGTTTTTTGCCGGCATCGAATACAGCCCTGTAGCTAACTGGTTTGCCCGGCTAGAGCTTGAGGGACGCGATGCTTACTTCTTCTCGGATTCTCACGATGAACGCTCGACGGCTTATGAGTTACTGAATCTGAGCGTTGGCTACCAAGCCGAGAACTGGCACGCCAAAGTGTGGAGTCGCAACCTGACTGACAAAGATACCTTTGTGCGTGGTTTTCAGTTTGGTAACGATCCGCGTGATTTCTACACCTCTCGCGAATTTACTCAGCTGGGCGAACCGCGTCGCGTTGGCTTGAGCGTAGGTCTGGACTTCTAAGGTAGAGTACCGGAATCAATAATGATCTTCGGGAGGGGTTATGGGCTCTACAGGCAGACTGACAGGTAAAAGCACGGTAATAACTGGCGGTGCCAGCGGTATGGGGCGCGATACGGTGATGCGCTTTTTGGAAGAAGGCGCGAGTGTTGTGGTGGCCGACTTCAACGAAGAGACCGGTGCCGAGACGGTGCGTCTGGCATCCGACGCAGGTTTTGACGCGCGCGTTTGTTTTCAGCGTGTGGACGTGGCCAAAGAAGCGGATGTCGAGGCGATGATTCTGCGCGCCCAAAGCGAGTTTGGTGGCCTCGACGTGGTGTTTAACAACGCAGGCGTTGGCGGTGCCATTGGCCCGTTAACTGAAACCACCGAGGCCGACTGGGATTACACCTTTGACGTGCTGGCAAAGGGCGTGTTCTTTGGCATTAAGCATGCGGCCCGAGTGTTGCGCGAGCAGGGTCGTGGCGGTTCGATTATCAATACGGCTAGCATCGCCGGTTTGTCGGGTGATGCGGGTCCTCTGGTTTATTCCGCAGCAAAGGCGGCGGTTATTAGCATGAGCAAAGCCTCTGCGGTTGAGCTGGCGGTAGACCGTGTGCGAGTGAACGCGATCTGCCCAGGCTTTATTGCCACTCCGCTGGCGAGCGGCAAAAGTATGGAGCGCACACAGGAATCTTTCGCGCGAGCGCAGCCTTGGCCTGAATATGGGCGCGGCAGTCACATAGCTGGCGCGGCGTTGTTTTTGGCCTGTGACGACTCTGGCTTTGTCACGGGTGAATCGATTGTGGTCGACGGCGGATTAACGGCAGCGGGGCCCGAGCTATCGAAGAAATTTGCTTCAACCTCTGGCCGAAATTCGCGTTACTCCGGCGTAACCAAAGGCAGCACGGGTGCCGCGCCCGACTTACGCAAGCTGTCAGATTAAAGAGCGCCCTCCCATGAAGATTGATCACGTAGTGCTTGCTGTTCCGGAGCTTGAAGCGGCAATGGTGGAGTTTGCGGAGTGGACGGGCACGAGGCCGGTCGACGGTGGCCCACATCCAGGTGGTGGCACCCGTAACGCACTGGTGTCGTTTGGTGATGGTGCGTATCTAGAAATTATTGCGCCTGACCCAGAACAAGAGCTTGCTGGCACGAACGGCGAACGGTTTGCGGCACTGGGCGAACCGACGTTGCTGCATTGGGCGGTACGAACAAGCAACCTGCAAGATGTGGCCAATGCGGCTAGGCAGGCCGGTTTTGCGCCACGGCCCATTCGCGACATGGCGCGGGAAACGCCGGCTGGAGGTCGACTTGAATGGCAGTTGATGGGTATAGGCGGGCACCAGCTCGGTGGACTCGTGCCGTTTTTTATTGACTGGCAGCGCAGCCCGCATCCCGCTGACAGCGCGCCACTGGTTGGTGCGCTTACAACCTTGAGCGTGCCTGACCGGGCCGGGCTTGGCCGTTTGCTGGCCGAGGTTGAGGATGTTGAGCTGGGTGCCAGCGACACCAGCATGACGGTCGAATTTGGCTCAAAGGCCGGACTTCGGTGCTGGCAGGAGCTTGCGCCTAAAGGGTTTGGGTTCTAAAAACACCTTCCTTTATTCCCCATCGGACTAAAAATTCGGCTATACCTTGTTGTTAGTGCAACGTCTTAATGCTAAAAATATAGCACTCCGCTACAAAAGTAGCAGAGCACCTGCTAAGCCGCACGAACTACAACAGCGAGTCAGTCCGATATGAGCGCCGACACCCACACTAACCTCAGCCGCCGCGAACGCCAGATTGTTGATGCGTTGTACGCCCAGCAGGAGGCAACCGCGGCTCAGGTACAAAAAGCTCTGCCGGGTTCCCCCAGCTATTCCACCGTGCGGGCGTTGCTCAAAAAATTGCTCGATAAAGGTCACGTGCAATTTCGCGAAGATGGCCCGCGCTACGTATACAGCGTTGTGGTTGCCAAGGCGGATGCGCGGCGTGGTGCCATGCGCAGGCTGCTCGATATTTTCTTTAACGGCAGCCCTGTTGCCGCCGTAGCCAATTTGCTGGGTGACGATGAGCGCAAGCTGACCGATACCGATTTGCAGGAACTGGAAGATCTGGTTGCGCGGCTTAAGAGTGATCGCGCAGCGGCAGCCGAGGACCAGTCGGACAGCGACCATGCTTGATTTGCTGGCCCTGCAGTTTGACGAGTATCTATCGTGGCGCTGGTTGCTGCAGGTGGTGCTGTTGAGCGCGGGTCTGACATTGGCGGCTGTCTGGGGGTTTCGCGATGACGCGGGCAGTCGGCGCGGCCTTGGCGTTGCTGCGGTTTGGTTGCTGGCGTTGGTGCCACTGGTGCTGTTGATTTTGCAGCCGCGCTATCAAATTGGCCTGCCTAACCCGCCATCTCTGCCTGTGCTTGCGCCGGTTCCTTATCTGTTGCTGCTGACCTGGTCGCTGGTTGCGCTCTGGGGGTGCGGCAAAGTGGCGCTGCATGTGTGGCAATCTCAGAGCCGTTTTCGGAGTTTGTCGCCGGTCAACGATGTCACGTTGGCAACGCTTGCTAAGGGTTACAGCGAGCGACTTGGGTTAGCGACTCCGACCATTTTGTATGGTGAGAATTGCTGCGCCAGCTCTTTGGGTCGAGACCGACTGATGGTGCCGGGTGAGTTTCTGCGCTGGCCAGAGACGGCGCAGCGAGCGGTTATTGCCCATGAGCTGGTGCACCTGAGTCGCCGCGACGATCGATTTATGATCGCACTGCAAATACTGGCCCGTTGCTATTTGTTTTGCCCCTGGCTGCACCTGCTGTACGCGCGGTTTGTTTTCGCGCTCGAAGAAGCTTGTGACCAAAGAGCCGCAGAACTTGTCGGCCAGCGCTCGGCCTATCTTGAAGGCTTGGCTGAAGCGGCGTTGCGGGAAGGGGGTGGCAGCTATGAACCCGCAGCTCATCTGATTGATGCTGCGCATAAAAGTCAGTTCTTGCGTCGTCTGTCTCGATTGCTCGACAAGCAGCGCTTTTTTGAAGTTCAAGCGGGTCCGCTGACAGCGGGAACCAGTGTGGGTTTGCTGGTGCTCTGTGCACTGACCACTTTTGAATTTGTTGAGCGTGCGCCAAACCCGCTGGCGGGAAGCGTGGATCGCTCGCTGAGTATTGTTCCGTTGCAACCGTTGAGATCAAAAACGGCGCCCGAGCGAATGGAGCGCGTTGGTCAGGACAGGCGTTGGGCCGCGCCCGAAGTGCAAGTCATTGCATCCTTTCCTACTGCGGTTGCTGCCCGAGCCGAGCGCATTACACCTGCGGTTATCTACCCGGGCTCAGCTTTGCTTGATGGTATAGAAGGGCAGGTGCTGATGGAGTTCAGCATCGCCGACGATGGCAGCACCGTGCGAGCGAAGGTCGTACGCAGTACTCATCCTAAGTATTTCAATTCAGCCGCCACAAGAGCGGTGCAACAAACGGTGTACACACCGAATTATAAAACTGGTTTCTCTGGAGTGAACGCCGCTTATCGATACGAGCAAGCAAGCGCGCGTAAGGCAGCCGACCGAGTGCAAAAGCTATTTGTTTTTCGACTCTTAACTGATTTGGAAAATGATTTGGAACCTGCGCCTGGTACAACCCCGTGAACTCATTTGCAGTACTCCCAAGGAGCAAACTATGTATCTCAACTTACCTAAATACCCACGCTATATTACGGCCGCGCTAGGTAGCGCATTTGTCACCGGTGGTCTGGTGCTCATGATGGTGCAACTTATTGCCGTCGACGACGTTGTTCTGGATGAAACGCCGGTCATTGATATCACCGAATTTGTCCGACTCATGGAAGATAAAGAGGTGATTGTGAAGCAGCCGGAGGTGGAAAAACCGCCGGTCGTCAAAGACGAACCAACGCCTCCGCCGGTAATGCTCGCAACCCTCGATACGAGTGGTGTCGAATTGCACATTGCGCCGCCTGCAAAGGTTAAACCGGGCCCGGGGTCTCTTGGCGCGTTGGTGGATGGTGAGCACATTCCTATTGTGAAGGTTGCTCCGCAGTATCCGCGCGGCGCGCAGACCAAAGGTATCGAAGGCTACGTTGTACTGTCGTTCACGATTACGACTACGGGGGCTACAGCAGATCCGGTTGTTCTTGATTCGCAACCAAATGGCGTGTTCGACCGCTCGGCGATCAACGCTGTTCGAAAATTCAAATACCGACCAAAGGTTATTAACGGTGAGCCGCAGTCTGTTTATGACGTGCAGCACCGCTTGACCTACGAGTTAGCTAACGGGTAACCGTTAGCTATTTAGCCGCCACTCCAGGCGCCCTTTCCCCTGCTATCTCTTGGTAGCGGGGGTTTTTTTCTGTAAGCAAGCTGGGTGATGTGCATGGGGGTCTCGTTCGGTTAATCTGGTTCTTTAGTTTGTGTGATATTCGACTGATGGTAACGCGTGCCCTTGCCGGTTCAACAACAGGTTCTTCCTCTGACAAACGATCGTCTGCTGATGGCAGGGGCATTCAAGGGCTATTTTTTGACCTTGGCGGCACGCTGTTTACCTATGGCGCCATGCCAAGTCGCAGTGGCGGCCTGTTAATGAATGCTGCTGCCCAACTTGGCATTAAGGCCAGCTCTGATGAGATTGCGGTCGCCTATAAAACGGCCAATGAGAACGTGGCCACCGCCTACGGGCAGAAAGACTATTACCTGCACGCTGATCTGTTTCGCGACGTCTTCATTCAATTTTGCTCAGCCGTTGGGGGTGAGTTTGATGTGGGTGTTTGGGAAGACTATCGGCATAAGCACGATGCGCAGGTGATTTCTGGTTTGCAAATCAGGCCTGACTGTCGTTCGACGATGCAGGCACTGCGCGAACAGGGCCTATATTTATCGATAGCGTCCAACATTGATCATTTTATGTTGGAAGCGCTTATTGAGCGGGAAAACCTTGAGGAGCTGTTCGATGATTGGACAAGCTCGGAAGAGGCCGAGTCGTGTAAACCTCATGGCGACTTTTTTGACTGCACCCAAAGCAAGTCAGGTTTAGACGTTGGCGATATTCTGTTTGTTGGCGACTCGCCTGAGCATGACATTCTTGGCGCCTATGCGGCCGGCATGCGGACAGCGCTGATTGTTGAGCCGGGTGTGTTGCCGCCTTTGCAGAGCGGCAAAGAAACCGTTGAACCCGATCACCAGATCGGCGCGCTGAGCGAATTGCTGAGCATCGTTGCCTAACCAGGCTCTTTATTAAGCCGCTGAAGGCTCTTTAAACCGCTGAAGGCTCTACACTGCATCAAACTCAATGTGCAGGTGCGGCAGGTTGCGCAGTATGAAGCTGGCTTCTGCGGCCGGTGCGGGCTTTTCTGGATTGAGTCGAAAATTCTTGCCGTGCCGTAACAGCGCCGGAAACCCAAGGTTTAGTTCTTGGCGTGCTAGCGGTGCACCAATGCAGAAATGCACACCTGAACCGAATGCCAGTTGGGCACCTGCGCGCTTACGATGCAGGTCTACCGTGTCAGGCTCTGCAAACTGCCGGCCGTCTCTGTTGGCAGCCCCATAACGCAACATCACCATGCTGCCTGCGGGCAGGGCGACGCCGCCCAGTTCGGTGTCTTGGGTCACCAGCCGTGGCAAACCTTGTACCGGCGCTTCCATCCGCAAGGTTTCTTCCACAAAGGTTTTTGTCAGTTCGGGGTTTTCGCGCAGTTGGTCTTGCAGCTCTGGATTCTTGCACAGCAGCAGCATGCCCCAGGAAAAGGCGCTGGCTGTGGTTTCGTGTCCGGCCACCAGAAACTGATTCAAAATGCTGATGCACTCGCCGTGAGTCAGCTGGCGATCTTCTTCACCTAGCTTGCTGTTGGCGAGAATCGTGATCATGTCGTCTTGCGGGTCGATGCGACGTTCTTCAATCAGGCGAACGCAGAGCGTTTGCAGATCAAGGGCTAATTGCGCCCGGCGTACCATCTCTTCGCCGGGTAGCGGCGTGAGGCGCAGCGCGGAGGCGGCGGCCGAGGCGGCGTCGTCGAAAAATTCTCTGTCTTGCTGTGGAATGCCCAGTCGATCGGCAATGATGCGCAGGGGTACGGGGCCGGCAAAGGCGTCAACGTAATCAAGGCTGGTGGCGTCGCCAAAATTGCTGATGGTGTCATCGATGACGCCCTGCACAGTAGACGCGGCGTTCTTGATTTGGCTCGCGGTAAACAGTTTGTTCACCAGTGAGCGATATTGGGTGTGCTCGGGTTCGTCCAGAGTCAGCATGGTGGGGGGTGCTTCAATCATCGCCTCGGTCAGCCGCATGAGTTCGCTCTGCACCTCAGGAGTCGCAGCGGCAAAGGCGATGCGTTGGGATTCCTGCAGAAAGCCATCGTATTTGCTGGAGTAGGTTTTGGTGTCCATGGTGGCTTGGCGCAGCAGGTCGTAACGGGTGATGACGTGCAGATTCAACTCAGGCACATGATAAACAGGTGCTTCGTCACGGAGGGTTTGGTAGGCCTCATACGGTTCGATAAGCGTTTCTGGGGCAAATAGCTGGACGTTTGGGACACTGTTTGACATAGATTGTTACCGAATACTGCAGACACTAACTGAAGCTTAGTCTACCCCGAAGACGAGCGGTGCCAACTGGGTATACTCTTTGACGGGGAAATAGAGACAGATAGAGGAGGAATACGATGGGAACATCTCATTCGCAGGGGCTGGCACCTGCCCGCAAGTACGTTCGGCCATTACCTGAAGACACCTGGGACAGCATCGCAGCACGTGAGCTGACGCAGTTGCCCGCTGCTGACGCCTCAGGTGTGTTGCAGAGCTGGAACTTTCACGTGTTCATGCGTCCGGCACCGCCGGAAGACTCACCCCGCGCGGGCAACCCTATTTTGCCCAGCGACATCATCTTTCTAGAGCCGCCCGCGGCTGCAACCTAGGCGCACATGGCGATCAATAAGCTATGAGTGCATCGATAAAAGGTGCTCGTGTGATTGCGGCTCACGACGGCGTTGCTGAGATGGTGATCACTATTGTTTATGACAATGGCGGGCAAACCGAAGTCACCCTCGACGCCGCTGCGAGCGATGCTCTGATGAGCAGCTGTGACGCCACAACGCTTACGCAATTACACGGCCACCCCTGGCAGAAGGTGCGTGACGCACTAACGCTTAGCTACAACCGTTATCAATAGAACAAACGACAAAAACAAACGACAAAGAGGAAACAGGCATGTTGGATCTGGTTATTAAAAATGGGCGCGTTGTCGACGGCAGCGGGTTGCCGTCTTACACCGGTGATGTGGGCATTAAAGACGGCCGCATTGTTCGAGTTGGGCGCGTTACTGAGGCGGCAACAACAACCGTTGACGCACAGGGCAAAGTCATTGCCCCCGGGTTTATCGATCCGCACACACACTTTGACGCGCAACTGTTGTGGGATGGTGCAGCTAAGCCGGCCATCGAGCACGGCGTGACGACCATTGTTCCCGGCAACTGTTCGTTGTCGCTTGCGCCGCTGAAAGAAGAACACCGCATGAAGCTGGTGGGCATGTTTAACCAGATCGAAGAAATGCCGCTTAAGGCGTTTGAGCAGGGCGTAGTGTGGGACTGGGAAACCTTCGAAGAGTTTGTTGCTCGTATTTCCAAAGATCTAACGGTGAACGTCGCTCCTTTAGTCGGCCACAGCGTGCTGCGCCTGTGGGTCATGGGCAACGAGTCGATGCACCGCTGCGCAACCCCTGAAGAAACGGCGAAAATGCAAGAACTGTTGCGCGAGTGTCTCGCGGCCGGCGCTATTGGCTTGTCGACGAGTTTTGTTGATTCAGACGAAAAGTTACAGCCAGTACCGAGCCGTTACGCTGACGAAATTGAACTGGATGCGCTCTGTGAAGTGTTGAGTGAACACGGCCGGCTGCTGCAAATTGTGCACGAGTTTTATGACGCTGACCTTACGGTTGCGCGGGTAGACCAGCTGGCTAACCTGTCTTTGAAGCACGGCATCACCACAACACTGTCGCCACTGTTTGTTAACGCTGACGATAATGGCGCGGTTGATAAGGTGATGAACCGAGTGCGCGAGCAAATGGCAGCGGGTGCACGGGTATGGCCGCAAGTACAGACCCGGCCGATTGATATCAGCTTCTGCTTTGAAGTGCCGAGCCTGCTGTTTATTCGTTTACCTAGCTGGTATGCGATCATGCGCTTTGGTACCCACGAAGAAATTGTGGCGTCGTTTGCTGATCTTGAACGCCGTCCAGCGCTCATAGCGGAAGCCGAAAAGAACAACATGAATGCGCTGTGGGCGCGGTTAACACTGCGCCAGGTGCAGACTGACGCCAACCAGTCGCTTGTTGGTAAAACGCTGCAAGAAATTGCGGATATGCGCGGCCAGGGTTTGATTGAAGCGATGATTGAGTTGTCGCTGGAAGAAGACCTGCAGGCGCACTTTTTATCCGGTGACATGGGCCACAACGACAACGCAAAAGTGGGCGAGCTGCTCGCTGATCCGTTTGTGCACATTGGTGCCAGCGACGGTGGTGCACACATTTTGTCGTTCTCTACTTACGGTGACACGGGCTATCTGTTTGCGAACTTTGTGCGTGAGCAATCAGCACTGGGCCTTGAGGCAGCGGTAAAGAAGATCACACTCGATACGGCCAACATTTGGGGGCTAAACGATCGTGGCCAGCTGCGCGAGGGCTTTGCCGCTGACGTGACGGTGTTTGACCCGGCCACAATCGACCGCGGCCCCGAGTATTACGTGCAAGACGTGCCCGGTGACGGCAGTCGTTACGTGCGTGATGCGATGGGTATCAACACCGTGGTTATTGGTGGCGAAATTGCCTACACCGAAACCGGCGGCTACACCGATTCACGTCGTGGGCAGGTTCTGCCCGGCCCATTGCAGCGCCCGTAGTTCTTGCCTAGACTCATTGGTATGTCGATTCAGTTCCACCCAGCTTTCACTCTTACTGCCCCGGGCCTTCTTCGTTGCGAAGCAGGCCTGCGAGCGGCCGCGCGCGCGATTCTCGCACTGCGCCGACGTTCGGCGGCAGGTGGCGGCAGACTGGACTGATGCACAACTAGCATTCATCGACCAGGAGCCGCCCAACTTATCGGGCGGCCTCATTGGCTCCGTGGTGTCGCCCACCTCCCGTAACCAGCCGGGACAACGAGGTACACACCATGAACGGCCAAGATCAGGCTTCACTCTCATCATCTGCTAACTCACAAGCCAGTGTTCAGCCTGCCCGTGCGGCACAGGCGAATCGCTTGATGGCGATTACTGATCGTCCCGCGGCGGTGATGGAGCGTGGTGCGGGCAGTTATCTGTGGGACGAATCTGGCACGCGCTATCTCGATTTCATTCAGGGCTGGGCGGTGAACAGCTTAGGCCACGCCCCGGACGAAATTTGTAAGGCGTTGATGCTGCAAAGCCGGCAGCTCATTACCCCAAGCCCGGCGCTGCACAACCGGCCGCAACTTGAGTTGGCAGAGCTTCTCACCCAGGGCAGTGCCTTTGCCCAAGTGCACTTCACCAACTCAGGTGCCGAGGCCAACGAGGCGGCGGTAAAGCTTGCGCGCAAGTGGGGTCAACAAAACAAGTCGGGTGCGCACCAAATCATCACAACGCACAACGCGTTTCATGGGCGCACCTTGGCCATGATGTCTGCCAGCGGCAAGCCGGGTTGGGGCCAGATGTATCCGCCCATGCCCGAAGGATTTACGCACGTGCCTTTTGGCGACATCGACGCTATTCGCGCGGCGATTACCAATCGAACCCTCGCCGTTATGCTTGAACCCATTCAGGGCGAAGCGGGCGTTGTGGTGCCGCCGCCGGGCTATCTGCGTGAACTGCGCGAACTAACCAATGAACACAACGTGCTGCTTATTCTTGATGAAGTGCAAACGGGCATCGGCCGCACAGGACAGCTGTATGCGCACCAACACGAGAGTGTGGTGCCCGACATCATGTCGTTGGGTAAAGGCATTGGTGGTGGTGTGCCACTGGCTGCGGTGCTGGCCACCGAGCATGCCTGTTGTTTTGAGAACGGTAATCAGGGCGGCACCTATAACGGTAACCCGCTCATGGCTGCTGTGGGTAAGAGCGTAGTGGAAACGGTGATGGCACCAGGGTTTCTGGCAGGGGTTCGTGCCCGAGAGGTTCAGCTGCGAGCTGGCCTTATTGAGTTGGCCAGAGAGTTTCAGCTGGGCGAAGTGCGCGGACAGGGGTTGCTGTATGCGTTGGCGTTGCCGGCTGGTAATGCGGTTGAGGTTTGCGATCGGGCCTTTAAGCGTGGGTTGCTAATCAATCCTGCCAGGCCCGACACGCTGCGGTTCATGCCGTCATTGCGTGTTGAAATTGAAGAGGTACGCGACATGCTTGATTTGTTGCGAGACTGTTTGCGCGCGTGACAAGCCAATCTTCCGGGAGTAGCGTCAGAGTAAGTGCTACTTAACCGACTGCTTCCGGAGGATGCATTCCATGACCGAATCAAACGTGTCTGTAGATCAACAAATTCGTGAGCTCGAAATGCAGCTGTATGAGCAAACACTGGCGCTCAATGAGTTGCGCAAACAGGCGTCGCTGAAAGAAGTTGCCAACTATGACTTTGAGACACAGGCGGGTGGCACCAGTTTGCTGGAACTGTTTGGTGATCAAGACCGGTTGCTGGTGATACACAATATGGGCCAGGCCTGCCGTTACTGCACACTATGGGGTGATGGCTTTAACGGCTTGGTCGATCATTTGGAGTCAGCAATGTCGGTGGTGCTGGTGTCGAAAGACGATCCGGCGACCCAACGCCAGTTTGCGAACTCGCGCGGTTGGCGGTTTCGCCTGGCCTCACACGGTGGTGGCCGCTACATCACAGAGCAGTCGGCACAAGAAGGTACTTCGAACATGCCGGGCGCAGTGGTCTATGAGCGCAAGAACGACAAAATATTTCGCCGCGGGGCGAGCGTGTTTGGACCGGGTGATCTCTATAGCCCAATGTGGAACTTACTCGGGCTTGCCGGTATGACCGAGGCTGATTGGATGCCGCAGTTCCGTTACTGGCAGCAGCCCGAGAAGCTGGAAGACGGCGGCGAAAATGTCCTTGGATAGTCCGATTCTTTAAGCTTCGTTACTATCGAAACAACACTGGGAAAAGTAGTTGTTCAGTTGCTGGGTGATAAAGCGCCAGTGACCGTGCGCTACTTCCTGAATCTTGTTGACCAAGGCTATTACGACGG
>JALZVT010000067.1 GCA_023300545.1 Pseudomonadales bacterium
ACTATGGCCCTGCACCCGGAATCGCCAAACTCGATTCGAACGAAAATCCTTTTGGTCCCAGTCAATCTGCACGTGATGCTATGCAAACCGCTATGACTCAGGGCGCGTATTATTCTGAAGACTCAATACCTCGGCTAAAGGCTATGATTGCGGAGCGACATGGCGTGACGCCTGCTCATATTAGTCTTAGTGCTGGCTCAAGCGGTGTGCTGTGCTCGTTATCTGTTGCGATGACTCGAAAAGGGCATATTTTGGCGCCGGATTTGTTTTGGGACACGGCCGCAAGGGCTGGGGTAAGGCAGGGTGGCGAGATCAGGCGGCTGCCAAAAACGCCCGATCTGTTGCTGGATCTGGACGCCATGGAGCGCGCGATTAGTGCCGAGACGGCAATGGTGCATATCACGAACCCAAACAACCCCACCGGACAGATGCTGAACAGCGATAAGTTGCGTGACTTTTGTGTGAGAGCGGCCAAGAAGACCACCGTGCTGATAGACGAAGCCTACAATGAGATAACCGACAAGCCAGACTTCAATACAATGATTCCACTGGTTAAATCGGGGCACAACGTGATGGTTGCCCGTACCTTTTCGAAGCTCTACGGTCTTGCTGGTATGCGTATCGGTTATATGATTTCTTCGCCAGAAAACGCGCAGCTGCTCAGCCGTTATGGGATTGGCGATTACACGCTGAACCAGGCTGGGCTAGCCGCCGCAATCGCCTGTTACAACGACACGGCCTTTCTGGCGATGGCCAAGTCAAAGATACTCCAGGCGCGCGGGAGATTGTCGGCCGCGGTGCACGCGCAAGGTCTTACTCATCGTCCGTCACAAACGAACTTTCTCTTCGTTAATCTCGGAGATCTCAACGCTGAATCGTTCCGCCAGGCAATGGCCGAGAGGAATATTTGGGTGAGGGGAATCTACCGGGATTACGCGAGTTATTCCCGTGTCAGTACCGGACGCCCGCGTGACGTTGCCCGGTATATTGAGGCTCTGCCTGAGGTTTTGGAGCAGCTGCGTGCCAAGTCGGTATAACGCAAAATATTTTCGATTTTGTTACAGCCTACTCAGTCAGCCCTGACTGTCGTCCTGCTTATCGAATGACTTAAGCAGCGTTAGCCCACAAATAGGTAATATTACTTTACCGTTTTGTGAGGAATAGCGATGTCGAAGCCATTAGCCTAATTAGATAAGCGGCATGCCACGGACGCGTGTTATCCCTTTCCTTCAGCGAAACGACGGGATTACTGATGTGGACACTAAAAAAATATACCTGCTTACAGGATCTGGAACGTTTGGCGCCGCAATGGCAAGAGTTGCACGAATCAAGCCAGCGTCCGGATATTTCGCTAAATCCTGATTGGATTATTTCCTGGTACAAGGCCTTCGGATCGAATTTGGAGCCTCACGTTCTAGGTATTTACAAAAACGAAAAACTGGTTCTGGTTGCCCCGCTGCATGCCTCTGTACAAACGTTTCGGCTGACTAGCCTCGAGGCCTTACATTCCATTGCGAACGGCTATTCGCCTTCTGGTGGCGTTGTGTTGTCAGCAGAGCTTTCTCGGAGTGACGTTCAAACTGCCACGCAGCTGCTGCTTGCTGATAGCGATTTCGAGCTGTGTCGAATCTACAAATTACCCGAGAAAGAAGCCGCTTCGGTTTGTGCTCTGGCAACGCAATCTGGTCTGCTGCACTCGGGTATGGAAGCGACGATGTCGACGCCCATGATTGAATTAGTTGGTGATTGGCAAGACTATCTTTCGACGCGTTCGCGCTCACACCGAAAATCAATGCGCCGAAAGTCGAAGCGGATTGGAGAGCATAAAGTAGAAGTCGAAATTGGCACGCCACAAAGTCGTGATGATCCGTTTCTGGATGAAATGTTCAAGATTTCGGCAAAAAGCTGGAAGCACTCGGAAGGGACCGATTTGCAGTCTGACGGTATGGCGAGAAACTTTGTGTATGGACTGGTGGAGCGGTTTGGTCAGTTCGGGAAAGTAAAAGTTTGGTTGCTGAAGGTCGATGGCGTTGCGATTGCCTATGAGTTGCACATTCAAAGCGGAAGCTCGCTCTACCCGATTCGCGCTGACTACGATCTCGATTTTGCACACCTGTCCCCTGGACAGGTGCTGCTGCAGATGGTTCTTGAAGCTCTGTTCAAAGATCCGTCTGCAAGGATTTACGACTGCTGTGCGGATGATTACGAGTATCTGAAAAGCTGGGCGCACTATTCAATAGAATTTTACACGGTAGATGTGTTTTCGACGAAGTTGAAACCCAGTTTGGTGTATCTCGCGAAGTACCATGTGCTGCCAACCTATCGCCGTTTTAGACAACACCTGCAGGATGCGGCTTGATCTGTACCACACGCGTACCCACGTTGCCGCCAGCTAAGAGATCAACAAACGCGTCAGGGGCGGCCTCCAGGCCCAGTATCGTATCGGTAAGCATGATCATCTCTCCACTGTTAAGCCATTTTCGGATGTCAGCGCGGGCTTCTTCATAGCGTTTGGCAAAGTCGAACACCAGAAATCCTTGCATGCGTATGCGCTTGTTTACCAGCAGACCAGGCACGCCTTTGGGGCCAGGTTCTGGTCGATCGGTATCGTATTGGGAGACAACGCCACAACAAGCGATACGACCGCCGACGTTCATGCGAAACAACGCTGAACCCAAAATGGGTCCGCCCGTATTGTCAAAATAGACGTCGACGCCCTTTGGAGTTGCCGCTTTTAACGCCTCTCGATAGTCGTCTTCGCGATAGTTAACGCCTGCGGCAAAACCGAGCTGTGCGGTCAGGGTATGCAGTTTGGTGTTTGAACTGGCGATGCCTACGGTCCGAGCGCCTTTGAGCGTCGCAATTTGGCCAACCATATGGCCAACAGAGCCGGCGGCCGCGGAGACCATCACCGTGTCGCCGGAAACCGGCCGGCCAATGTCGAGCAGACCAAAATAGGCGGTTAGGCCGTTGATTCCCAAGGGCCCGAGCCAGGCAATGGGGTCGTCCTGTGGGGGAATCTTGCTAACCGCAGCCGCTTTGGCCGTGCAGTGAGTTTGCCAGCCGGTAGGGGCCTGAACAGTGTCACCAGGGTTGAACCCGGCAGCGTTACTTTCGAGAATGCGGCCCACACCCGTCGCGTTCATCACAATGCCCGCTTTTGGGGCGCCAGCGTAGCTTGCAGAGCCCTGTAGGCCGGCTCGAGTGCCGGCGGTGATCGCGAACGCTGAGGTTTCGATCAGCACCTCGTCATCGCCTGGAACAGGCATAGGGGCGTCTGCCAGCCGATAGTCGCTGGCCTGTAGCTTGCCGCTAGGCAGACTGTTGATGAGTACTTGCTGGTTGCTGGGCATGGTTGGGCGCCGTAGGTAAATCTCTCTGGGTTAGTTTTACGCAAAAAAATCGACTATCTCAATTGGTCACCGACACTGCTACTATTCGCAACCCGCGAATCTGCCAACGCCTTCAGCAATGACACAACTTGATCGTACCGGCCTAATTTTGTCTGGCGCCTGCCTGGTGCATTGCGCCGTGCTGCCATTGTCGGTGTTGGTGTTGCCGTCTCTTGGTGGTGTGTTGTTTGATCATTCAAGCCTGTTGCACTGGGTGTTGCTGGGGCTCGCTATTCCTGTCAGCGGTTACGCGCTGGTGCGGGGTTATCGGGAGCATCGTGAGCGCAGTGGTCTGCTGGTGGGGATGCTGGGGCTGATATTGATGGGGTTGGGGGTCAGTCATCTGCTGGCCGAGGATCTCGAGATTCCGCTGACTCTGAGCGGTGCGGCAATCGTCGCGGCAGCTCATCTAATGAATATTCGGTTGCTGAGTAAACGCCCTCACTAGGGCGTGCGATGACTACCAAGTTTCGCCGTAGGGGCGTATCTCGCTATTAAAAGACCAGGCCGATTTTGGTTGGGTCGCAATGCGGAACACCTCAGTGGCGATGTCGGCTGGTTTGCAGAAGAACCCGTCGGGTTCCTGGTTCCAGCGTTTACGGGTCCAGGGCAGGTCGATAACGGCATCGATAGCCACGTACGCCACATGAATGCCATCCGGTCCAAGGCGTCGCGCCATCGACTCCAGCAAGATTCGTTGAGCGGCTTTGGTGGGAGCAAACCCGGCAAAGCCAGCCTTGCCTCGATAGGCCGAGGTGTTGCCCGTCGCTATGATCGAGCCACAAAAATCAGCAGAGGCTGCCGCGCGCTTCATCATCGCCGGAGCGACAGCACGGGCCAGATGCAACAGAGCCATGGTGTTGACCTGAAAGTTGCGCTCGAGCATCTCCGGCTCGATTTCCAAAAAGTCGCCGAACGCGCCACCAACGGCGTTGTGCACAACAATTTCCGGTGCGCCAAATTGTTCCATGATTGCACTTAAAGTGGCTTGCAGTGTTGGGGTGTCGGTGACGTCGCAGGGGTAGGCATAGGCGTTTGCGTGTTCTGCGGCCAACGCGTCTAGGCGTTCCACCTTGCGAGCCAGCATGGCGACGACGTAGCCCTGGTCGAGACATTCTCGAACAATGGCGGCGCCGGTTCCTGGCCCCACGCCTGTTACGAGGGCAAGCCTCTGGGCAGCCACTAGCCTTTTTCCTCGGTCGCCTTGGTCTCCGTCGTGTTGTCGTCAGGCGCTGCTTCCGTCGCTCGTGCGCTATCGCCGGTTGCGTTGGCCTCGAGTTCGCTGAGTGTTTCTTCAACAGCCGCATCTGACACGGTGAATTCGGGGTCTTCTGCCTGAGCTTCGGTAGTGCTTGATACCGCCGCCGCTCCAACAACGGCCGTGGCCAGGGCGCCTTCGATGACGGCATCATCCTGTGGGTCTTGCTTGCCAGCACCCGTATGGCCATCGTCTAAAGTCAGTCGGTTGCGCATATCCACAACCCCGCCCAGTTGTTCAGCACCGTCCGACAGGTGCTTGTAAACCTTCACGTAGCTCTCGGTCAGTTCGTTTACCAGCTCTGAAGTGGTGGCGAAGTGCTTGTCGACGTCACTTTTGTGGGTTTCGAATTCTTCCTCCACGGCGGCTAGTTTGCCTGTCAGTTCGGTTTTGCTAGGGCCCCGGCCCATTGTTAGCCAGGTCAGCAATACGCCGATGGCTAACCCGACCAGGGCTGCCGCGGCAGCGACTACAGCGATGTTGTCTTGCAGGTTGTCTAGTTCCACAGGAGGGCTCCAGGCGATCTCACCATTACACGATGAATCGCGTTAACTATTTCAATGATCAGGTTTCAAGAGCGTCTAGTGTAACGCCAAACGCCTGGCCGTCCGACCGTCAAGAGTGGCCAAATCAGGCTTCAATCATCGCCAGTTGTAAATTCTCCTCAACAGAATCGCCCACGCCGTAAGGCAGCTGGGTAACCGTGCCGGCTTTGTCCGCGACGATCTTGTGCTCCATCTTCATGGCCTCGATAACCACCAACGTATCGCCTGCTTGCACCCGGTCGCCGACCTTAACCAGCACCGCCACCACATTGCCCGGCATGGGTGCGCTCATACCGCCTCCGAGTGCGCTCGTGTTGCTGCTAGGTGCCGTATAATCGGGCTCGATTTTAAAGTTGAGGGTGTTGCCCTCGATAAACAGGGTGAGCATCTTGTTGGTGCGCGCGTAGTCGGCCGAACGGGTAACACCATTACTACGGTAGCGCAGTTGTCCGGGTGCACTGGTCAGCAGTTCGAAGTGTTGCGGACCCGCACCGTTTACACCGATTGAAAACTCGACGCGTTGACTCACGCAGCGACGTTCAAGTTGCGCCACATAGCGGTCACTGCCAGCTGCGAGAGCAATGCGCAGCCGCTCAGCGGTCATGGAGCGAAAGCCGCCGTTGCTGCACCAGGGAGACTCGGGGTCTGCGTGTTCGGCGGCGAGTTCCTGATACTGGGCGAGTGCGCCGAGCGCCACTACGGATGCATCAATTGTTGGCAGCCTGCCGAGTAAGGTATCGAGGTTAGCGTCGAGGTACTGAGTGTGTGCGGTGCCGCCCACAAATTCAGGGTCTTGCAACAACTGTTGCAGGAAGGCGAGATTGGTAACCAGCCCGCTAATTCGGGTGTCGCCAAGGGCCTGGCTCAAGCGTGCAATAGCGGTTTGACGGTCAGTGCCCCAGGCCACGACCTTGGCGATCATGGGATCATAATAAATACCAATGCTGTCCGCCTGACGGACGCCGGTTTCTATTCGCAAATCAGCGCTCGCCGGGGGGAATTTTAGGTGATGCAACGTCCCAGTGGCAGGCAAGAATCGCTTGGCGGGGTTTTCGGCGTAGAGCCGTGCTTCGACCGACCAACCGTTGGTGCGTAGCTCGTCTTGTTTTAGCGGCAACGCCTCGCCGCCGGCAACGCGCAACTGCCACTCCACCAGATCAACGTCCGTCACCATCTCGGTCACAGGGTGTTCCACTTGTAGGCGCGTATTCATTTCCATGAAGTAGAAATTCTGGTCGCTGTCCATGATGAACTCGACCGTGCCTGCGCCGCGATAGTTAACCGCGAGGGCGGCGGCGACGGCAGCCTCACCCATCGCTGTTCGTGTCTTGGCAGAGAGGCCAAACGCAGGCGCTTCTTCAATGACTTTCTGGTGGCGTCGTTGCAGTGAGCAGTCGCGTTCAAACAGATGCACTGCGTTGCCGTGGTTGTCAGCGAATATTTGAATCTCTACGTGACGAGCGTTCACCAGCATTTTTTCGAGCAATATGCGGTCATCGCCGAAAGCGCCTTTGGCTTCGCGTCTGGCAGCGGCCAGGTGGCCTGCAAAATCTGCGGCGTCATCAACGCGACGCATGCCTTTGCCGCCGCCGCCAGCGGAGGCCTTAATCATCAGGGGGTAGCCAATATCTGAGGCTGCTGCTTCGAGTGTGGCATCGGCCTCGTCATCGCCGTGATAGCCCGGTATCAGCGGAACGGCGGCGCCTTCCATCAACTGTTTTGAAGCCTGTTTAGACCCCATGGTCTCGATAGCAGTAACGGGCGGCCCGATGAACACAAGGCCCGCGTTTTCGCAGGCACGAGCAAAGGCTGCGTTTTCTGCAAGAAAGCCATAGCCGGGGTGGATGCCCTCGGCGCCGCTTGCCTGTGCGGCTGCAACGACGGCGTCGATGTTCAGGTAGCTCGCGGTTGCTGGGGAGGCGCCGATGTGGACTGCCTCATCAGCCAATTCGACATGCCGAGCGCCGCTGTCGAAGTCAGAATACACAGCGACTGTGCGTACGCCGAGGCGGCTCGCTGTGTCGATCACTCGACAGGCGATTTCGCCGCGATTGGCGATCAGGATTTTGGTGAGCTTGTTAACTGACATAACGATCTCGCTACATTCTGAACACGCCGAAGCGTGGATCGGCAATGGGGGCATTGGCACAGGCAGCAAGCCCAAGTGCCAGATGTTGGCGGGTATCGAGGGGGTCAATAACGCCGTCGTCCCAAAGCCGAGCCGAGGCGTAATAGGGATGACCTTGATGTTCGTATTGTTCGCGAATCGGCGCCATGAACGCCTCCTGTTCTTCGACGGGCCAATCAGTACCTTTGGCCGCCATCGCGTCGCGCCGAACTTGAGCCAGCACTTGGGCGGCCTGTTCGCCACCCATTACTGAAATACGGGCGTTAGGCCACATCCAGAGAAAGCGTGGGCTGTAGGCTCGGCCCGCCATGCCGTAGTTTCCCGCACCAAAACTGCCGCCGATGATGACCGTTAACTTTGGCACGTTGGTGGTGGCGACGGCTGTCACGAGCTTGGCGCCATCTTTAGCGATGCCGCCAGCTTCGTATTTTGAACCCACCATAAAACCGGTAATGTTTTGTAGCATCACTAACGGTATCTTTCGCTGGCTGCACAGTTCAATAAAGTGTGCGCCCTTAACGGCTGACTCTGAAAACAGAATGCCGTTGTTGGCAACAATGCCAACCGGGTAACCGTGGATGCGCGCAAAACCACAAATCAACGTGGCGCCGTACAGGGGTTTGAACTCATCGAAGGCGCTGTCATCAACCACGCGGCCGATGATTTCCCGGACGTCAAAAGGCTGGCGAGCGTCTTTAGGAACAACGCCATAGAGATCGTTGGCGTTCAATCGTGGTGGCTGTGCCGGTGTTGCGACAATCGACTTTTGGCGAGCTTCGCGATTGAGCCGCGATACGGCCTGACGGGCTAGGTCGAGTGCGTGGGCGTCGTTCTCAGCGTAATGATCAACCACGCCCGAAGTGCGAGCATGGACGTCAGCGCCGCCGAGGTCTTCTGCGTTGATGTCTTCGCCCGTGGCCGCTTTTACCAACGGCGGGCCGCCGAGGAAGATGGTGCCTTGATTACGCACAATGATTGCTTCGTCGCTCATGGCCGGAACGTAGGCGCCACCGGCGGTGCACGAGCCCATAACCACAGCGATCTGTGGAATGTTCTGCGAACTCATTTGCGCCTGGTTGAAAAAGATGCGGCCAAAGTGGTCGCGGTCGGGAAAGACTTCGTCTTGTTGCGGTAAGAACGCGCCGCCGGAGTCCACGAGGTAAACGCAGGGCAGGTGATTTTCGATAGCTACTTCCTGTGCGCGCAGATGCTTCTTGACGGTCATCGGGAAATAGGTCCCGCCCTTTACGGTGGCATCATTGGCCACAACCACACATTCGATACCTTGGATGCGACCGATACCGGTGATGATGCCAGCCGCGGCGATGTTGTCGTCGTACATGCCGTAGGCGGCAAGCTGGGAGAACTCCATAAATGCCGTGCCAGTATCGAGCAATCGCTCGATGCGATCACGCGGCAAGAGTTTGCCGCGTTGGGTGTGGCGAGTGCGCGACGATTCACTGCCACCGAGTGCGGCTGTAGTTACCTGTGTGCGCAGGTCATCAACCTGGCTCTGCATGTGGGTGGAATTAGCCTGAAATTCTGGACTCTTTGGCGTTAGACGCGTGGCGAGTATCTGTTCGCTCATCAAAAGTTTCCTTAGTCTGTTTCTTTAAACAGTTCGCGGCCAATCAACATGCGACGAATCTCTGAGGTGCCGGCGCCAATCTCATAGAGTTTGGCATCACGCAGCAGTCGTCCTGTGGGGTAGTCGTTGATGTAACCGTTGCCGCCGAGTAACTGTATGGCGTCGAGCGCTAACTTGGTGGCTGCCTCTGCGGTGTAGAGAATAACACCGGCCGCGTCGATTCGAGTGGTTACGCCGCGATCGGCCGCTCGCGCTACCTCATACAGATACGCGCGACAGGCGTTCATGGTGGTGTACATGTCGGCCACCTTGCCCTGAACCAGTTGAAATTCGCCGATAGCCTGGCCAAATTGTTCGCGCTCGTGCACGTAGGGCAACACGGCGTCCATGCACGCTTGCATGATGCCTACCGGTCCGCCTGACAAAACCAGTCGTTCGTAGTCGAGACCGCTCATCAATACGGCAACGCCGTTGTTGAGTTCACCCATCACGTTCTCGCGGGGGACCTCACAGTCTTCGAATATCAACTCGCAGGTGTTCGACCCGCGCATGCCGAGTTTGTCGAGTTTGCTGCCGGTGCTAAAGCCCGTGAAGGATTTTTCGATAAGAAAGGCTGTTATGCCGCGAGGGCCAGCGTCTGGCTGCGTTTTTGCATAGACCACAAGTACATCGGCATCGGGGCCGTTAGTGATCCACATTTTGGTGCCGTTGAGCACGTAGTGATCGCCTCTTAGCTCTGCTTTTAGGGCCATGCTAACGACATCTGAGCCAGCTCCGGGCTCGCTCATGGCCAGAGCACCCACGTGCTCGCCGGTGAGCAATTTAGGCAGGTACTTTTGTTTTTGCTCTTCTGAGCCGTTGCGATGAATTTGATTGATGCACAGGTTGGAGTGCGCCCCATAGGACAGCCCTACAGAGGCGCTGGCCCGACTGATTTCCTCCATAGCGATGCTGTGGGCAAGGTAGCCCATGCCAGCCCCGCCATAAGCGGGATCGACGGTGATGCCCAAGAGCCCGAGCTCGCCAAATTGACGCCACAGCGGCATTGGGAACTCATTATTCTTGTCTATGGCCGCCGCTTGCGGGGCAATCTCGGACTGGGCGAAGTCGGCAACGGTGTCGCGGAGCATCGCGGTAGTTTCATCGAGGTGAAATTGCAGCATGGGTTGTCGCGCTCCTTAAGAGGTGAACACTAAAGATGAGGTGCAAAAGTAGACGTCGGTGGTGATAGTGATAGATGAATTAATGTGCGCGAATTTTACCACAGTGCGCTCGTAACCATTAAACTGGTGCGCTAAGTAACAGGCACACGAGGCCCACTTTTGAGCGGTAACTTTTTCGCAGACTTACACGCCGTGTTCGAGGAAAACGCTTCTCGTCCGTGTTTCATCTTTTCTCGCGGTGGCGGCTGGACCTTTGCTGACCTTGAAGAGCGGATTGGTCAGGCCTGTGGTGTGCTGCTGCGGTCAGGGGTCAAGCCCGGCAGTCGAGTGGTTGCCCAGGTGGCCAAGTCTGCAGAGGCCATTGCGCTGTATTTGGCGTGCCTGCGGATTGGTGCGGTGTATGTTCCCCTTAACACCGCTTACACGAGTGCCGAGGTGCAGTACTTTCTCGATGACGCGGACGCGGCGCTGTTTGTCTGCGACCCGGACGGTACTGACGTTGTGGCGGCTGGCACGCTCACTCTGGATGCGGAAGGTGAAGGCTCTTTCACCCAAACCATGGCCCACACCGAGCCGTTCACCGGAATTGTTGCGCGCTCTAAAAATGACGTGGCGGCGATTGTTTACACCTCCGGAACAACCGGGCGTTCTAAGGGCGCCATGCTGACACACGAGAACCTACGGACAAACGCCGTCTCGCTGAGCGCCGTATGGGGCTGGCAAGAGCGGGATGTGCTGCTGCACGCGCTGCCGATATTTCATGTGCATGGCCTGTTTATTGCGCTGCACTGCGCTCTCTTGGGCGGTACGACCACCATCTTCATGCCGAAGTTCGACATGGAAGAAATGCTGCTCTGGTTGCCGCGCTCAACGGTGTTAATGGGCGTGCCCACGTTTTACACCCGGCTGTTGGCTAACCCTGAGTTCAGCAAAGACACTGCCAAAGCGATTCGTGTGTTTATCAGCGGGTCAGCGCCCCTGACAGAGCAAACCTTTGCAGAGTTTGAAGCGCGTACGGGCCAGAAAATTCTGGAACGCTATGGTATGAGCGAAACCATCATTAACACCAGTAATCCGCTCGACGGTGAACGTCTGGCGGGAACAGTCGGGTTTGCGTTGCCTGGTGTGGAGACCCGTGTCGCTGACGATGCGGGCAACGCGTTGGCTGCTGACGAGGTGGGCATGATTGAGGTGCGCGGCCAAAACGTGTTTGCCGGCTACTGGCAAATGCCCGAGAAAACCGCAGAAGAACTGCGCGATGACGGTTGGTTTATCACGGGTGATCTCGGTACCCAGGGGAGCGATGGACGGCTCAGTATTGTTGGGCGCTCGAAAGACCTTATTATTAGTGGTGGATACAACGTCTACCCCAAAGAGGTTGAGCAAGTTATCGACGAGATATCGGGCGTGCAGGAAAGTGCTGTGTTTGGCGTGCCCCATGCCGATTTTGGCGAAGCAGTAGTTGTCGCCGTGGTGGCCAGGCCCGACGCAGCGGTGGTCGATATCGCGGTGATTGATGCAGCTCTTGACGGCAAGCTCGCCCGTTTTAAGCAACCCAAAATCGTATTGAATCTGACGGAGTTACCGCGCAATGCCATGGGTAAGGTACAGAAGAATGTGTTGCGCGATACCCATGCTGATCTGTTTGCCGGTCAGGCCTCGTGAGCGCAAGTCCTCTGGGTACACTGGCCAAAGACTGTCTCGACGTCGGACTGTTTACTAATAATTTAGAGCCTATGCTCCAGTTTTGGCAGCAGGAGGTGGGGCTCGCGTTCGACCACATGCTGCCGGTCGGCGGCGGCGTTCGACAGCATCGACATGACTACCAGGGTAGTGTTTTCAAACTCAATCACTCCAGAGACAGGCTCGCGGGTACCGCTGAGAAGCCGCTTGGCGAAGGCTATCTGCGCTTGAGAATCGCGCGTCCCGATGTGACCCAACCACAAGAGCTTGCAGACCCGGACGGAAACCGAGTGCAGTTAGTGCCACCCGGCTTTGACGGTATTGATCAGTGGGCAATTGAGGTTGCCTGTGGGTCTGCAGATGAGTTCTACCAGTTCTATTGCGCCGGGCTGGGACTGCCCCGTGTTGCCGGTTCGAGCCTCTGCGCGGTGAGTTGCGGCCGTAGCTTGATTGTTGGCTGCGTGGTCCCGGGGCTTGCCAAGGTGCCGCTGTCTGAGTCACAGAAGCGTAGCGTAGAAATGCGTGCGCTCGGATTCAACTACACCACGATCCAGGTGCAGAAAGTGGACGCGGTACACGCGAGCGTGCTGGCCAATGGCGGGTTGGAAGGGCGAGAACCGACAACCCTTGGGGAGACGGCACGCATCTCCTTTGTGCGGGACCGCCGGGGCAATTGGATGGAGCTGTCCCAGCGCGCCTCGCTCACCGGGTCATTGTCGGCCTGACGTGCGCAGCCCCTAGCTGTATTTTGCTTTCGCTTCGCGCCGACGACGATGCAAAATGGGCTCGGTGTAGCCATTGGGTTGGGAGTGACCTTCCATGACCAATTCCATGGCGGCCTGAAACGCAACTGACTCTTCGAAGTGGGGTGCCATGTTCCGATAGGCTGGATCATTCGCGTTCTGTGTGTCGACCACTGCGGCCATACGTTCAAGTGTTTCACGCACTTGCTCTTTTGTGCAGAGGCCGTGGCGTAGCCAGTTGGCAATGTGTTGTGAAGAGATACGCAGCGTCGCGCGATCTTCCATCAGCCCGACGTTATTGATGTCTGGTACTTTTGAACAGCCCACACCCTGGTCGATCCAACGTACAACGTAGCCGAGCATGCCTTGCGCGTTGTTGTCGAGTTCCGCCTGAATGGTGGCAGCATCTGGGCGAGTGCCTGCGGGCAGCAAGGGCAGGGTCAGAATGTCGGCAAGCTTGGCTGTCTCGCGCTGCATCAGATCGTGTTGGCGGGCGCGTACGTCAACCTGATGATAATGCATGGCGTGCAAGGTGGCGGCGGTTGGCGAAGGTACCCAGGCGCAGTTAGCGCCGGCTTCTGGGTGACCCATTTTGGCGCCCATCATTTCCGCCATTTCATCAGGCTTTGCCCACATGCCTTTACCAATTTGGGCTTTGCCGGCGAGACCTCCAGCCAAGCCAACGTCGACGTTCCAGTCTTCGTAGGCACCAATCCAGGCCTGTGCCTTCATGTCGTTCTTGGGCACCATTGCGCCCGCTTCCATAGCGGTGTGAATCTCATCGCCCGTGCGATCCAGAAAACCGGTGTTGATAAAGATCAGTCGCTCGCGAGCGATTGAAATGCAGGCTTTCAAGTTGACGGTAGTGCGGCGCTCTTCATCCATGATGCCGACTTTGAGCGTGTTGGGTGCAAGACCGAGCAGATCTTCAACCGCGCCAAACAGGTCACAGGTGAATTTCACTTCTTCGGGGCCGTGCATTTTGGGTTTTACGATATAAACGCTGCCAGCGCGTGAATTTCTGGCACCGCTGGTTTTCTGCAGGTCATGCATTGCGCACAGGCTAGTCACAAGGGCGTCGAGAATGCCTTCGGGCACCTCATTGCCGTCACTGGTGAGTACGGCGTCGGTGGTCATCAGATGGCCAACGTTGCGTACGAGTAGCAGTGAACGCCCCGGCAAGGTGAGCGTGCCGCCGGCAGGTGCCGAAAATTCTCGGTCAGCAACTAATGCACGCGTGACACTGGTGCCACCTTTTTCAAAGGTTTCGCTGAGTGTGCCGCGCATCAGGCCAAGCCAGTTGCCGTACACCTCGGCCTTGTCGTCAGCGTCAACGGCGGCCACCGAATCTTCGCAATCCTGGATGGTTGTTATGGCGGATTCGAGCGCGACGTCCTTTACGTGGGCAGGATCGTCACGGCCAATCGAATGTTCAGGATCTATCTGAATTTCAACGTGCAAGCCATTGTTTTTTAATAGAAAAGACTTTGGCTCTTTAGCGTTGCCAGTGTAACCGACGTACTGCTTGGGGTTGCTTAGTGGCGCTGTCGCACCGGATGACAGCAAAACCTGCAGAGCGCCGTTGATCTGTGCGTAGCCAGCGGCGTCTGCGTGACTGGCGCCCTGCAGGGGCGCGGCTGCATCGAGAAACGTGCGGGCGTAGTCGATAACACGTTGACCGCGAACTTCGTTGTAGGGACCTGAACGCTCGGCGCCGTCAGCTTCGGGAATCACGTCCGTGCCATAGAGCGCGTCATACAGACTGCCCCAGCGGGCGTTTGCGGCGTTCAGGGCAAAACGCGCGTTCTGCACCGGCACGACGAGTTGGGGGCCGGCAATCTCAGCGATCTCCGGGTCAACGTTCGTTGTGGCAACGGCGAGCGTGGGTTGATCGGCCAGCAAATAACCGAGTTCAATCAGCTTTGCCTCTTCTTCTGCGGCGCTTGGTTGGGCGCTTAGACTGCCGTACCAGGCATCAATCTGCAGCTGGAGTTCGTCGCGGCGAGCGAGCAACTTGGCATTCACCGGCATGAATCGTGCGAGCACCGCGGCGGCACCTTTCCAGAAGACGGCGGAGCTGATCCCGGTTCCCGGCAGCACAGCATTTTCGATAAGCTCATCTAGGGAGCGGGCGACCTGCAGGCCGGAGCGATCTATTCTGTCGTTGCCACTAATTGTCATAGTACTGCTGGCTCTTATCCCGAAAGGGGCTAAGGTACCATGCGTCTGTGTGCGGCCAAAATCGAGCGCTACCACTAATATTGTTGCCTTGGCAATAAACTAGATCGCCTTAATAACCTGGAGATTTCAATCATGAGTCAGACAACTGAGTGTTCCGTTCCAAATGACGCCCACAATTATGCAAAGACCTTGCAGGTCGCGCGTCTTGGGTTGGTTGCGCTGCTAACACTAGTACCACCTTTCAATCCGGTATTTGCCGATGAAGCGGTTAAGAGTGCGGTTAAGAGTGCGGTTAAGAGCGCGGCAGCAACCGCCTTTTCTGTGGACGTGCCTTCAGGCGCCTACGGGCTCGACAAAACCCACGGTTACGTCACCTTCAGCTACTCCCACCTTGGCTTTTCGAATCCTGAAGTGGGTTTCAATGAGTTTGATGTTGATCTGCAACTCGATGCTCAGAATCTGCAAAATTCAACGTTCACTGTGCAGATCGAGGCGGCGAGCATAGATAGCCGTGTTGCCGAGTTCGACAAGCACCTGAAAGGCACCGATCACTTTGACGTAACCGCGCATCCACTGATCACCTTTGCCTCCACCGGAATGGAAATGACCTCAGCTACCACGGCAAACATCGCCGGAGTGCTAACGATTAAAGACATCGCTAAACCCATCACACTGGCAGCGGTCCTGAACAAAGCCGGCATGCACCCGTTGCAACGTGTGCCCGCAGTCGGCGTGTCAGCCTCGGCGCAGATCAAGCGTTCGGATTGGGGGTTGTCGAAGTACGTACCCATGGTTAGTGACGACGTGACCTTGCGCATTGAAGTTGAATTGCCCAAGGCCTCAACCGCCGCTGAATAAGGCGTGTGGGTTACGCGCTTAGTGCTAGCAAAAACACTCGGAGAGTTCATAGTCTGCGAGTAGCTGGTCTAGGTCGCGACGCTCGCCGGGCGCCATCGCGGCTATGGTGGTGCGCACCATCTGGCGCGATTGTTCCGGGTAAGGTCGAGTGAGGTAGCTGACTGACTCGTCGTAGATCTGCGCCTGACAGGCCTTTGCACCGGCGTGTAATGCTGAGCGATTGGCGAGAACCCACGGCTGATAGGTTGTGCTCATTTCACCCAGTACGGCGCGTACGAAGTCGGTGGGGCGATTCGCGGCCAGAATGTCTCCCGTGCCGTCCCAGGTGTCCGCGTCTTGTCTGGCCCAGCGGATGAGTCCGGGAAATGCCTGCAGAGCTTCTGCTGGGTCCGGGTCCATTAGCGTGTGCGCACGCAAGCCGCCCAACACGATGCAATCGAGAGCAGTTGGCCGGTCGCCCATTAAGTAGGGGGTCGACTGCAATTGTTTTTCAGCCGCGCTCATCAGGCGCAAATACTCGTCTTCTGCCGCCTTCTGTTGAGTGGCTGATTCGGTGCCAGTGGCTCGGCATGCCCTGGGGCCCCAGTTGCGAACCTGGGCCGCAGCCTCCGCGTTGCCGTTAGCCATCTTGTTGGAGGCAAACTCAGCGCTCCTCGGGTAGTGCCAGCGATAGTGCACCATTACCCGAGCAACCCACTCGTCAAAGAATTCTTCCATGACGTGTACCAGCGCACCCTCTGCGCCGCGCGGGAACATGACGCGCTGGGGGAAGCGGCCATCCAGCATTTTTAATAACGGCGTCGTGTCTGCAATCATCCAGTTCTCTGGTGTCTGCAGGACTGGAATCTGGTGGGAGGCTGCGCGGGCTTCTATGTTATCGCGGGTTTTCGGCGTTTTGGCCCGCAGGTCGAATCTCATGCCATAGAACTGGGCTGCCGCTTCGAGCTTGCGGGTGAACAGGCTGAGCTCTCCGCCATATATTGTGTAAGTCGTTTGGCTAGGGCTCGTGTTAGTGCTACTAAGGGTACTAATTGGGGTAATTCCTGTTCTTGAAGGCTTTGTCTAAATCGTGCTGAGTAAGCCCGTAATCGGCCAAAGCGTAGTTGTGTGCACCAAACTGGTGTTGAGGTCGTTGTTGCAAGTAATTCTGCATGAGTGTGCGGGTGTGGTAGTTGAGCGTCATACCAAATTGTTTGTACATATTGCCAATGATGGCAATCGGACTCTGGGTGAGCTGGTCGTAGTCGATAATGGCGGTGCGTTGTCTTAGCGTTGAAGAGGATGCGAGTTGTGTGTCGAACGCACTTTGCGCGCTGCCCCAGCGTGTGCAGAGTTGCCTGCCCAGTTCTGCGGTGTCGACAAAATTGCTGAAGGTGCGGTATAGATGCCAGTGCAGGCTTGCGATAGAGCCTACAACCTTCTCGGGTGAGCGCTTTGTGTAGATTATTCTGCAGTCAGGGTAGGTTGCCAGCAGGCCGTTCAAAGAGAATAGGTGTGATGGCGCCTTTAGCGCCCAGGTGACTCGATGGGGCGTTGCGCCCTGCAATAACTGCAGCGTTTGCCGATGTTGCTCATAGGCAATTTCTTGGGGTTGCTCGTCGAGCCAGTCTTGGTAGTCCGGCACAAAACTCGATGAAAAAAACAGGTGGCTACGCAGCGCGCTGGCCATAATCACTAGGCACTCCTGAGGCAGGTGTGCATCCAGTTCGTGAATGGTCCGAAAGCCTGGGTTCAGCGCTTCGATCAGTCTAAAGCGTTGCTGGGTTCGACGAATTTTGTGCGTTTTGCCAGCTGCGGTGTTTGGGTGGGGAGTGGGGTAACCGACTTCCCAACTCTGGGGCGCACGCAGTTGCTCATCGAGCGCAAGCAGATTGTGCAACAACGTGCTGCCGGTTCGCGGTAGGCCGGTAATGATCAGAGGCGCGGTGATAGGGCGCGTGGATATTGCGGGTGTTTCAGCAAGCGCCGCGGATAAGCCCAGCTGGGTGTGCAGTAATGACAGCAGGTTGACCGCGGTCATAATTTCGCCGAGCGGGTGCAGTTGGGCCGTCGCTCGGTAGCTGCGTAACAGCTCCTGCAGAGCGATGCGACTCTCTGGCGATAACTCCACGCTGGTATTGGCGCGCTTGCGGGCGGCGCTCTCCAGCGCTTGAGGGCTATCGAGTCGCCAGCGACCAAAGCCTTGGGGCAGCACCCGGTTGAGGGCTCGAATGCGCGCAGGCGTTTGGTGGTGTTGCTGTTGTCCGGACAAAGAGTGAGCTGAGAAAGTCATGTGGGCTAATGTAGGGTTCTGGCTGGCAACTATCCAGTGGTGTCTACGGTTTGGGTTGTGCAGCCCCCACCGCGCCTAAAGCGCTTAGTTGGACCACTTTTGACGCTTTCCACCGGTACTCGCGTCAATCAACGGTAAAACCATAACTGGAGTGTGCGTGAGCGCACAGTTTGAGTGGTTCCTTATAGGGCAATGACCCGAATGCTCATATATTGGCGTGAGACGCTAATGACAAGGACAACCATTGCGCCACCTCCTTACACGTCGCTCGTTTCTGTGGAACCTGTCTTGGAGCCTGCTGCTGTTGTTCGCGAGTGGTGCCGTGTTTGCTACTGACATTCAGAGCACCCCAACGCGAACCTTTGTGGGCTACATAGACTACGTTGGCACCGGCAATACTTTGCGCACTGCAAGCGATGCGGTCGATGCGTGTCTGGTTGGTGCTAGCAGCAATGCAACGCTTGCAGGAATTCCATCAGGCGCTAATCTAGAAGCGGTTTATCTGTACTGGGCCGCAAGTGGCCAAGCGACTGATTTCAACGTTAACTTTAACGGCGTCGCGATCAGTGCCGATCTGCAGTACACAGAGGTCGTGTCGACAACGCGTAGCTATTTCTCTGGCGTCACGGACGTTACCAGCCTGGTTAGCGGCAACGGCACCTACTCATTTTCTGGGCTCACGGTTGATACCGGTGCCGCCTACTGTGGCGTCAATGGTGTTTTAGCGGGCTGGGCGCTCGTGGCCATCTATTCTGAGGCGAGCGAACCCTTTCGAACCATTAACATGTTTGAAGGCCTGCAGAATTTCTGGGGTAGCGCGGTGTCACTGACGCCGTCAAACTTTGTGGTTCCCGGTTCAGGCATTGATGGGCGTCTGGGCGTGTTGAGTTGGGAGGGCGACTCCGGTAACTCTGGAACGCGTAACGGCGTAACGGAAAACCTGTTTTTCGATGGACAAAATACTGCGCAGACGGCGCTATCAGATGGGCTTAACCCGGTTAACGAACAATACAACTCGACGTTGAATTCGTCGGGGTCGACCAATGTGTATGGGGTGGATTTTGATATCTATGACATTGGTTCTCGGCTGACCAGTGGGGACACAACCGCGAGCACGCTTTATCAGTCAGGCCAAGACCGAGTGTTCCTCAGTCTGCAGATCATTGCTGTCACCAATACACCGTCGACGGATTTATCGCTGGATAAGACGGCGACCACAACCTTCGCCCGTGGTTCCACGGGTAGCTTCGAATTTACGGTGTCAAACCTGGGGCCGCTAACTCACAACGACAACATCACGATCACCGACACCTTGCCCGCTGGGCTTGAATTCGACAGTTTTACAAGCGTTGATCTGAATTGGAATTGCACCGGCACCACCACAGTTACCTGCACCCACACTGGCTCAGAAATTCTGGTGGGCGCAGATTTGCCCAGCGTTACGGTTAATGTCAGCGTGGGAGCAAGTGCCACAGGTACGCTCACTAACTCCGCTGTTTTGGTATCCAATGTGTTTGATGCATTCCAAGGCAACAACACGGACACGGCAGATGCGCTGATTCTGGAGGCTGAATTATCGGGCTCCAGTAAAACGGTGACGGATGTGAACGGCGGTCTAGTGCAGCCCGGTGACACCCTAGAGTTTCGCGTTAATATTGCTGACAGTAATGACGCCGGAGCGGTGGTGAACGTAACCGATGCGTTAAGCGCACTGCTTACTAATCTGGTTGTTGTCGATGCTGCGGGTGGCACGGATGTGTCGACGGGCAATACGCTCAATATTCAGAATATCAATCTACCAGCGGGTGGCATGGCCACCCTGCGGTTTACGGCGGACATTGTTGCAAGTGCCGCGGTTGGAGATGTGATCAGCAACACCGCAACCGTTGAAGATGCGCAGCTTGCAACCACCCTAGACGTGTCGTCAGTGGATCTAACCATCGGCAACACCTCTGCCGCCAGCGGCACCAAGCAGCTCTATCTCAACAACATTCTGGCCGATCCGCCAACGGCGGGTAGCCCGCTTACCATGTCGCGGGTCCCTCTAACCGCAGTTTCTGCGCCGTTTAACCGGTTGCGAATTCGCCGACAAGATACCCGCAGCTGGGCGATGACACCGGCCACTACTGGCGATCTCACGATCGATAGCTCAAGCATTCCAGTACGTCTGTTGCTGCAGCGTAATAGCCAGACGCAAACGCGTGACCTGCGCGTGACGCTTTCCTACTCAGGTGCCGCCAGCGGTACAATTGGCTGTGCGGAGCTAACGGTTGCTTCCAGTGAACCAGCCGGATTGTCTGCCAGCGTCACTCGAGAATTTATTTTCAATGTGCCGAGAACCGATGCGAACTGCGTGGCCAGCCCTGGATTGCCGTTGACCTTGCCCGCGGGAACAACAATTCACATGAATGTGGACAACCAGATAGGTGGCACGGGCAACGGCCGCGCTATTTATGTGTATCCGTTTGATGCAACGCTTGGCACGAGCCATCTGGAGCTACCGGCACTCACGGTTATCAATGTCGACAGTCTTGAACTCTTTGACGACGCGTTACCGGGTGGTGCTCCCCTGACCAGCGTTAAAGCCGGTGATCGGGTATATTTTCGCAGTGTAGTGAGTGATCCGTTTGGTTCTGCTGATATTAGCGATGCAACGCTTGCGGTAGTCAATGCCTCCGGCGGCTCCGAACTCAGTGTCGATCTAGACCCCACACACCTCGTAGCAACCGCCGCTGGCAGCAAGACCTATGAATTCGAATATGTGATTCCAACAGCTGGCCTGCCCGGTACCTGGGTGGCCGCTGTGCAAGCACTAGAAGGCACAGAAGGAACCATTTCACATACACGCCTAACCAATTTTCCAGTTGTCGAGAAACCCGTTATAACGCTTGCGAAGGTGGCCCGAACAGACTCGGATCCGATGGGCAGCGCCAAGCCTAAGAGCATTCCGGGTGCGATAATCGAGTTCTCGATCGAAGTTCATAACCAGGGGCCAGGTAGCGCAGACCTTGACAGCATCGTGGTGGTTGACACTTTGCCACCCCAAGCTCGGTTGTTGTTTGATACCGCAACCCAAAGCCCGATTCTGTTGATTCAAGGCGCGACCCCAAGCGGTGTTACCTATAATTTTATTTCGCCGGGCTCGATAGCCGACGACATCGAGTTTTCTAACGACGGTGGCGCGAGCACACTGACGCCATCATTTAACCCGGTGACTGGGTTGGATACGACGGTGCCAAGAGTTAACTACCTGCGCATCAACCCCAAGGGCACGTTGGTGGAGACCGCCAGTGGCCCAAGCTTCACGCTGCGTCTGCTGATGCAGCTCGACTAACAACGGCGGCTCAGTAGCGTTGCGCGCCCGTCTGTACCAGGCAGAGCGCAGCCTGCAGCTGGGCATGGTCAATGGCCTGGGCCACGTCGACACCCTGAGTTAAGCCGGCAACGAGTGCGGCACAAAACGCGTCCCCGCAACCCGTTGGGTCGAGTGCCTGTACGGTGCCTGTCGGGCGCTCGTGAAACGGGTCGTTGGCGGCTGCGCGATAGCTAACCCCATCTTTTCCGCGGGTGATAAACACGGCCGCAACCGTTGCCAGTAGTCGCTGCTCTCCAACGATCTGAATCAGCGCGGCCCATTCCTTTGAATTCACGACTAAATTAGGGCGGCGCTTGAGCATGGGCTCGAGAACGTTGTTGCCGGTGAGTTCAGCGTATTGGCCAGGCATCCAATACAACGGCGTTGCCTGACTAATATGGGGTAGGCGGCGCAGCAGGGTGGTGTCGTCCTCTGGTCCGGCGATCCAAGTTTGACAGGTGTGCAGTTCGTTGGTCTGGTCGACGTTCGGAGTGCTGAAGCTCGTGGAGCCAGGATAGAAGCCGGTGAGTTGGCTACCATCATGACGGGTGAAAATATAAGCCGCAGCGCAGGCGGTGTCGCTTTGCCGAAACATCAGTGTCCGGTCGATACTCTGATCGCGGATGTGGTTGAGATAACTGGGCGGGCAGTCGTCACCGTAGAACACCCAGGGCAAAGCCGCCGCGTTCATTCTTGCAAGGCCATACGCGAGGTTCATTCCACAGCCACCCCAATGCGCTTCGGGGGCTTGCAGCTTGCCATTCAGGTCGCCGTCTCGAAACCCATCTGCAACAGCGGCGATGTGATCTATGGCCAGCGTTCCGGTGACAAGAATTTTGTGGGTATCTCGCTGTGGCTGGGTTCCGGCTGGTGTGGATTTGTGCATTACTGCGACTCTGTCTTCGCGCGATTTTTCAGATGGCTAAAGGGCAATAGAGCAAAGGTATTTTTCATGTGCTGGGCAAACCCTGTTCGTTGCGCGAGGCGCTTGTCGATCATTGGAATGGAAATGCCGGCAAACAACGCAAGCATAGCTATTGGCCCCCAGATGGCACCGCTGGCTAGAGTGCCTGTGGCTGCCCAGGCGTAGAGGAACAGTGCGACCCAAAAGCCGATTTCGCCGAGGTAGTTTGGGTGGCGACACCACGACCACACACCGCTGTCGAGAACTTGGCCTCGGTTGTCTGGTTTGTTTTTAAAGTCGTGGAGTTGATTGTCAGCGGTGTATTCGAGCCACAGCGCAGACCACCCGACTAGGCTCGCAAGAAGGTCGAGAAGGCCAAATGGCTGGGTGCCCGCGTTTAAGCTTACTTGCAAACTGATGCAGCCGATAAACACCAGTGCTGTAGGAAACAGATGAATACCCAGCAGGTTAACCAGCCACCAAGCCCGGCCGGTTGTTACCTGTAAGTCAACGTAGCGCCAGTCTTCGTGGGTGAGCCCTCGCCAGCCGCGTGCCCAGTTGTCTGTGAGGCGGATAGCCCAGGCGCACACCAGGCTCAGTACGAGTACGCTGCGCACCTCGATTGCCGCCTCCTGAGCGAGCAGGAAATAGCCGCCAAGCAGCGGCGGCGCCACACTCCAGTAGGCATCATAGAAACTGGCGTTGGCGAAGGCGCTGCTAAAGCCGAAGATAATCAGCGTGGCGACGATATCTGCAACCAGTGCACGGAGCAGCACGCTGTCACCGAGAGCGACCCAAGGTTGCAACAGCGTGGCTGCAGCCGCGGCGATGGCAAGCGCATAAGCAATCCAGATCCACACAAACGCAATGGCCGGCGCTTGGTTGGGTTCAAGGTTTATGTCGGTTGAGCGATTTGCTGTCATTGCCTAGGTCTCTTGTCGTTGCCGGGTACGCTTGATCGTGTTGCACCTCACTCAAGTCTGCACGTCGGTGTCGGTGTTCTGATCGTGGTTTAGAGTTGATGGGGGCACCTTGTTTTGTTTGGAATGTGCGTTACTGCGCGGTACGACCCTGATGGCTGTCCTATTATCCGTATTTGCTGAGTTTCGCACAGGTTTCTGCCTAGCTTTCGGAACTCTTTTTTTCCCCGTGTGCGGATATTTTATGGAAAGCGTGAATCTTGCTCAGGTCATCTACCTATTTGTCGACGGAGAGGTATCTGCGGAGTTCTCGTTTGACGAGTTTGAGGCGCATATCGACCGACAGACCGAGTTGCCTGGTGCGCCAGCCCGGTCGTCTGTGTGCCGAGCTGGCTTCGCTCAAATTGGTCCCGATTTGCGTATTCAGGGCCTTGTGTTTTTTCTTCTGCAGGTCGACGAGTTTGGACGACCCGATAAAAACTTCAACATACCGCTGCCTTATTTAGCCAAGAATGCCGGACCCGGACCCGATCTTGGTTTTGGTTTGGTACCTATGGCCTGCCGAGGCAGCTGTTCGGTGCCTTGGCAGGCTAACAATCTCTGGGATCCCACTCAGGCGGGCGCTGTGAATCCGCTCGATGCGCTGGTGAGTGCTGTTGCCGCGAACCGGCTTGAACTGGATCCGCAGCCTCTGCCGCTTCCCGACTCGGTTGACGCGTCTAGCGAAGACCCTCGCGCCATGATCGAAGCACTCACGGTCGAGCACACTCGACAGCTCATGGAACTGCAAGGTCGGCACGAAGACGAACTCATTGCACAGCAGCAAATGATCGATGCAAAGCTTGGGTTGTATCGCCAGGAAGTCGCGCGTTTGCGGGCTGAGTTAGTCGAGTTACACACACCAGCCGAAAACCTGTCCGGTTCCGCGGGTTAACCAAAACTCTGGACTGTCAGTTTGGCTTCGGCCTCACTTAGGGATGACAAAGCGCGGCGTTGATGCCTGGCTAAAGACATGCTTGGTCAGTACGTTATAAACATGACCGCACTGGTTGCAATGTATAACGTGAAACCAGGGTTGGCGATTGCGTGATTTTTCACTGCTCTCGCGGCTAACAATATGGGCAATGCCGCTCACTTCACAGCTTGGGCAGCGGGGTTCAACTTCACTCAACAGGGTTTCCTTATTCGAGACAGTGGTCCATGTCCAGCGCTGGCGAAGAGCCACTGGGCCGACCAACGATAACAGCAGGTACGCCCGCAACGGTAACGTGCGGTGGCACGTCTTGTAGTACTACGCTGCCTGCTCCAACTTTTGCACCTTCGCCAACTTCGAGATTGCCAATAACCTTGCAGCCGGCGCTGAGCAACACGCCGCGGCGTATTTTGGGGTGTCGGTCGCCACTGTCTTTGCCGGTGCCGCCAAGGGTTACGGAGTGCAGTATTGAAACGTCGTCTTCAATGACAGCGGTTTCACCAACCACAATGCCGGTAGCGTGATCGAGCATGATGCCCGAGCCAATTTTTGCGGCCGGGTGCATGTCGACGCCTAGAGTGACGCTGATCTGATTCTGGAAAAAGGCTGCGAGCGCAGTGCGCTTCTGGTGCCACAGCCAATGTGCAACGCGATGGGCTTGTAACGCGTGAAAACCTTTGAAGTAAAGAAAGGGCGTCGACAGGTCGGCGCAGGCCGGATCGCGGGTATAGGTGGCGAGCACATCGATTTCGGCAGCAACCAATATACCGGGGTCACTTTCGATGGCTTCCTCGATGACGTCACGGATCATCATGGTGGGCAGCATTGGGGTGTCAAGCTTGCTGGCCAGGCGGAAACTCAGAGCAGCCTGAAAGCTTGAGTGATTGAGTATGGTGGCGTGGAAATAGCTGCCGAGAATGGGCTCCTGGGCTGCCTTTATGGCCGCTTCGCTGCGCATTCGCTCCCACAGATCCAGATTGTGTGGCAGCACTTCTTTGGTGTGCTGCTGTTCGCTCAATATTTCGAGTCGTCGCTCTTCGAGCAGGTGAATCATGTTGGCCTCGTCAGTATTGCAGTGGGCGCAAGCCAGAGGGTGCAGGGTTGGCAAGCGCGGGTCAAATCCTGATCTCAGCTAGGTCGGACGGTCGATCGATGTCATTGATAACGCCTGGGTCGGCTACTGGCAAATCGATAACCCTGTTGTTCTGCGTGGCGTCCTTGACCAGCGAGCGTGCCCCGGCGTCGCCTGTGCTGTTGGCCAAGGCGGCGCGGAGCGCGGCCCCAAACCCAATCGGATTGCCGGGCTGGCCCTTGAAGCTGGGTCGGACGATTGCGCTTGCTGATGCGGTACTTAGCGCATGCGCAAGGCGCCTTAACGTATCGGGTTGCACAAAGGGCATGTCAGCGAGTCCCACAATCAAAGGCCCAGGGGGAATGAGTGGTACGGCTGCGGCTAAGGAATGGCCCATGCCCAGTGCGTGCTCTTGGGCGGCGATGACCGTTACTGCAATGCCCGTCTGGGTGATGTGTTCTGTCAGCGGATCTGGGCGCAGATCGGTGGGGTTGTCGCCTGCTGGCGCTGCACCGCGAGTGACCACAAACAGCTGGGTCAGTCCGTCGGCTGCAATGGCTTGTGACCAGTTGCGCAGCGTCGCTATCGCTAGCCGTTGACCGTCGGGTAGCTCATGCAGGCGTTTGTCGCTGCCAAAACGACGACTGCTGCCCGCCGCGAGTAACAACCCAAAGCACGGGGATGGGGCGGGCGGGGGGGATTGCGGGGACGGTAACAAGTGGTTACGCGCCTCAGGCGGCTTGGGTTGCGGTCGCTGAAGCCTTGGCCGCTACCTGTTTTTGCACTGCAATTAGTTCCGCAATGACCGCTACCGCGATTTCGGGCGGCGTTTTGCTGCCGATGGGCAGGCCGATGGGCGCGTGTAAACGATCAATCATAGCGTCGCTTAAGTCGAGCATCAGCAGGCGTTCACGACGGGCGGCTGAGGTGCGCCGGGAACCCATAGCGCCGATGTAAAACGCATCAGTTTCGAGCGCCTGCATTAAACCCATGTCGTCGATGCGGGGGTCGTGGGTGAGCGCGACTATGGCAGACTGCGCATCACTAGCGCCGTCCCGAATAGCGTCATCGGGCATGGCACACACCTTGCGTACGCCGCTGACATTGAAGTCGTTCAACAGGTGCTCACGTGGATCGCAAACCGTGACGTCGTAGTCCAGTGTTAGAGCCATTTCGGCGAGATAGCTCGACACCATGCCCGCGCCAATAATGAACAGTTGATAGCGTGGCCCATAGGTGTGCGTCAGCTGTTGGCTGGCTTCATCCCAGTGCAGTTCTTCGAAACGTTCTGCCGGCTCGGCGCTAAAGCTTGCTGTTTGCAGGTTTACCCGGCGGGTAATGCATTTGCGCTCAGCCAAGCTGGCGGAAATCTGTTTGAAATGCGCCTTGCTATCAGGATTTACGTGCAAGGGCTCGACCATAACCTGCAGATTGCCACCGCAGGGCAAGCCCAGACGTTCTGTTTCTTCGACGGTCACGCCGTATTTGAAGAATTGCGGGCCTGTGCTTGCGAGTTCGCCGGCCTGCAGCTTTTCCAGCAGATCATCTTCTACACAGCCGCCAGACAGCGAGCCACGGATTGATCCGGACGCGTTACAGGCAAGTAGTGAGCCTGCGGGGCGAGGTGAGGAACCCCAGGTTTGCACGACGGTAGCGAGCCAGCTACGCTCGCCATCTTCGAGCCACTGGTGAACTTGATTGAGTACTTCGGCATCTACCGGCTGCATGACTTTCTCGCATGGTGGAATCAGTGTCTGCAGCAGTATATCACCTCGTTTGAAGCGCCCCCTATGACGGATCAGCTACCCCCCACCCAGCACGAGCGAGACTCTGAGTCTAAGGCTGAGCCTGGGGCCGGACCCCAGCGCCCCGGTTTTCTGATGATGGTGCGCCTCCTGCCGGTGGTCTTCAGTTTTATCGGGATTTCGGTGTTAATGCTGCCTTGGTCCCTGCAGGCGGGACAATGGGAGTCATCGATACTGCGGGGGTTTGCCATCGTTGATCCCTATCTGTTATCCGGTTTTACGGTGGGTGGCCAGGGTGGCCCACTTGCCGGTTTGTTGGACGCGCTTGGGCGGGGCGAATTCTGGCGGCCTTTGACGCCGGTGTTTTTGCATTTTGATTTCATGCACATCGCATTCAATGGGGCGATTGTCTATGTGTTGGGGCAGCGGCTCGAGATCCGCCTGGGTACGGTGTGGATGTTGGTGTTCATGTTGATTAGTGGCATCGCCAGTAACGTCGTGCAGCTGCTTTGGTCAGGTCATAGCTATTTTGGCGGACTGTCAGGTATTGGCTTTGCCTTGCTGGGCGGGCTGATTGCGTTGGGCTGGTTGCGACCGAAAGATCCCGCGCTGCAATTGCCCAAACAGTTTGTTGGCAGCATTTTGGTGTTTCTGGTGGTGTTCTCCACGGGCCTCACCGAGGCTTTTGGTCTGCATATCGCCAATGCAGCGCACTGGAGTGGTCTAGGGACCGGCGTACTGTTGGGGCTGCTGCTGCATGGAGTTCTACGCAATGACTGGACCTAATTCGACCAAGTTGGATGTGCTGGTAGCCACCCAAACATTGGGGCCTTTTGTGATGCGTCGGTTGCGCATCGATGCGGGTGAGCCGCTGCGCTATTTTGTGACGATGCCGCCAGCGCCGGTGGGCAGCCGGGGTAGTGCGACGTCAACTGATGACGCGCAAAAACCAGCAAAAGAGCTGCCGGAGAGCCTTCCTGAGATAGAATTGAGCGCGCTGCTGGGGCGACGTTTAACCTTGCATCACACGGGTGTTCTGCGGTGTCAGGCTTGCGGCAACCACACTCGTAAGAGTTATTCCCAAGGTCATTGCTATCCCTGTTTCAAGCGACTGGCGAGTTGCGACCTCTGCGTGATGGCACCGCATCGCTGCCACTACGATAAAGGCACTTGCCGTGACCCAAAGTGGGGTGAGAGTTTTTGCATGCAGCCGCATCTGGTCTATCTGGCAAACTCCAGTGGTATTAAGGTGGGCATCACCCGGGCAGGGCAGCAGCTGGGCCGCTGGCGTGATCAGGGTGCGCTGCAGGGTCGGCTGCTCGCAACGGCCAGCACTCGTCGCGCCGCCGGAGAACTCGAAGTGCAGTTGGCTAAGGAATTTGGTGATCGGTCGCAATGGCGAGCACTGGTAAGCAGCGATGCCGACCCGATTGATCTGGATGTTGCGGCTCACAGGGCTCGTGAGCTGGTTCCTGAGCCTGGCGAAGGAGTTCGTTATGTCGATGACGAGACCCATTCACTGAGTTACCCCGTGGCGGCTTGGCCGCCAACGAACCGCCTCAACTTTAAGAAGACCGATACCGTGAGTGGCGTGCTAACTGGAATAAAAGGTCAGTATTTGCTGCTTGATTCGGGTGTGTTCAATGTTCGAGAACACACCGGCTATGAAGTGACGCTCCAGGTGCACGCCAGCGACACAATTGAACCCGTTAGCGGGGTGCCTGTGGCAAACTCCGCGTCTCAAATCGACCTGTTTTAGCACCTACCCGGTGGCTTTTATCGGTATTTCTGCTCGGCCCCAAACGGTCCGACAATTCGACAAGATGGAGTATTGCATTGACCTCAACTGAGTCAGCCAACACGGCCGAGCACACCGTTATTTATCGTAAAGACTACCGTGCCCCTGTGTTTACGATTGCCACTACGCGGCTTGATTTTGATCTCCGCGAAAATCTCACAACAGTCACTTCGAAGCTGCACGTACAGCGAGCCACCACAGGTTCAGCACAGTTGCGGCTACATGGCGAAGATCTGCTGTTAAAGCGGGTGGCGATAGATGGTCGTGAGCTTGGCAATAACGAATACACTGTTGATGCCGCTTCGCTGACACTTGCCAATGTGCCTGATGACTGTGTGATCGAGATTGAGACGCACATTTGTCCAGAGCAAAACACCGCGCTTGAAGGGCTGTATAAGACGGGCGGCATGTATTGCACGCAGTGCGAAGCCGAGGGGTTCCGCAACATTACCTACTATCTTGATCAGCCGGATGTGCTCAGCGTGTTTACCACACGCATTGAAGCAGACAGCTCGGCTTATCCGGTGTTGTTATCAAACGGTAATAAGGTAGCTGATGAACAACTGCCATCTGGTCGCAGGCAAGTGACCTGGCACGATCCATTTCCGAAACCGAGTTATCTGTTTGCACTGGTTGCCGGCGATCTGGCGATGGTTGAGGACAGTTTCGAGACCTGTTCTGGTCGCACGATCGCCCTGCAAATATTTTCCGAGCCGCACAACATCGGCCAGTGCAACTACGCAATGGACGCGCTCAAACGTTCGATGAGCTGGGACGAAGAAGTGTACGGCCGCGAATACGATCTCGACATTTTCATGATCGTTGCGGTGGAAGATTTCAACATGGGAGCAATGGAAAACAAAGGTCTCAACGTATTTAACACCTCTTGTGTTCTCGCTACACCAGATACGGCTACTGACGCAGGTTATCAGCGTGTTGAGGCGGTAGTGGCGCATGAGTACTTCCACAACTGGTCGGGCAATCGTGTGACCTGTCGCGACTGGTTTCAGCTCAGTCTGAAAGAGGGTTTTACGGTGTTCCGAGATGCGGAATTTTCTGCGGACATGAATGCGGCTACCGTCAAGCGGATCGAAGACGTTGCCTTTTTACGGGCAACACAGTTTGCTGAAGATGCGGGGCCGATGGCGCATCCGATTCGGCCTGATTCGTTTATCGAAATAAATAATTTTTACACCGTTACCGTTTATGAAAAAGGCGCGGAGGTTGTTCGTATGCTGCGGACGCTGCTCGGTGCGGCTGCTTTTCGCAAAGGGAGTGATCTCTACTTTGATCGACACGATGGCCAAGCGGTGACGACTGATGACTTTGTGCGGGCGATGGAAGACGCCAATGAGGTCAAGCTCGCTGACTTCAGGCAATGGTACCGACAAGCGGGAACCCCACGAATTGATGTTGCCCAGATTCGTCGCGCCGGTGGGCTCGATTTAACCATTAAGCAATCGTGTCCGGCGACGCCGGGTCAGGACACCAAAGAGCCGTTTCACATACCTCTGACGTTGGGGGTAATTGATAGAGCGGGCAAGGACATACCGGCGGCAGAGCTGCGTGCGTCTTCTCCGGCGGCTGTTGTTACACCAAGGCCCGATGGTTTGTTGGTTGAGCTGAAAGACAGTGTGACAACAGTGCGAATCGAGGCGGTGCCAGAGGGCGCTGTATTGAGTGCACTGCGAGGCTTCTCAGCGCCGGTGATTATGACTACCGACCGTAGCCGTCAAGACTTGGCTCACCTCGTCGCCCACGACAGCGATGGGTTTAGTCGCTGGGATGCCTGTCAGTCGCTGATGGCCGCCCAGATTGCCCGGCTAGCTGACGGTACCGATACCCAGGTCGATGAGGCTCTCACGCAGATGATGGGGCGGGTTCTGGAGCAGGCCATAGCCACCGCTAAGAAACCGGGTGGTGCCCAAGAGCAGGCGTTGCTGACCACGTTGCTCTGTTTGCCAACCGAGGCTGACCTGTTTGAGCGTCAGCGTCCGGTTGCTGTATTGGAGTTGCTGGATGCACGGGACACGCTTGAGCGTCATCTCGCGTCCACTCATCGCGAACGCTGGCAGGTGCTTTATGAAGCCCTTGAGCTGCGTAAGCCTTATAGCGCAGCTGTCGATGCGATGGCCTATAGAGGGCTGAAAAATCGTGCGCTTGCGGGTATGGCCTTTGCCGCGCCGATCGATGCACTGCCCGAGCAAGTATTGGCAGAACACTTTGCGCAGGCTGATAACCTGACCGATCGACGTGCCGTACTGTCAGTGTTGCTTGCTGTTGAAGGTTTTTCCGCCCAGTTAACAGATAGGTTGCTTAATGAATTTTACACCGACTGGCAACACGAAGCGCTGGTCATGGATGCGTGGCTCAGCCTTCAGGCCGGCAGCCAGTTGCCGGGCGCGTTGGCTCGCGTTGAGGCGCTGGAGCAGCACGCCGCGTTTGACGCACACAATCCAAACAAGATTCGCGCGCTGTACGGTGCCTTTGCCATGGCGAACCACCGAAATTTTCACGCAGCAGACGGGTCTGGCTACGAGTTTTTGGCCCAGCGGATCGCATTGCTGAACGCCTCAAACCCACAGATTGCAGCTCGACTCATGGGACCGTTAACACAGTGGCAACGCTACACACCCGATCGGCAAGCGCAAATGCGTTCAGCGCTTGAGCAGGTTCTGGCCACAGATAAGCTATCGCCAAACGTGTACGAATTGGTGAGCAAGAGTTTGGCGGCAGGCGTGTAGTCGCAGTATTTGTGGATAGGTGTTAGCGGGAATACAATTCCGGCAACACCTGTTCATTTCGAACGATCTGCGGTTGGCTAAATAGTTCGGCAACCAGGCCACGCAGAGCTTCTCTATCGGGTTGGCTCGCCACGCGCGCGTAACTCGCTTGGTCCAGTTCTGCATAG
>JALZVT010000068.1 GCA_023300545.1 Pseudomonadales bacterium
ATGCTGGATGAAACGCCCATCATCATGGGTGCGGAGAGGAGGAACAGCGTTCGGGCGACGGGGCCTTGGGTGAGGTCGTTTTTTGGGGAAGGGGGCATTGGACGGAGTATAGCGGAGCATCTTAAGTAAGGCAGATGTTCGTTCTCCCGAGCGAAAAGTTTGTCATGGACTACTAAACGATGTCTCTGCAATAATCGATTTGAGGCAAACTGAAATAGTCATTTAGATGCTCGCCTCTTTCGCGTGGAGGTTATTGGTGTTTATCTTTGGTCGTCAGATTGGTATTTCTCGAGCAATGAGAATGATACCTCTAACCGCTCGAGATGCGATTGACTTGAGTTGGGCGACACTGGCTCCAAATATCAGATGGATAGCTTGGTTTGGGATTTTGAGTCACCCCTTCTTCTTGGTACTCAACACCCTTCAATCGAACGGCACCGAAGCGCCTTTGTTGCGTTTCCTCTCTGTAGTCGCCTGTGTCTACGTGTTATCTATTCTCAGCGTTAAGAAAAAAAGCAATCCGACTCCACAGATCGTACTCTCCGTAGCAATCGTCTTTTTTGTGCTGCCCTTTTTCTTTTTTTGGGTGCTTCTCCAAAACGCCCTCGATCTGGGTACTAGTGAAGTGCAATTGGCTTCACGTCAGATTCAATGTGCGTTTTCTGTTATCGCAATAGCTTTGTTGATTTATGACGCGCGCCTTCTCTTCTTTGGTACTGCTCTCTGCTTTTTCCTAGCGATGATCTTTTCGATTGGGGAAATCCAACCAGAGACTTTTCCTCTTTTAGTTGATGGTGTTTTATCTCAAATTCCCTTCTGGATATTTGCGCTAGTCGTTGGGGTTTACTTCAATCGTAATAGAGTGGTCGTAGAGAAGGAAAAGCTCAAAACGCTTTCGTCTGTAGGTGGGCATCTAGCCCATGAGCTTAGAACCCCTTTAGCCACTATTGCTATTAAGATGCAGGGTATGCTTAAGCAGAGTGAGCACTTGGTAGCTTCAGAACCGTCTCTTGAGTCAGCTACGGAAGTTCATAAACAGTTATTGGTTATGCGTGCGGTTTGTTCCGATATCGTTTTAGACACGCGCTATGCAAACTCGTTGATCGACATGTTTTTAGTTCGTGCCGGTATGAACGACATGAACGGATACGAGGATTCCGTTTTTTCTGTCGGCGACTGCGTTTTTGAGGCTCTAGATCGCTACCCTTTCAAAGGTCCACAAGAGCGTTCAGTTGTTGAGTTGCAGATTGTTGACGACTTTGAGATGACAGGGCCCTTTCTCCTATTCGTACATGTATTACTTAATCTTTTGAAAAATTCGTTTGCACAAGTGCAGCTGGGAGGGAGTCCGGTTGTCCAGATTAGGACTGAAGTTTTAGGCGGGCGTGGAGTGCTTTCGGTGATTGACAACGGGGCGGGAATCGCGAAAGAAAACCTCGATAGAGTATTTTCTAGCTTTTTCACCACTTCTTTGTCAGGGGAGGGGGCCGGTGTTGGGCTTCACTTCTGTAAGAAAGTTCTTCAAGGAAGTGGTGGCGAAATTACAGTTACCTCTCAACCACATGTACGGACGGTCTTTACTCTCAATTTTCCCGTTAAAGAGAGGTGATGGAACTGCAACCTTAGATTTAGAGTCTCCGGTAAACCAAGGGCGGTTCAGTCCCAGAGTAGACGATTTATAGCGAGTGTAACGTTTTCGTACAAATTGCTAGGTCGCTGTATCCGCGGTAGCACATTGAATTCTTCTCGACTGAAAAGCCTGCTTTTTCAAGAGCATTCTGAAACTCAGAACTATCATGTACCCAATAGTTGCCTTGATCTTGGGCTTCTGTAGTTCGACGGTTTTGCTTTGCGGCTTCCCAGTTGTCTCTGAAGATTTTTGCAGTTTTTCGGATGCCTTTGGTTTTGACTAGATTTTTTGCGATGTAGATCATCCAGTCGGTTGTATTCTGGGGGCGCCCAAAATCTACGGCTATCAATGTGCCTTTTGGGTGAAGCCAACTGTGGATCTTCTCCATTAATGCTTCGTGTCCGGGGATGGAGTATATGGCGTTGGTTGTTAGTATTAGATCGAAAGAACCTTCAGTAAATGATGAGTCCTCTGCTGACTGCTGAAGTATAGAAACGTTCTTTATGTTCTGCTGTAAGTACTTTTCTTTCGCTTTGAGATTCATCCCTTGATCGAAGTCAAGGTGTACGAAGTTCCAGTCAGGCTTGTGGGGAGCCATGGATGAAATAAGATTCCCAGTTCCTGCTCCGATGTCGAGAACTTGGGATGTTCGAGGAAGATCCCGATCAAGGGCGTTAGAGACAACTAACTCAATCATCTCTGTGTAGGACGGGTTGTTCTCACACATTTGGTCGTAGTGCTCGGCGTACTTTGACCACTGAATCTCTGTGTGATTAGGATCTGCTCTATGTGTAGTTTTGCTCATTCGGTCACATACATTGCGCATAGTGGGTTGTGAGTAGACCACTTTCGTTGATCTAGAGGCAATAAAAGATTGTAACTCTGATGCAAGGATCAGGTCGTATTCGTTCCCAGGAGCCAAGGTAAGATCAAGAGGTCAACGCAAAGAGCGGAGAGCACTATTATTGCAGTACAGACTCCCATAGCGGCGTTTACGCCAAAGCCTGAAAAGGCAAGGACTGCGAAACCTGCTGCGAGCGCGATGCTGCTAGATACGATTGCGCCTCCCGCGATTCGTATAGTTTGCTCTATTGCCGATGAGTATTGAGGCTCGTTGGCCTGAATATTCTGGTAACGGGTAATAATATGAATTGCGTCGTCTATGACGATTCCAATTGTAATCGCTAAAACTACAACACTGGCGAGCCCTATCTCGGTGAAGATCCACCCCCAGAGTCCAAAACCAATCGCTATAGGTGCGGCTGTGCATAGTACGCAGATCGCGGCGAGCTTTAAGCTGCTTAGGGTTATGGCAATCAAAACTGCAGCGATGAGCAAAGTTCCTGCAATTCCGGCACTCATGCTCTTGAAGTTGGATGGTGTCAGGTCTGCGACCGGGGCATTCTCTCCGGTGACGGTAACTCCAAGACTGATATTCTTCCTAGACCAATCTTCAATATCCTCAATGAGTTTTTGGATTGAAGACGAATCAGATTCTCCCAGGATAATTGATACACGACTACTTTCCTGGTCATTGGAGACGTAGTCTGTTGTGGATTGTCCTTCGCGCAAAGAGAGCTCAAAAGCCAGATAGAATTGAGCGAGTTCGTCGTCACTGGCTTCGAATTGGCTCATGTCAAATAAAGGTTCGATCTCCATGAAAACGTCCACAATCGAAAAAACATTAGCCACTCCTTGCTGCTCTCGAATGTGATGAACGAGCTTGTCTGTTTCCTGCAGATAGGCGTTATTGAATATGGTTTCGTTTTCATGTGCTGAAAGATCGACCTCTAGGTGGTTTGGTCCTGAGAGGTGTTTGGATACGTAATCGGTGCCGATGCGGAATTCGAAGCTCTCGTCGAAGTACTTAACGAAATCATCATTGATTGTTAGCTTGCATGAGCCGAGGCCACATAGAACGAGTACTCCAATAGCGAACGTTGCCTGCGTTTTATTCATTCGGGCTTTTGATGCGGTGAGCGCGATTCGCTGTGAGAGATTGGGTCTGGTTTTATTCGGAAGAAGCGGCACAAAGATGGGGCCCAGAAAGAAAATATGAGCTGCTCCGAGAATAACTCCTAAAGCAGCCATCGCTCCTAGTTGGCCGACAGGTGGGGCATCTGCAAATGTTAATGAGAGAAATCCTGCCACAGACGTTATGGTAGCCAATGCAATAGGGCGAAGATTCACGTTTACAGCGTTAACTATCGCCCTGTAGCTATCGTATAGTTGGCTATCATTTTGATAGCTGGAGACGAAATGCATAGCTGAAGTCACGACGAGCGTTAATATCAAAATGCTGACGATTGACGTTGCGGGGTTTATCACATGCCCCAGATGTCCTGCTAAGCCTAGAGTCAATAGAGCACAAGAAGCTCCAGCGGTCAGCAACAGAAATCCGGCTTTGACACTTCCTATCAGCCAGCTTGCTATCAAGAAAATAAGCAATAATGTGAATGGTGCAAGCTGGGAAGAGTCCTGATCTGCGGCGATGCTAAATGCATGCATCATCGGAATTCCGCCGGTGTAATTTAACTCTATCTCAGGGAAGGCTGCGCGGAACTTCTTTTCTAGAGTCCCGATATCGCCGACGATTCGCTCAATTTGAGTTGTATCTGATTGATCCAGCTCTAACGCTAAAGATACAGCCAGAGATTTCCTGTCTGCTGATATCAGACGTCTGTCGATCCCCGTCGGGGGTGCGTTGAGGTAATCAGTGTTTGTGCAAACCAATCTGGATTCGCAGACCACTTCAACGATTGTTGCAAGCGTGAATTCTTCTCCTTCTGTGTCAACTGCAGTCGGATAGGAATCGATTGAATCTACGCGAATAACATTTTCGATTTCCCAAGCTTCTTGGGTCAACCATGAAACAGCGTGAATCAGTTGGCTGGGATCGTTTTCGTCCTCTGGAATACTGAGCAAAAAGGAAACGTTGTGATTTGGCAGGTATTTGTTTTCGAATGACTTCAATTGTTTGAAGGAGGCATTGCTCTCCGAATAAAAAACTCGATTGTCTGAGGACACTGTTAGTTTTGTTGTTCCCCATAGCGAGAAGCATAGACAAGCAAGCCAGAAAGCCAGAAGAGCCGTTTTGTGGCTCAACGAAAAATTAACGATCTTTCGCGCGACGATCATTCCGGCTTTGATGCGCGTTTCGACTTTCGAGGTCGAGCCATAAAATATTTTGATACGAATGCAAACGGTGCAAGGAGGCGATATATCCTTGTTTTGCTAGTAATTAGTTCCTTGGGCTCGCATATCCCGCTGTCAATCACATGATCGAGAACTTCTTTCCAGACAAGATTCCATGCGAAAAATCCGACTGTGGTCCCAGACAATATGGCTTTTATATCTGCGGATAGCACATATTGAGTTTGCTCTGGATATAGTGGGTGCACATATGAAATTTGCGACCTCGAGAGTCCAACCCGCTCGTACAATGGAAGCAGTTCTTTAGTGGTGGATATCAACGCGAAAGATCTGTTTGCTTGGAGGCAAAGTAGCGCTACTCTTTGTAGAACGTTGTAGAAGAGATCGCCTCGTCTATATTCCGGATGAGTTGCGAGGCGACCGATTTCAGCAATTTCGTCCCTTCGTGGAAATGAAGCCGGAAGTTCTGCAAATTGCTCAAGTTCGAGCGGTTCGTCAATTTCGCAAAATGTCGTCCGTACTGTTCCTACGCACTTGTCCCTATACGTCCAGTTAATGATTCGGCTGCGAGCATCGTATATGTCAGACATCTCGGTGGCGTCAAATTCTGCTGGAATTTTTCCAGCAAGTAGATTTGCAGAGTGCCTAAGTTTTAGAGAATCTAGGAATTCTTGTTCCGTCTTGACGAATGTATAGTCCAAGCCTGTTACTAGAGATTTCGGGTACAACCCTTCTTCCCGAATCTTGTCTAGGGAATCAGCATCACTAAACTGAATCAGGTATTGGCCTATGATTTCACGATCATGAGTGCTTAGCGCCCTAAAACTTAAGCCTAGCTCAAGGAAATCTTTCCCATCTTCTGCTGTAAGGTTTGCGCGGGTTATGCGTGTAGTGATGTTGCAGTAACCGACCATTGGAAAGCTGATCTGCAGAGAGAGTTGCATGCCTGGAACGAGGAACTTGTTCCGGAGACTCGTAATAACTCTGAAGCCATTCCCGGATATATCTTTCAATCTGAAGTAAATAAAATCATTGAACTGGACAGGGTTGGCGCAGGTAGCGACGGGGTGGAATTGGCTGCTGCACTGCCAGCGGGTGGCTTTGCGTCGGTTCTCATCCTTGAATCGGTTCGGCTTTTTGCCGGATAGTCTGATTCCAGCAACCCGACCTGCACCATTAGTTGATAGCACATCAACAATGAGTCCTTCGAAAACTGTGCTTTGACGTGCGACTTGCAACTGTAGATCTATTTGCTCGCCCTTAGCGAGATCGACGAGATCTGGGATAATAATTTCGATACCAAGCGGGCTTAGTTTCCAGACCCGGACCTCATGCTCAGCATCGTCGGATCCTCGCTTAGTTAACTTCGCAGAGATCGAATCTGTTGCCCTTACGTCTGCTGGAAATATGATGTCATGAACTTCCTTATAGTTGACATCAGCGAACTCATGCTGCCTTTCCACGTATGTTGTCTACCTGTTGATTTTCTAGTGCTCTATAGTAGGTCGAGATTGTGCTTTTGTTGTGCTCGTTCGGTCTTAAAGAGTAGAGCATATTCTGTTCCGAAAAGTCTCGAATCTTGAGTCCAGACCTGTGCAATGAGATGGCCTTAGAGTCAAGCTCAAGTCCGAGCGAAACTAGAAGGCTGTAGGTTTCCTGGCAAACGATTACATCGCCATTTTCCAACTGCCTACTTATTATCTCGTTTTTCGTTAGTTCATCTACGCGCGCTAGAAAGTTCACTGGTGAACCCAAGGCCGTTATTTCGACCGAGGAATCGAAACCCCCAACATTTCCTACTATCGCTTCACCGATAGAAATGAGGATGTACCTTCTAACTTCCCCAAATTCGGTTCCTGCATTTTGGTCTGAGTTTAGTTCGGACATTTCGAACCCAGATAAAAGGCTGTTTAGGACGTTTCTTGTCTGATTTGGATCATCAAAGTATGCAAAGACTAGGTCTCCAATTTTTCTTGGAATTCCGCCGTGATCTTCGACCGCGTGTGTGCAAGCCTTGATATTTGGTAAAACAAGCTCTCCGATGTAGTCATCGAGATTCTTGCTACCTTGAGTATACCCTCGTATATCGCTAAATAGGCATGCAATGTGCTGTTTTTTGGGTCTAAGAACTTCATCGATCGCCTGTAGGACGGTAGTTCTTCCGTTGGATAGTTTATCTTCAAGGCGGCTAGCGATTTGCTCAGGAATGAAGGACTTGAGGCGATCGGTGAATTCGATATTCATCTCAATATTCTTGCGCTGGGTGTCCGTATTTTGTTGTGTGAGATCGAAGAATTTGATGTTTGATATATATGCCGATCGAGTCGTGAGAAGCATAATTGTGGTCACAAAAAACGCGCTGATTATCGCCGGTTTTTCAACACCTGCTTCGATTAGGGACATCCATTGCAACCCGATTGCTGCGGTTGCGAACATCATACTTTTTAGAGGCGAAGTCTGCAGTACAAAAGTAATCATGATTATGAAAACAAAGCAGTAGAGCCATGGTGCTTCGGGATACCACACACAGACTCTCGCTTGGAAATAGCAGCATATCAATCCTGTAATAACTACTGGGGCTCTGTAGTAGCGGATTTTGGCGAACGGGGTCAGGTAGAAGCCCGCTGTTGCGAGGCATAATCCAGTCATTGAAGCTCTAAATAAGAACCAATGATTCTTGGGTTCAAGCCCGGTTGGCAGATCAAAGAAATAGTAGTGGGCGATGTATAGGACTGCGCCTATCGGGAAGAAAACCTTTGCAAAAGAAACAAATTCTGTTCGTTCTTTCTCTTCCCAGGCCTTTAGCCACGGTGATCCGTCCAAAATAGATGTCGGAAAGATATACGTGATAATGCGGTCGAGATTGCTCATGTTGATCGGTATATCTTCAGAAAACCATTTCTAGATCAGCCGACTGTCGGGAATCCTCTTGCAGTCTGCCTCGTACTCTAAGTTTCTGACCTATTAGGCAATATCGGAAGGACTTTGGTCACAGAAACTGCACCGTTGGTCTGTTTATTTGCGTTTGAGGTCGTGGGTGCCTTCTTGCGGGTCTGTTTTGTCCGCGTATTTGCGTTCTCAGTTCGGAAAGAAGAGAAAAACAATAACGAGGATTCTGCTTTGCGCTCCACGATTAACTTGAGAGTAAAGTCGCAACCCTCAAAACATCTTCGTGCCAGCAAAGACGTGTTTTGATCAACAAAGCCTTATACCCTCGCTGCTTTGATATTGGTTCGTTCCAGAACAAACTGACAGATCAATCGAGCTCACACATTCCTTGAGCCGCATGTCCATTTGGGTAGATGCGTCTTTAACTGACTGATATTTATAGAAATACTAGCCAGTGCAATCCAGTCGGGCAAACTTCAGGAGGTTGTCTTATCCGTGAATGATAGCTCCGTCACGATAACTCGCTTTATGAAGTAAGCATGGTGATAGATTCCCAATGGAATATTCAGGTTAGAAACGAGGCTGCATATGTCGTTTGAAGTATTAATCAACCCAATCCTCCGTCAGGCAGGCCAAGCGACCCTGCAGCACTTCAGGGCACCCCTCGATATTGAGAACAAAGCTGGCCCTGGTGCCTTCGACCCCGTCACCCAGGCCGATAAGCTGGCGGAATCCATCATTCGTGACGGTTTAGCCGAGAAATTCCCCACCCATTCGATCTTGGGCGAGGAATTTGGTGGTGAGATTGGCGATGGTTGGACATGGATCATCGACCCCATCGACGGCACGCGGTCATTCATGTCAGGAATGTTGCATTGGGGTGTATTGCTTGGGCTCTACGAGGATGGTGTGCCCCGATTTGGGGCCATGTATCAGCCCTTCACCGATGAGCTCTTTTGGGGGGATAACGCCTCGGCGCACTACCAGCGCGGCGATGAATCCAGAGTTTTAAAGGTCAGCCCGTGCGAAGGGCTTGCCCAGGCCACGCTCGCAGCAACCGGACCTGAAATGTTTTCGTCCGACGAGCTGCCTCGGTTCAATGCGGTACTCAACGCTGCTCGACAGGTCAGATTCGGCGGCGACTGCTATCTCTATTCCCTGATTGCGATGGGGCAGATCGATATTGGTGTCGAGTCGAGCCTGCAGCCCTATGACATTGCCGCGCTCATACCCATCATCCAGGGTGCCGGTGGCGTTGTGACTAATTGGGAGGGTGGCAGTGCGTCGCTTGGTGGGCAGGTGGTGGCGGCGGGTGATCGCCGTGTTCACGACGCAGCGCTTGAGTTGCTGCGTGGTTGAGCCGGTCTAGTCGACCGGGGTGGTGGTCATCGCGGCAAGCGTTGCCACCAGCAAACGACGTTCTACCTCTTTAACGCGCTCTTCCAGATCTTCGGCCGCGTCGCCTTTGTGCACGGGTACTTTAGCCTGAGCCACGATCTCACCTGAATCGTACACCGCCTCAACACGATGCACGGTGGCGCCAGATTCAGTGTCGCCAGCGGCGATCACAGCCTCATGTACGCGGCGACCATAGAAGCCCTGGCCACCGTACTTGGGCAGCAGGGAAGGGTGGCTGTTGAGAATGCGACCCTGAAATTGTTGCAGCGTGGTGTCGCCCAGTTTGCGCATATAACCGCACAGCAAAACAGTATCTACGCCGGCACTGTGCAGCGTGTCGGTGATGGCTAGGTCAAGCGCTTCTGCGGATGTGTGATTGGCGCTAGAGAGATGCACGGTTGCAATGTTTGCCCGGCGCGCCCGCTCCAGAGCCTGGCTTGTGCTGTTGTTGCTGATAACCACGCTAATGGATGCGTTCAGCACGCCCTGTGCACAGGCGTCAATAACGGCTTGCATCGTGGTGCCGCCGTGGGAGGCGAGAATGCCGAGTTTGGTTGGGGTCACGATGGGTTTCTCAGGAACCAGTGAGTCGATAACGGCGGCAGCATAACTAGTCGTACGCCTGACTGGGTAGCCAGGTCACTAGCCCTTGCCAGTTAAACAGGATGAGCAGGCCGATCACCTGCAACACAATGAACGGAATGACGCCCTTGTAGATTGTGGTGACGTCTACGCCTTCGGGCGCAACGCCCTTAAGGTAGAAAATGGCAAAGCCAACCGGCGGCGTGAGAAAGCTGGTTTGTAAGCACACCGCAAAGAGAACGGTGAACCAGACCGGGTCGAAGCCGAGTTGCACAACAACCGGGGCGACCAGCGGCAGAATGATTAAGGTGAGTTCGATCCAGTCGAGAAAGAAGCCCAGTAGAAAGGTCGCAAACAGAATGCTCAATACGACGCCGGTTGGGCCGAAGGGCAATCCGAGTAGGGCGCGTTCGATGAGTGTGTCGCCGCCCAGGCCTCGTAGTACCAGTGAGAAGGCAGTGGCGGCCAGCAAAACCGCAAATATGAAGGCCGTTGTGCGGGTGGTTTCGGTGAGCACGTCGCGCAGCATTGGAACGTCGAGTACGCGATTGAAAATGGCGAGTAACAATGCGCCCGCAGCGCCAACGCCCGCCGCTTCGGTTGGGGTTGCGAGGCCAAAGAAGATGCTGCCGAGTACGGCGAGTATTAGGAAGGCGGGCGGCAAGATGGCGCGGAACAGATCCGCGACTGCGCCCCAGTCCATGGGTTCGGCGGGTGAGGCGGGCGCTTCGCTGGGTCTGAGCAATCCATAAAGCAGCACGTAACCAATATAGAGGCCGCCAAGCAACATGCCTGGGAAAACGGCACCAAGAAACAGATCGCCGACGCTCATCGCCATGCGGTCAGCCATTAGTACCAACATGATGCTAGGGGGGATGAGAATGCCTAATGTGCCAACAGCGCAGACGGTGCCAGCCGCGAGGCTTTTGTTGTAACCCTGTTCGAGCATCGCGGGCAGGCCAAGCAGGGCGAGCAGCACAACCGACGCGCCAATGATGCCCGTGGTGGCCGCCAGTAATAGGCCGATAAGAATGACAGTGATTGCCAGTCCGCCGTGAACACGACCGAACAGTCGCGAGAAACTGGTCATAAGGGCGTGGGCGATGCCGGAGCGGTCGAGCAGTAGGCCCATAAAAATGAACATGGGCAGCGCAACCATGACCCAGTTGCCCATCACGCTCCAGATACGTTCGATGGCAATGGAGCTGTAGTTCCAGTCAACACCGGTGGCGATGCCCAGATCAACCTCGAGCACAATGGCGAGAGCGGTAAACAGTACGGCTAATCCACCTAGCACCCAGGCCACCGGGAAGCCGGTGAGAATCAAAGTGATAAAGCTGGCGAACATGGCCAGCGCAAGCGTTTCACTACCGGTCATTGGGCGGCCTGGGGTTTAAACAGAAAGGACCACACGCGAGTTAGCCTTGCGAGTGTGCTTAACAACAGCAGAAAGAACCCAAGTGGCAGCATCGCCTTGATTAACCAGCGAAAGGGCAGGCCGCCGGGAGCCTGTGATATCTCGGCAAAGCGAAAGCTGTCGATCACAAAGGGAACGCTGAACACTAAGATCAGTAGCAGAAACGGGATGAGCAACAACAGAATTCCATACAGCTCTACCCAGGCTTTGCGTCGGGGTGAGAGTCGTTCGTGCAGCACGTCAACCCTGATGTGATTGTCGCCGGTGTAGGCGTAGCTCAGGCCGATAAGAAAGCCAACGGAATAAAGATGCCACTGTATTTCTTCAAACTCTACGCGGCCTTCGCCAAACAGATAGCGCAGCGTAACGTTAAGAACAATTACGACCAGCAGTGCAATCCATATCCAGGAAATGGCGCGTCCGATACGGTTGATGAAGCCATCAATGACCAGTGAAAAAGCGGTGGGCGGCAGCATTAAAAGTCGCGCGGCAAATAGGCGAGCTTTTTCCAGTGCTGGTAGTCAGCTCGGAAGCTCTCTTGTGAGGCCAGTATTTTTGCGAAGTCATCGTCTTTTGATGCTTCGTCTTTCATGACCCGTTGAGCGACGACATACAGCTCGCGGAGCAGCGGTTCTGGCAGCTTGCCAGCGGTAACGCCAATGTTTGGAAAGTTGGCGATCACGCTGCCTTGCAACTGCTCCGCTTTTGCCAGATTGCGGGTAACGCCCGCGGTGCAGGCTAGCTCTATCGCGGCCTTGTCTGCCTTTGCCAGGGCATCCCAGCGTTCTGTGTTGATGGCTAAGTGCGAGGCGGTAGACGGTTGGTGCCAGCCCGGGAAGTAGTTGAGCTTGGCTACGCGGTTGAAGCCGAGTTGTTGATCTACGTTTGGCAGCGAGTATTCGGTGGCGTCGATAGCGCCTTTTTCCAGGGCCTGAAATATCTCACCGCCCGGTAACATAGTGACCGACGCACCGAGTTCACTGATCACCCGACCGCCAAGGCCGGCAAAACGAATCTTCAGGCCCTGCACGTCTTCGAGCGTGTTGATAGGTTCGCGAAACCAACCAGCTGTCTCCGGCCCGATAATTCCGCACAGTTGAATATGTACCCCGTATTTGGCGTAAAGCGCCTGGCCGAGTTGTTCGCCACCGCCTTCATACCACCAGGCCGTGTATTCCCAGGGCTCGAGTCCAAATGGCACGGCACCCAGCAACGCAGACGCTGGGATCTTGCCTTGATCGTAGCCAAGCCAGGTGTAGCCAGCCTCTACTTTGTTGTCACGCACCGCGTCAACGATGCTAAAGGCGGGCACGATTTCGCCCGGTTCGTAGACGTCAAAGTCGAGCCGGCCACCCGTGGCATCGCGTAGCGCTTTAGCTACGTAGAGAATGTTGTCGCCGAGGCCCGGCAGATTGGTGTTGAACGCGACGGGGATGCGCCAGCGGAGGCGGGCGTCAGAAACCTGCATGGCGCTCGGAGGCGTGATCGCAGTTTCGACCGTGCTTCGACCTGTGGGCCGTAATGCAAGGCTCGCGAGCAGGCCTGTTACGAAGGCAACACAGATAGCGAAAAGAGCGGCGCGATTCGACATTACAATATTTTTACCTTTTTAACGTTGCGATTATGGGTAGTGCGGTATCAAAGCACCAAAACTAGCGCCTAAAAATCGCTGATAAATCGATGATCTGCCCCCAGAAACCCAAGCGATTGTCAGTGCCGAATCAACTACTTGCAAGAGGTTACTTGCGCAATACAAAACTGGTTTGTTTTGAATTGAACGATTCGCTACTCTGACAGACCGCTGAAAAAAATAGAATAAGAAGCGGTGTTCTTAGTGGGCCCAATTATTAGAAAAGCTCACTTATTTATATGGCTCACGAGAAGAGAGGAAGGGCACTATGCAGATCGGAGTCCCGAAGGAGACTTGGTTGGGAGAAAAGCGCGTAGCGCTTGTTCCGGCCTCCGTCAAAAAGCTGGCCGCCGTTGGCTTTGAGATTACAGTTGAAAGCGGAGCGGGTGCGACAGCCGGGTTTCGTGACGACGACTACACTGAAGCCGGTGCGGTAATCGAAAAAAAGCGCGACGCGATTCTGAAGAATTCAGACGTAGTTCTGCGGGTGCGCAAACCTTCCGAAGAAGACATAGACAAACTCAAGGAAGGGGGCATTCACGTCAGCTTCCTCGATCCTTTCAACGAGAAGGGCTTGATTGAGGCGATGCGGACTAAGAACGTAACCTCTATTTCCATGGAAATGATCCCGCGTTCAACCCGAGCGCAGAAGATGGATGCACTGTCGTCCCAGGCTAACCTCGCGGGTTACGTCATGGTTGTTCAGGCGGCACAGCATCTGCCTAAAATTTTCCCGATGATGATGACGCCAGCGGGTACGATTCCGCCATCTCGCGTGTTTGTTATTGGCGCGGGTGTTGCGGGGCTGCAGGCCATTGCGACCGCGAAGCGCCTTGGTGCGCGTGTTGAGGCGTTTGACACCCGCCCGGTGGTTGCCGAGCAGGTTCAGTCGCTGGGCGCCAAGTTTGTCGATATTGATCTCGGCGAAACCGGTCAGACCGAGCAGGGCTACGCAAAAGCGTTAACGCCGGAACAGATGGAGCTGCAGCGGCAGGGCCAGGCCAAGGTGATCGCTCAGTCAGACATCGTGATAACAACAGCTCAGCTGTTTGGTCGTCCTGCGCCACAGATCGTTTCGCGTGAAATGGTTGAGTCGATGCGTCCTGGCAGCGTACTTGTAGACATGGCGGTGGAGAGTGGCGGTAACGTCGAAGGCTCCAAGCTGGATGAAGTCGTAGACATCAACGGCGTTAAGGTGATTGGTATTGGCAACCTGCCAAGCGAAGTGAGCCGCAACGCATCTGAGATGTACTCCAACAACCTGTTCAATCTGCTCTCTGAGTTTTGGGATAAAGAAACCAAAACGCTCAACCTCGACCCCGAGGATGACATTGTGCAGAACTGCGTGATCACCCGAGACGGTGAGATCGTGAACGAAACCATTAAGAATCTGTAAGGAGCACATTTATGGACGCGGTATTTCTCGCATTTATTCTCATGTTGTCCATCTTCCTGGGCTTCGAACTTATTGCCAAGGTGCCAGCAACGTTGCACACACCGCTGATGTCGGCCGCTAACGCGATCTCGGGCATCACCATTGTGGGTGCGATTGTGGCAGCCGGAGCCAACTATTCAGGTTCAGCAACGTTCCTGGGTTTTCTGGCCGTGGCGTTCGCCATGATTAACGTGGTGGGTGGCTACATGGTTACCAACCGCATGTTGGCCATGTTCAAGAAGAAAGACACAACCACCCCTGCTGCAGGAGTCACCAAATAATGAGTGTTCAAGCAGTAAATCTAATCTACATAATCAGCGCGGCGCTGTTTATCTTTGGTCTGAAGCAGCTGGGCTCGCCAGCGACTGCTGTGCGCGGCAACATGCTTTCAGCGATTGCGATGGTGATCGCTATTGTCGTTACCCTGTTCAACGAACAGATTGGTGACTATAAGTGGATCATTCTGGGTTGCCTTATAGGTGGCGGCGTCGGTGCGGTTGCTGCCAAGAAAGTCGAAATGACTTCGATGCCTGAGATGGTTGCCCTATTCAACGGCTCTGGTGGTATCGCCAGTCTGTTGGTGGGGTGGGCAGCTCTCTACGACTTGAGCGGTGGACCCATTAGCGGTTTCACGGCGTTCACGATCTTTCTGTCGGTTCTCATTGGTGGCATGACCTTCTCGGGTTCACTGCTTGCCTACGGCAAACTGTCTGAAAAGATTGATAGCGCGGCAAAAGTGTTCAACGCCCAGCGATTGGTGAACGGCGCGATTTTGGCCACAATCGTCCTTGCCGGAATCATGTTCTGCTTTAACCCAAGCACCACAAGCTTTGCGTTTATTCTGATTATTGTGCTGTCGCTGGTGTTTGGCGTCATGGCTGTGTTGCCGATTGGCGGCGCTGACATGCCGGTGGTTATCTCGCTGCTCAATAGCTACTCGGGTCTTGCGGCCTGTGCGGCGGGCTTTGCGATCGATAACAACATACTGATCGTTGCGGGTTCGCTGGTTGGTGCTAGCGGCATCATTCTGACCAACATCATGTGCAAGGCGATGAACCGATCCTTGGCCAACGTTCTGTTCTCGGGCTTCGGCGCGACCAAGACAGCAACCAAGGTTGAAGGCGAAGTTAAGCCGATTGTTGGCGAAGACGCTTACCTGATTCTGGAAGCTGCGTCGTCTGTCACCTTCGTTCCTGGTTATGGCATGGCGGTTGCTCAGGCGCAGCACGTTGTTCGCGAACTGGGAGAGCTGCTGGAAGGTAACGGCTGTGAGGTGACTTACGCGATTCATCCCGTTGCCGGCCGTATGCCGGGCCACATGAACGTGCTGCTTGCTGAGGCCAACGTGCCTTATGACCAGCTCATTGAGATGGACGACATCAACCCGCGGATGGAATCTGTAGATGTGGCGGTTGTGATCGGTGCGAACGACGTGGTTAACCCCGCGGCGCGCGAAGACGAGAACAGCCCTATTTACGGCATGCCCATTATTGACGTCGACAAAGCGCAAACGGTGTTTGTTCTTAAGCGTTCAATGGGTTCAGGCTTTTCTGGAGTAGATAACCCACTGTTCTTCGGCGACAACACGCGCATGTTGTTTGGTGACGCAAAAGAGTCTATCTCTGGGATTGTGGCTGAGTTTAAGAACTAGCTCAGCCAACCGTTTAGGCGTATCGAAAGCGGGGGTCAGAATTAATTTTGACCCCCATTTTTTTGCCCCGGTTTTTGGTAATGGCTCACCATCTAAGATTGGAATAGTTTCCTTCCCGTAGACGCGGCAGACTGGTTCTGTCACTTGCTAGCGGAATCTCTGTCATGTCCAGTCATCCTCTCGATATTGTCGACGTGTTTGCCGAAGCCCCACTCCAGGGCAATCAACTTGCGGTCATTCACAATGCGGCGGATCTCTCCAGCGAGCGGATGCAAGATATCGCCCGGGAGATGAATTTCTCGGAAACCACCTTTGTGCTGAACCGCTCAAGTGAGCGGGCGCGGGTGCGCATCTTTACGCCAGGTGGCGAGCTGCCATTTGCTGGCCACCCGACGTTGGGCACGGCCTGGGTGCTGGGGCGCGAGCAGGGCAGCTATATTCTCGATCTTGAAGTGGGGCCTGTAACAGTGACTTTTGCTCAGGACGGTGTCTGCTGGATGGCGCCACCGATGCCCGAGGTAACCGGTACCCTGAGCGCTGCAGACGCGGCAGCGCTCGTCGGTTTATCGGAAACCGACCTTAAGATCGATTATGTGCCCACGCTCATGCGCATTGGTCCCGAGTTTGCATTTATCGCTGTTCGAGATGCGCAGGTGTTGCAGGGCGTGACGCTGAACGCTGAAGTACGAAGCCGGTTGCTTGCCGCCGGCGTGCCCGCGAAGAGTGTGTTTGTGTTCTGTGAGGCCGATGTCGCCGGCTTAGATTTTGCCGCGCGCATGTTCTTTGACGCGGGCGGTATGCGCGAAGACCCGGCAACGGGGAGTGCCAACAGCGCTTTTGCGATTTATCTTCGGGATCACTGTGGAGCGGCACCTGGCCGTTATGTTGTGGCGCAAGGTGACTACATGCTGCGACCGTCGCGAATCTACCTGGACATCAAGGCGGATAGCTATCAGGTGGGTGGCCGGGTGGTGAGTGTCGTGCGTGGCGAATTGGCGGGCAGCTGAGTGACTGAGGCCACCAAGAGGCTCCCGCAGACGTTCTTCTTTGACCTGGACGGCACGCTGACTGACCCGTTTCTGGGTATCACTAATTGCATTCGGTTTGCGTGCGCAGAGCTCGATATGCCGGCGCCGCCAGCCGCTGAATTGGGGTGGTGTATTGGGCCGCCACTACGCACAAGCTTTGTGCAGTTAGTCGGGGACGCACACGCGGATCAGGCTGTTGATCTGTACCGCGAGCGGTTTGCAGAAGTAGGGCTGTTTGAGAACTCGAAATATTCTAGAGTTGATGAATTATTGAGTTATATCAATAGCATGGGGTCTGTATGTTATGTGGCCTCGAGCAAACCTTTGGTGTTCGTAAAGCGTATTTTGACGCACTTTGATTTGGCTGATTATTTTGTCGAGGCCTATGGCTCTGAGCTGTCTGGGGCGCGTTCTGACAAGACCGAATTGCTGGCCTGGGCATTGGCCAAAACCGGTGCTGATGCGAGTTGCAGTGTGATGATTGGTGACCGCAAACACGACGCAGTGGGGGCCCTGAATAACGGTTTGCGGGCTTGGGGTGCCGGCTGGGGGTACGGGAGTGAAGACGAGTTGGTTGGGGCCGGTGTTGAGGCGGTGTTTGGTGATGTTGGGGAGATGCTTGAGTCGCTGGTGGGGGCGGTGAGGGTTAGACGAGACAGAGGTGCAGACAGTGCAGGATAAGGCAGGGGTCAGAATTAATTCTGACCCCTCTCCGTAGCGCTGAGGAATACCCTCAATCCAGCTTAGTTGCTTTTACCGATGTCAAAGCTTGTCAGCGAGATGAACTTCCAGTTTTTGCCGTCGCGAACCAGCGTTTCGACGGTGCCACCTTGCTCACGCTTGCGCTTCTTCTCGTGGTTCTCACCCACGGAAACGACGCTATAGTGAACAACGGCTGTGTCATTCTTGATGACGATTGCTAACGGGAACAGCTCGTACTGCAGCGTTTTGCTGTTCTGATCACCAAATCTCGACCACTTCTCCATGGATGCTTGCCCCCGCGGAACAGGCCAGCCTGAATTCCAAGACACAACGTCTTTGTGCACGTAGTTGCCAGGCCATTTGCCATTGCCTGTTGTTTCGTCGACCCAGCTCTGGGCGACCAGATTCCAGACTTTGGTCTGTTCCTTGTTCCATTCAGCGGCGTTGATGGGCGTCGTTAACACGAGCCAGAGCAGCGCACAGATGGTGCCAGTTACTTTGATATTCATGGAATTCCCTTTTCACTTTGGAAGTTTTGGTTGCAGTGCATTGAACGCGTATCACTAACGCGTGACGCGACACTAACGATTCTGGGGAATTGCTCTGTCAGTTGCCTGACACAAAGAATTAAATAATTTACATTTGCGCGAAGAGGTGGCGATACGCGGCACTCGAACGAATCGTCTCGTCTCTGGATCTCAGTGTGATCGTGTAGCGACCCCGGAGGTCGCGCCGAGCGCTTTTGATCTCTTTTACCGCCACCATCATGCCGCGGTGAATGCGCCAGAAGCTTGCGGGGTCGAGCTGCTGCTCAAGCTCGGCTAATGGCGCTCGCAAGACATGCTCCGCCGTTGCGGTGAACACGCTGGTGTATTTGTGATCGGACCGCAGATACACAACCTCGTCTGCGGCCACCATAGACACTTCTTCGCCAGCGCCGACACGCAACCACTGCAGATAGCTTGGTTGGGGCTCTGAGCCTGTGCCGATCTTGGCAAGCAGAGCACTTAGGGCTTCTGTGTCTGTGCGCTGGCCGCTCGCCAGGCGCGCCCGCAGGCGCGTAACCGTAAGGGTGAGCCGGGTGGCGTCAACGGGCTTGAGCAGATAGTCGACGGCCGCGTGGTCAAATGCCTGCACGGCGTATTGGTCAAATGCAGTGACAAACACGATCTGTGTTTGGGCCGAGAGCTCACGGGCCACATCCAAACCGGTCATGCCAGGCATTTTGATGTCGAGAAACACCACGTCGGGCACCTGCTCACCAATTTTGGCGAGGGCTTCGCGGCCGTTCTGTGCGGTATCCAGTATGTGCAGTTCAGGCCAGCAGGTTGCGAGTTGATCGCTCAAATAGGTAAGCAGTGTCGCTTCATCGTCAACCAAAATGGCGGTAGGGCGCTGACTATTCAAAGCGGCATGGCCTCTTTAGGCTGTGGTTCGGTGAGCTGATTAAGGGGTATCTGCAGTGTCGCGATGACGCCCTCTGGGGTGTTTGGGGACAGTTGGAGACGAGCGGATGTGCCATACATCGAGCGCAGACGCTCACGCACATTCGCAAGGCCGGCACCGTTACCCGCTGTTGCTGGGTTCTCGTTGAGCCCCAATCCGGTGTCCGCGACAGTGATGCGCAGAAGGTCGTTACTGGCGGGTATCTGATCGACAGCGACCGTTATGGTGCCGCCGCGTTCGGCGGGTTCCAGTCCGTGCGTGAGCGAATTTTCAACCAGGGGTTGCACCAGTAGTGGTGACAGCGACAGGCCAGATAGTGCCGTCGGGCAGGACACTTCGAACTGCAGACGAGAGCCCATGCGAATTTGCTGGATGCGCAGATAGGCGCGCACCAGTTCTAATTCTTGCCCCAAGGTTGTGTCTGACTCGCGGGTCCGACCCAGCGAATTGCGCAGTAAGGTCGTGAGTTGTTGCAGCGTTTCTTCGGCTGCCGCCGGGTCTGTTCGAATGAGACCCATTGCGGTAGACAGCGTGTTAAACAGGAAGTGGGGCTCTATCTGTGCCTGCAGTGTTTTCAGTTTTGACTCGGTGAGGCGACGTTGCGTATTTAGCTGTGCAAGCTCTGCCGTCGATAAGGCTTCGCGCATTTCATGCACGCGATACATGTTGGTGAATACAACGCTGCCCAGCACTCCGAAAAACAGGGCAAGAGCGGCCGCGCCTGGGTCGAGGCCAACGAAAGCAAAGCCGCTTTGGCTAAAGAAAATTGAGACGAGGCCAATCGCAATTATTAGCCCTAGCGCGGTCGCCAAGGCGCTGGCTGCCAGCATGCCGATGCGCTTTTCCAGCAATGGGCACAAGACAATTTGAGCGATGAAAATAGTCCAGCCGATACAGAACGCGATGCCTGCTGACAACCAGAACGGACGCGAGATTTCGAGCACCCAGAGCAAAATAGCAATAGCCAGGCAGAACACGCTGGTCCAAAAAAATGAACTTAGCAAATAAGTTACTGAATACGCTGGCCTGTTGCCGCCGTTCGAGCTTTTTGGTGTGGGCTCGCTGCTATTCATGCGCTGACAAATTTTCCATGCAGTCCGAGTGGTAGTGGGTAGTTTAGTGCTGCGCTGGCGATTGGGCCATCGCTCAGGTTAGCGCTTTGGTACAAATAGACTTCAGTTCGCTTGGCGACGTAGTTCAGCGCAGTGCCAAGAACATACGGCAGCTCACCGGCGGTGTTTGGCGCGCCAACTAAAAGATGTTCCTCGGGCATCAGGTGATCAGGGTAGCGATAACTGGCTTCTTTTGCGTTGTTCAGTGTCAGTAGTGATACCTGATTCAGTCCGGGATGAACGCTGTTGTTTTCACTGAGTAGCAGCAACTGATTGTGTGGTTGGCCAATGAGATGTGGGCTGACTACTGGAAATTCACAACTTCCGCCGCCGCGTAATAGCTCCTCATTAACAGTGCCCCTTCGGGTGTCGATGCGGTAGCTGTACAGGTGAGTGGGTGTCGACGGGGTGCTATCGCCGACCATAATGTCCCGAAACGTACTGTTCAGCACAGACGGATCGTTTGCACGTGCTGCTTCGAAACGAATAATGCCCTGCTGGTCTTCCCAGGCGTTGCTGAAGTGAAACACCCACTGGGCCGGCAGTTCCAGGCGCTGCACTTTAGAGAAATCATTTTTGTTAACGACTAGAACTTGCGTGGCACGTTCCGGATGCCATTTATGTGTATCCAGAAAGTTGTTAACCGTATCGCGACGGTCGTAGTGCAGCGGACAGACCAGCAGCACCAGGTGTTTTTCAGTGACCACAAAGTCGTGCACCATGCTGATAGGGTCGCACTCGACCAGTCCGGCTTTAACCATTTTCCCGGTTGCGCTCATATGCCACAGCACTAGCTTTTTCAGGTCCGAAACGTAGCCGAAATTCCACAGCGTACCGTCTGGCTCAACCCTGGGGTGGGCCGAGAACGGCATGCCTTCCGTCTCCTCAGAAAACTGCGCTGTGCCCGTTGTAGACAGGTCGGTGGCATTCATTTCATAGGGCGAGCCGGCCTCCCATAAGGCAAACAATGTGTTGTGGTGATGCAGAACGCTGATGTTGGCAACATTTACGCTGTCAGCACTCTTGGTGCCTTTTGCGTCTGGTGGCGTGCTGCCAAAGCCTGGGTATAGGGCTCGGCCCGCAGCCTGCTCGGCGAGGTATTTAGTGGTGCCTACCATGCGACCTTTGTGGGCAATGCGATTAGGGCCGATGTCGTAGGCTTGGAGCATTCCGTCGCCGTCAAACCAATGTTCGTAGCGATAGTCGTCTATGTCATGCCGTGCCGGCCCGTTGCGATACAGCGTACCGGTAAGGTCAGCAGGCCAGGCGCCTTGGGTTGTCAGTTGCTTCTGCTGTAGATCGGGCTTGCTGACGCTTGCATAGCCAAGCAGCTCTGGCTTTTTTGCCAGTGCTGCCGCGAAACGCAGCTGCGTAGAAATGCTATTGCTCAGTTTAGCCAGCTGTTGCTTGCTGTTTTCTAATCCAGCGTCTGCGATGGCCGCCAGCGTGGTCATTGCACTGGTTGGCATCAGTCCGGCTGTCAACAGTCCTTGGAGCGCGCTGCGTCGTTTCATGGAGTATCACCTTGGGTGAGAAAGGATTGACGGGTTGTGATCTAGTGGTTGAGAGAGATGTCTTGCGTTACAGAAGTGTCCTCTGCGCTGATTTCGAAACGAATGTTTTGCCACTTTGGCGGGCCAAAACGGCCAGCAGCGTTGTTACTGAAGGCCCAGGGTTCTTTGGGGATGCCGATCATGTTGGCATCGAGTTCGCCGTTGCCGTTTTCGTCGTGAAACAACTGAATGCCGTAGGTGCCAGCTGGCACATTGTGTAGCGTGAAGCTAACGCCTGCGGTGTTGGGGGTGAGAATCAACGACGCAATTGCACTGTTGGCATCAGCGAGTTGTTGCTCGCTGCCACCTAAGCTGAGCATGAGTTGGCCGTCAGCAGTTTTGATGTCGTTGACAGAGATGGTTAGGTCCGCACCGTGAGCGGCAGCGCTAGACAGGGTGGTTACCAGTGCTGCTGCGGCCAGGTGTCGAGCGAAAGTGTAGTGAGTCATTGTGCTGTTCCTTTGTGGGTGGGCCAGTTAGCGCCGTTTGCGTGTTAGCCACTCTAAGGGAGCGCGCGGCAGAGCGAGCGCCGTGCGACGAAATGGCAATAGACAGAACGAAACGGTAGTTTGGGGTCTTCTAGGCAGGCATTGGTTTCGGAGAAGATATTGGATTTTACCTTGAGCATTCTTAGCTTTTTGGCTCAGCTGTTTGTATTTCTGTTGGGGCTGGGGCTAGTGGCTGTGGTCACCATGTATATCGTCGATATACGTCAGAAAAGTAACGCGGTGCGGCGTAACTACCCGGTCATCGGTCGGTTTCGTTACCTGTTCGAGCATCTGGGGGAGTTTTTCCGGCAGTATTTCTTTGCCATGGATCGTGAGGAGATGCCGTTTAATCGTGCCGAGCGAAACTGGGCGTATCGTGCTGCAAAAGGCGAGAGCACCACTATTGGATTCGGTTCTACCCGCGATTTACGTCCGGTGGGGACAGCGCTGTTTGTTAACTGCCCATACCCAACGCTCGCAAAAGACGCTCGCCCGACCAGCACGCTGGAGATTGGTCCTTATTGTGAGCATCCCTACACGGCACCTTCGGTGTTCAACATCTCTGCAATGAGCTACGGCGCCCTATCCCAGAAGGCGGTGCAAGCCCTGGCCCGAGGCGCCGGCAAGGCAGGATGCTGGATCAACACTGGGGAAGGTGGCTTATCACCCTTTCACCTCGAAGGTGGGGGAGACGTGGTGTTTCAGATCGGCACCGCGAAGTTTGGTGCCCAGTCGCCAGATGGCTTGCTGGATGAGGTGAAGCTTGCCGAGACCGCCTCGCACCCCCAGGTGAAGATGATTGAGATCAAGCTCAGTCAGGGTGCGAAGCCCGGTAAAGGTGGCATGCTGCCGGGCGCGAAGGTGACCGAAGAGATTGCCCGCATCCGCATGATTCCTGTTGGGCAGGACGCGATCAGCCCCAATAGGCATCCCGAGGTTAATTCAGCGAGTGATCTGTTGGATCTGGTGTCGAGGGTTCGTGGTGCGACGGGAAAGCCCACCGGTATCAAGGCGGTGATTGGTGCTTACGGTTGGCTTGATGATCTGTGCGAAGAGATCAAACGGCGCGGGCCAGAGAGTGCGCCCGACTTCTTTACGGTGGACAGTGCTGAAGGCGGTACGGGTGCCGCGCCACAAACGTTGATGGATTTTGTGGGTTTACCGTTGCGTGAGAGCCTGCCGTTGGTCTGTGCAACTCTGCGTCGGCATGAGTTGAAAAAGCGAGTCGCGGTGATAGCTAGCGGCAAACTGATCACTCCAGGGGAGGCGGCTTGGGCGCTTTGCTCTGGCGCCGACTTTGTGGCCTCCGCGCGCGGCTTTATGTTCTCGCTCGGTTGTATTCAGGCGCTACAGTGCAACAACAACACCTGCCCAACGGGCATCACCACCCATGACACAGATCTGCAGAAGGGGTTGGATATTGACGACAAGAGTGAGCGAGTTTATCGCTACGCGAAAACCATGCAGAAAGAGCTTGGGACTATCTCGCACAGCTGTGGTGTTCCGGAGCCGCGATTGTTGCGGCGCATGCACTGCCGGATAGTTCAGGAGAACGGCATGTCGAAGCCGCTGGATGAGCTGTATCCCGATTAAGGACCGGACAGCAAGAAAAAGCAGGCTGATTCGCATCAGCCTGCTGTTTGGTATCAGGTTTTAGCCGATGCTGCGCTTGCGGCCTGGGGCGCGTTGATCGCCAACCACAGGACCCCAGTCAGTCATTAATGCGCGTCGCAATTGCTGCATCAAGTCTGGGCCAATGCGCTGTGCAAGCCGATTTTCAGCGTCGCGCAAAGACGACAGGGCACGCTCGATAAGCCGGGCACCTTTTTCGCTGAAAACGATTCGGTTGGCACGCTTGTCGGACGGATCCGGAATTTGCGTGACGATGTCTTCCTTTTCAAGCTCGTTCACTTGCTGCTGTACGGCTTGGCGAGAGATGCCAAGAATTCGGGCCAGTTCGGCAGCACGAGTCACGCCATTCGAGACGTTGATGAGAATCATCGTCTGAGTGCGTGTGCGTGTGGCCATGCCGGCGTCCGACAGTCCGTTCTGCAGGCTTTCATCCATCCAGTAATAAGCGCGCAGCAAGCCACGCATGAGATATTCCTGGGGTTCGGAGGCGGGTTGATTGTCCATATCTTCCTGGTTCATCTGCCTGTTAGTGAGGTTAACACCCGTTCAGAGACTGCCATGTTAACCCGGAGTGGGCCTAAAATGGAAAGTCATCTTGTCAATGGACCTGCATTAGGGTCGATTTGCATGTCATCTCATGGAAAATCTAGGCGGAGTTACATACACCTATGCAGGGTTGGACTGGTGCTATTGCACCATAATCGCTGTGTTCTGTCCCACAAAAGTTGACGTATAAACCGTAAATTTTGTCATGAAGCTATACGACTTTATGGGTGCGACAAGCTGGTAGGCTATCTCTCAGACCGTTCGATGACCGCTTCTCAGAGGTGTTTGAACAAAAAATACGCACAAACTTAAATACGCACAAAGGTAGAGGGATGAGGGTGGAGCAAAGACCGGAGCACGTGAGAGAGATTCTCCTTGCGACAGACCAGGCCACTATCTGGGCGGCGCTGCGCGATTCGCAGTCACTGAAGCGCTGCTTCGACGGCAACATCGAGCTTTGCGAGATGACCTCGCCTGAGTCTGGTGTGCTGCAAATGGGCAAAGAAGGTTCGACCGAGTCGACTCAATCTAAGGTCTCGGTGAAGTTGTCCGACGATAACGAAAAGACTCGCCTGACGTTTACAGTTACGGACGCTGCGGACCAAAGAATGGCGGATGACTTTTTTGCCGCGTTTGCTCGGGATCTGTCGGAGCGTGCCAGCAGCGGCTTCCAGCCCAGTCAGCAGGGGGTTATCTGGGCAATCATGTTTGGAGTGTTAATTCTCGCCGTGGTGCTGACGCTTTAACCAATGAATAAGCAAAACAAACGCGGCATTGCATTCGTAACAGCGCTCGGGTTGACAGCGCTGGCGTTCACTTCCTTGGCCGGCTGTGTGGCAGTGAACACCGATGTGTCGAGCAACTTCCCATCGACGCGGTCGCAGGTTGTGGTCTCACCTGAGCAACTGTCGCTTAACCAGTTTCAGTTTTTTGGTTCGCACAATAGTTATAAAACGGCGCTACCAGCAGCGGTACTCGAACAACTGCGCCAAGTTAATCCCCAGGCGGCAATCAGTCTTGAGTATTGGCACGCGCCCATCGATGAGCAACTGGATAGCGGTTTGCGAGTTCTTGAGTTTGATGTGTTCTATGACCCGCAGCAGCGGTTGTTTGAGTTGGACGGTGAGTTTCCGGTTTTGCATGTGCAGAACCTCGACACCGGTAGCCATTGTCCAAATCTGCGTGCGTGTATGGATAGCGTGGTGCGTTGGGCCGAGTTTAATCCCAATCACGAGCCGATCATGATCAGTTTTAATGCCAAGACAGACGTCATTGACCGTCCTGGATTTATTCGACCAAACGCTTTTGATCCGGTGGCGTGGCGGGCGCTTGATGCCCTTCTGCGAGAGAGTCTTGGTCAGCGAGTGATTAATCCTGCCCAGGTGTTATCACCCAGCGGTCCGATTTGGCCTTCTCTGAGTCAGGCCCGTGGCAAAATGCTGTTAGTTCTTGATGAAGGTCCTGCAAAACACATGGCCTATCTTGCGGCGGTGTCGAAGCCGGCCTTGTTTGCCAATTTGCCGAGTGATGATCCCAGAGCCGCTATTCAAATCATTAACAACCCGCTTGAGTCTGCAGCGGAGATTGCGGCAGCAGTAAAGCGAGGTTTTTTGGTTCGAACCCGGGCCGACGCAGATACTTTAGAGGCGCGCAGTGGTGACACCACTCGCCGCGACGCCGCCTTCGCCAGCGGCGCCCACTTTGTAAGCACCGATTATTATCAAGCCGCCAGCCATTTCAATTCCGCTTACCAGGTGGGCTTGCCCGGTGGTGGGGCGATTCGTTGTAACCCTAAGTTTGCAACTCGACGTTGCAAGGCGCTAACCAAGTCGGCAAATTTGTTGCCAAGAAAGTAAAAATATCAGGGGCAATTGTAAAACTGCATAGATAGTCCCGTTGGTTGTCATTGTAATATAGACTGGGCTGTGTTCGACAATCTATAGTGCTTTGTACCGGCTGTTCGAACTGGGCAGCCCGCTTAGCAAACAAGGAAAGGAGTTCCTCTTTGCACGACTTGAAAAATCAGGTGCTCGTTGTAGATGACGATCAGGCCATTTGCGACATCGTTAGCAGGATGTTGGAACGTTTGGGCCATAAACCGGTATCAGTACGCAGTGGCCAGTCTGCGGTTGATGAATACCAGCGTGGCAGTTACGACCTTGTGCTGCTTGATGTGGATATGCCGCGTATGTCCGGTAAAGAGGTTTATGCCACTTTGCGTCAGGGCGCCGAAGATCTGCCCGTGGTCTTTATGACCGGCTACCGTACCGAAGAGCTTGCTTCTTTGCTTGAAGACGACGCCGCTGTCGGATTCCTCGCGAAGCCGTTTCCATTGGCGCAGTTACGCTCCACCATGGATGCCATGCTGGCCTGCGTGGTGCCAAGCCTTGTGCCAGAAGGCGTGCGGGAATAGCTCAGTTGGTAGAGCGTCGGCTTCCCAAGCCGAAGGTCGCGGGTTCGACCCCCGTTTCCCGCTCCATGCGCTAACGCCCCCGCTTTTGCCTCAGCTCTCGTTCAGCAGACGTGACTTATTCTCTTGCCACTGATGAGTCGCAATGGCGACAATCAGTCTCAGATTCATGAGAACGCGGTAGCGGAGCGAGTATTAGTGACGTCTAAGCCATTTAAACTAAAGCAGTGCCTTATTTTGGCGCTGGTGGCCCTTGTTGTGAGTCTGGGGCTTTCAACAACTGTTGGTTTTACCCAAGGGGGGCACGCGGCGTTACCGGCGTTTGGCGCTGATGGCAAACCCTTCCCAAGCCTTGCCCCCATGCTCGAGCAGGTGTCGCCCAGTGTGGTGAACATCGCAACCTACGCGAACGTCAAAGCAGCCAATCCTCTATTCGACGACCCGTATTTCCGCCGCTTCTTCAACGTGCCTGACAGTCGGCGCAGCTACCGTCGAACCAAAAGCGCGGGTTCGGGCGTGGTGGTGGACGCGAAGCGAGGCTACATCATCACTAATAATCATGTGATAGACCGGGCTGACGAGATAACCGTTGGACTGAGCGATGGTCGCACGCTGACAGCCGTGTTGGTCGGTAAAGACCCGAAGGTGGATCTAGCGGTCTTAAAGGTGCCAGCTGAGGCGCTGACGGAACTCGAGTTTGCGGACTCCAGTCGAGTGCTGGTTGGTGATTTTGTAGTGGCGATTGGTAATCCGTTTGGTTTTAACCAGACCGTCACTTCCGGCATCGTCAGCGCGTTAGGGCGCAGCGGGCTCCGTCAGGCTAACTTTGAAGACTATATTCAGACAGATGCGTCTATTAATCCGGGTAATTCGGGGGGTGCGCTAGTCGACCTTGGTGGCAATCTGGTTGGCATCAACACTGCGATATATGCACCCAGCGGCGGTAACATTGGTATCGGTTTTGCGATACCTGCGAACATGGTGCTGTCGATCATGAACGAACTGATCGAGCACGGCCGGGTGCGCCGTGGTTATGTCGGTTTAACGGTGGAGCCGCTCAACGTTGAGCTCGCAAAAGCGTTTGAAGTGAGCCAGCGAGATGGCGTGGTTGTCGTTGAGGTTCAGCCTGGTGGAGCGGCCGATAGTGCCGGTCTGATGGCAGGCGACATCATTACTCGCGTGGGTAAAAAAGAAGTCATGCAGGTGTCTGACTATCATAGTCAAACCGCCGTCATGGTGGTGGGCGACAAAGTTAAACTTGATCTGCTGCGCAATGGTCGCAAAAAGCGAGTGATTATGCTGATCACCGACAGCAGCGATAGCGTTGTGGATGGTGGGCGCATCGACCCTCGATTTGCAGGTACGCAATTGCAGAATTTTGCGGAAGAGGGTGGGGACGTTGACGAGGGTGTTGGTGTGCTGGTGACCGAAGTAGAGCAGTCTTCGCCGGCGTGGCGTTATGGCTTACGTTCGGGGGATCTGCTGGTTGGAGCTAATCGTAGCAGTACCCGCAACCTTGCCGAACTGTCAGAGTCGATTCGCCGCGGCCTGCCGGTATCGCTGCAAATTTATCGAAACGGCGAATACGGTCGAATAACGCTGCGCTAGATGCGCAGCGTTCTCGCTGCAGCGCAGGTTACTCAAACATAATGACAGACCGCGCGACTTCGCCGGTCTTTAGGGCTTCCATTCCTTCGTTCACTTCATCGAGCTTTATGCGCCGCGAGATCAGATCGTCGAGGTGCAGTTTGCCGTTCAGGTAAAAGTCGACAAAGCGGGGCATGTCAACTCGGAAGCGATTTGAGCCCATGTTTGAGCCTTGAATTTTGCGCTCCATCAGAAACTCGGGGCCGTGTAGTTCGATCTGAGTACCGACCGGAATCATGCCGATGATGGTCGCTGTGCCGCCGCGCTGGAGCATTTTGAACGCCTGCTCGGTGGTGGCTTTGAGACCAATTGCTTCGAAGGCGTGATGCACACCGCCACCGGTCATTTCGCGGATGGCTTCGATGGGGTCGCCGTCGTTGGGGTTGATGGTGTCAGTGGCGCCAAACTTGCGGGCCAGCTCGAGTTTCTGCGGCATCATGTCGATCGCAATAATGCGACCTGCGCCTGCGATGGCAGCGCCATTGATCGCTGACAGGCCAACGCCGCCGCAACCGATGACGGCGACCGTTTCGCCAGGGGCAACCTTGGCGGTGTGAATAACCGCACCTACTCCGGTGGTGACGCCACAACCAATCAGTGCGGCGCGATCGAGCGGCATGTCTTTTCTAACCTTAACCAGCGCGTGCTCGTGAATCAGCATTTGTTCGGCGAATGACGACAGGTTCAAAAACTGGTGCACGGTCTCGCCGCCGACGGTCAGGCGAGAAGGCTGGTCGGCACCGCGTTGCAGCTCGGGCTCTTGGCACAACGACATGTGCCCGGTTATGCAGTGTTCGCAGTGGCCGCAAAAAGCTGACAGGCAGGTGATCACGTGATCACCCGGTTTGACGTAAGTCACGGCGTCTCCGACCGCCAGCACAACGCCTGCTGACTCGTGGCCCAAAACACTGGGTAGTGGGTAAGGGTAGGAGCCGTTGGCAAAGTGCAGGTCGGAGTGGCACACGCCAGCCGCAACAGTGCGTATCAGTACTTCTCTTGAACCCGGGTTACCACAGGCAACGTCTTCTATGGTCAGAGGTGTGTTTATCTCGCGCAGTACGGCGGCTTTCATTGGCATTCTCTCCCGGAACAGGCCAGTCCAGCGGGCGCTGGAGACAGTGGTCAGCATGCCAAAGGGACGCCCGCTTTGCTACTTCTGGACTTGATTTGGGCATGAGTACTGTTCAGCTGCCTTGGGGGCTGGTTTTGTTAAGATGCGGTTTTTGCGCAGCCACTCTGGCAGCGCATTCCAGTTGAGACGCTGAACATGGTGCTGATTGGTCTGGGTTCGAACCTCGGAGCTTCAAGCGATGTGCTGCACGGCGCGAGTTTGGCGCTGCGCCGTTTTGCCCGGGCTGATTTTAGAAGCTCGTCAATGTGGCTGACTAGCCCCATCGGCTGTCCGCCGGGATCTCCAGACTTTGTGAACGCAGTCGTTGGGTTTGTTCCTGCCCGGCCGTTTTCTCCTGAACGACTGTTGAAGGAGCTCAAAGATCTCGAACTTGCAGCGGGACGCCAGCCTAACAGTCGGCGCAATGCGCCCCGTGCACTGGATCTCGACCTGCTGGTGCATGGTCAGCAACGTCGCCGCGGGCATCGGCTCATTCTGCCCCATCCGCGTGCGTACCTGCGCCGCTTTGTGCTCGCACCCGCTGCAGAAATTGCCCCAGAATTGCGCTGGCCGGGCACCAATGCCACGGTTGCTCAACTGCTCGAGCGCCTGGATAACAGCGAGCGGGCCGAGCGGTTGTGAGCCGGTATGACTACAACTGGTATGATATGCGTATGGGGCAAAATGGAATGAAGATCGCTGTCTGGCTGCTGCTGCTGGTCACCAGCATAGGTGGTGCAGAGGTCGCGCATTCCTATCCGGGCGCAACTCATCAGCAGCTGATGTTTTTGGCCGCCAGGCAGTACAACGAGTGCGTCAAAGCGGCCCCAGAGCTTCGGCTGTCAGCCTTGCAGGTGCGCTATGCAGCGCGCGCGGCCGTTAGTCAGGCGGAAGTCAATTTTATGCGTCGCCTGTTTCGCTGGGGTTATTACGAGCGCGCCCAGCAGGCCACTAAAAGCACGCTATGGGTTGTAGAAACCCGCTTGCACGAACATTTCAATGCGCTGGTTGCGCAGGGTGTAGAGGCCGAGACAGAAGCAGAGCTGTTTTCTATCGCCGGCCGAATCGCGGCCTACGTGCAGGATGTTAGCTCGCCGGTGCGGGTAGCGCCCATTTATTCAGCACGCTTTTGGCGCTTCAACACCAACGACAGATTCGACAACTTCGAGTTGAACGAAGATCCTGTCGCGCTGGCGCTCAACGATGTGTGCGCGCAAGTTCTGACCGAAACACCGCTGGAATTCACGTCGATTCTGAAGGCAACAGCGGATCAAACCTTGGCGGCGATCCTTGAGCCGATCCCTGGCATGCCAAGCACTTGGCAGTCGTTTTGGCGACTCGCGAAAAATCCGGCAGACTTTGGTGAGTACGGTCCCGCCGGCAACCGATTTGGTGCGCGCACAACTTTTCGCTGTGGTGATGAGCGTTGTGTGCTGCTCAATAAAGATCCGCTGTATGACGAGTTTGCTCAGGCGCGGCACATCGAGGCGGTGGTCGGAACCATGCGGGTATTGCACAGCCTGCAGTTGCGGCGGTTTGTGGCTGTTCAACCCCCTGTGAGTGCGCCTGAAGAGGCGGCGCCGCCGAGTGATTTGTCCGCTGAGATTCCCGCAGCTGCCGGTATTGAAGACGCTGCCAGTTCAATGGCGCGTTCACAAATCAGGAATCTAACGGCGAATGAGTGACTTTTCTGGTTGGTCAGGTTGGCTGCAGCAGCACGCCAACTGGCCGGGTTTTTTTGATTTCTTTTCAGACACAGCGGGCCCGGTAGGCTGGTGGGTTCTGCTGCAGCTGGTGATCGTGCTCATTGGTACCCGGCGCGGGCTGCGACTGGCCTGGCTGCTTTGCGTGGCAATCGTGGCCAATACGCTAATGAAGTGGCTGTGGGCCGAACCTCGCCCATACTGGATTGACGATACGATAAACCCACTGCGTGCTACGCCTGGTTTTGGTATGCCATCCGGGCATGCGCAGGGTGCCACCGCGTTGGCGGTAGGTGTCTGGCTGCTGCTGCGGGGGCGGATATTGCTGGCGTTTGTGTTGGCTTTTATTCTGTTCACTGGACTGTCGCGCATATTTTACGGCGTGCACTCCGTGGCGCAGGTGTTGGTGGGGACCGCGTTTGGCGTTGGGCTTAGTATGCTCGTGTGGCGAGTACTGCCCGAACTGGAAATGCGTTTTCGGCGCAGAGCGTTGGGCGCTCGCGCAGGCTTAGCTGCGGCGGCCGTTGCCGTTGTTGGCCTCCTTAGTTGGCTGGTGTTTAGTTACCGGCAAGATTTTGTGGCGCCCGCAGAGTGGTTGGCACGGTTTGAGGCGACCCAACTGCGCTATGGCGAAACCGGATCTATGGGGCTGGTCGAAGGCGGGTCGCTGGTGTTGATTGCGCTGCTCGCCGGTTACGCGTTGCTGGCTGTGGTTGCCAGCGAACGGGGCCACCGAGTGCTGATCTGTTTAAAAAGTCGGGTGCAGGCTGTGTTGGTTGCGATAGTTATCAACATCGCGGCGCTTGCCGCATTGCGAGAGTTGCAGGCCAGTGTTTGGGTGGCTGGGGTGTGGTTGTGTGTGCAACCCCTGGTTGCCATCTGGTTGCCACTGCAGTGGTTCGGCGTGCGGGACGACGAGAAGTCCGCCCACGGATGAGCGACGTCACGCCTCTCCATCTGGGGCTTACGCCTCTCCATCTGGGGCTTACGCCCTGGTCCATGAACCCCACCTCGATGCCAGAGCAGGCGCGGTTGGCGGAAGAGTGGGGCTACCAGTCTATTTGGTTGCCGGAGAATCATTTTTCAGGGTTTGCCGCTACACCTGACCCGTTGATGTTGCTTGCCGGCATGGCAGCGACAACCCGTTCGTTAAAGCTTGGCACAACCTCATTTTTATTGCCGTTGCGGCACCCTTTGCAGGCGGCGGAACAGGTCGCAGTGCTGGACCAACTCTCAGGCGGTCGGCTGATTTTAGGGCTTGGGCGCGGCTATCAGGCGCCAACCTACGCAGCCTTTGGGATTGCGATGCGCCAAAAGCGGGCGATCTTTGCCGAATCTTTGGCGTTACTCAAGCGCGCCTGGGCCGGTGAAGAACTGGTTATGCTCGATGGAGCGGCGCCAGTCACCCTTGCGCCTCTGCCGCTGCAGCAACCTCACCCACCGCTTTGGGTTGCCGCGTTTGGCCCTAAGGCATTGGCCCAGGTGGGGTCGTTAGGGTTACCTTATTTGGCATCACCTGTTGAGTCTTGTCAGGATCTAGCCGCTAACCACGCCGCTCTGGCCACCGCCTGCGTTGAGGCTGGGCGCGCGGTTCCTGATGTTGTGCCCGTAATGCGAACGATGTTTGTCTCAGAGGACGCGGCCCTTGTTGCAGCGCTACGCTCGGAGCTTTCGGAGCGGATTAAGGCGATGGCGGCCAGCGGACCGGCACATCTGACAAAAGCCGGCGAGGCCGATCTGGACGACGTGGTCATTGTGGGTGATGCTGCTCGAGTGACAGAGCAGGTGGCGCGTTATCGAGAAGAGCTGGGTGTTACACACCTTATTGCCACCCGCTTGCGATTGGAGGGTGTGGACAAAGAAGCGTTGCGTTTGAGCGCGCAGCGTTTACCGGAAATACTCTGTGACAACTGAGTCATCCGACGACTGAGTTAGGGAAAAAAGGGGAGAGACAATGGGTTATAAAATTCTTTGGCCGATGATGCGCTGGGCCGATGACCGACATATTGAGTTAGACGCCGTGGGTGATAAGCACGAGGCGATTTTTGCCAACCGGCTGACTGAGGTGACGGACGAACAATGGGCGGAAGCTGACGTTGTTGTATCAGCTCCAGACATTCCGGCCGAGTTTCGCGCCAAGTTGAAAAAGTGTCGTATTTTTATTACGCCAAAAGTGGGCTTTGACAACATCGATCTTGCGGGTTGGGGTGCCATGGGTATACCGGTCAGCAATGTCCCGGATTACGGCACTATGGAAGTGGCTGATCATGCGATTGCGTTGATGATGTCGTTGATGAAAGGCATTACGTTTCATACCCGAGAACTCAAGAAAGACATCAAAGGCAACTGGCGTCCTGCGCTAAATCCCTATGGTCGTCGTCTGTCTGATTGCACCTTTGGCGTTTTAGGGCTCGGTCGTATTGGCACGGCCACAGCGTTGCGCGCTAAAGCATTTGGTATGAATGTGGTTTTCTTTGACCCTTATCTGGCCAATGGCGTCGATCTGGCGGTGGGTGTGACGCGTGTCCATTCGCTCGAAGATCTAATGGCAACCAGCGACGTGCTGAGCGTGCACGTACCGCTGTCTGATGAAACAGAAAAGATGCTGAACGCAGAGGCGTTCAAGCACGCTAAGCCCGGCCTAATTTTGATCAACTCCGCGCGCGGCCCGATCATCGATCTCGATGCGCTGCATGATGCGTTGAAAAACGATCAGATTCAGGCAGCAGGACTCGATGTGTTGCCAGTGGAACCGGCTGATCCCAAGCACCCCTTGTTAAGTGCCTGGACCGCTGACGAAGAGTGGATTGCTGATCGTTTGCTGATCACGCCCCATTCGGCGTTTTACACGCCAGAGAGCATGCGTGACATGCGTGATAAAGGTATCCACGTGGCCATTGAGTATTTGGATGGTGGGCGCTTGCAGAATTGCGTTAACGCAGAGTTTTTGGCAAACAGCTAACCGCCGCGGTGAGTAGATTCTGTGTTTGGTTAGCCTGGCGCCTGGTTAGCCAATCGCAATGTTCGCATTGTTCTCATCAACTGGAATTTCTAGGTAGCGCCGCAGAAAGGCGGTTAGCCAATAAAAGGGTGCGGTGTCTAGCAGTGCAACGACCATCTTGAATAGGTAGCTGCCCAGCATGAGTGTGCCCATTGCAGCCAAAGTGAAGCTGCCGGCGAGAAAAGCCGCGCCGAAAGTAACCGTGATGACCATAAACGAGTCGACCATTTGACTGATCAGGGTTGAGAAGTTGTTGCGCAACCACAGGTGCTTGCCGTTGGTCAGACGTTTGAAGAAGTGGAACAGCTGGACGTCGCAGAATTGCGCTGCGATGTAGGCGAGCATGGACGCCAAAACGGCACCTGAGGTGCACGCGTAGAGCAACTCGAATAGCTCGATGGTGCCGCTCATGGTCGCGCCACTGGGGGTGCTGATGTCTTGAGCCAGTGTCAGTACCTGCCATGGCGCTTGGGATTCCCCTGCGGGCAGGTTGTTGCCTAGCCACATGACGCCGATGATGAAAATGTTGAGTCCGAGCCCAACCCAAACTAGAAAGTTAGCCCGCGCACGACCATAAATTTCAGAAATTAGATCGGTACACAGGAAGGTGAGCGGGTAGGGCAAGACCCCAACGGCAAGAGAAAGCGGCCCCAGTTGAATAAACCGCGTAATGCCGATTATGTTGAGCATTGTCATGGCGCAGATGAAGGTACCAGCCAGAACCAAAAAAACTCTCTCACGGCGTTCCCGAATCTCTGGGCTTACGATTGTCGGGCTTACAGAGGTGCCCGCTGGTGTGCTGGTCATCAAGCTTCTACTTGGCCGAGGTTGGCGTGCAGCACTGCGCCATTGATGACGGGGTTGTTGGCGGCGAACAGGACGGTTGCTGCAATCTCTTCCGGTTCGATCAGGCGCTTGAACGCTGACATGCCTGCGACAAAATCCATCGCGTCAGCAGGAACATGCTCGCGCAGCATTTGGGTGTCAGTAAAGCCCGGACAGATGCACGCCGTGTGCACGGTACCGCCAGCAAGGTCTTGGCAAGTGCTGCGCATCATGCCAATAGAGGCGTGCTTCGACGTCACGTAGCTGAATGAGTTTGGCACGGCTTTTTCGCTAAGCGTCGAGCCGATGTAGAGAATGCTAGAACCTTTCCCCATATGTGGGATTAGGAGATTGTTAAGCGTATTTGGTGCGATTAAATTGATTTCGTATATGTGTCGCAGTTCGGCGCTGCTGGTTTCGCCCACCTTATCGTTTGCCAGCAGGGATGCGTTGTGAATCACGCTGATATGGCTTGAGTTGGCTAACTCGGTAACAAGTTGCGGGGTTAGGGTTTCGGCAAAGTCGATTTTTGCCAGATCGCAAGCGATGGAGTGAACCTGATCATTGGGGCAGTGTCGGCGCGACAGATTGATCACCCGATAGCCGTCGGCCAAGAACGCATCCGCGCAAGCGAGGCCGATACCTGAACTTGCGCCGGTAATTACCAGCAACTTTGCGGGATTACTCATTCAACTTCTCTTTCTCTCCGGTTTAGTGCTCGGCCAGAGCCCATTCAGAGCGTGCCCACTGGTCGTTTCCTGATGCCACGCGAACAAGCATTTTACGTATGGGCAAGCCCTTAACCGCCGGCGAGCCCAGTATTCGCTTAAGTACCCAGCCAGCGAGTTCTTCCACCGTTATATTGCGAAGAGGTAGCAGCGTGACATCACGCGGTAGAAACGGAATGCGCTCGCCATTGAAGAGCGCAAAGATCATCTCGTTGGACCGCTCTATTTCAAGCCACGGTGAGTTTTCTGGCAACAACATTTGCTCGTCGATCTCGGCGCACAGTGCTTTGAGCGAATCTTTGATGATGTTGTAGTCGAAGCACAGGCCGGTTTCATCAACCAAGGCTTCTACTTCGCAGCCCACCTGGAAATTGTGACCATGGAGATTTTCACGCTGCGTTGCTGAAAATAGCGTGAAATGCGCACAAGAGAAGTGCAAATATTCTTTGTGAATCTCGATCGTGGTGACATCGGGGGCGGATGGTGTCGACGTATTTGAGGCTGGGGAGCTAGTCATATCCCTATGCTACCCTAACTGACAGGTTTTGGCGGCAGGGGAATCCGTAGTGAACACATCAAATTTAAGCACTCAAGCGCCAGGTTTGGACCTTAGTTCCATGGCTGAAAATCCGGCTGCTGCAGGAATGTGCGGCGACCGACTCGAGCGCGTTAGCCGTCATCTCGGCTCACGATTTATCACGCCGGGGAAAATCAGTGGCGCGTTGCCGGTGGTGTACAGAAAAGGGCATCTTGCTTACGCCCGTACTCTTGGGCAAATGGATATTGAACGCGACAAGGCGGTGCAGCTCGACACTATCTTCCGCATCTATTCGATGACCAAACCGATCACCTCGATTGCGCTGATGATGTTGTACGAGGAAGGGTGCTTTCAACTCCAAGACGAGGTCCGTCGTTATATACCGCAGTTTGCCAAGTTGCGGGTTTACCGATCAGGGGTCTACCCCAACTTTCAAACTGCTCCCTGCGACCGTCACATGACCATTCGTGATCTTATGAGTCATATGTCGGGCCTCACCTATGATTTTATGAGCAGGACCAACGTTGATCACGCCTATCGCAGGACAAAGGTGGGGCGGCAGGTTGAGAGCGATACCCTTGCCGATATGATGGACACGTTGGCTGAGTTACCGCTTGAGTTTTCTCCCGGCACGGCCTGGAATTATTCGGTCTCTACAGATGTCTGCGGCCGGTTGGTTGAAATATTGTCGGGTCAATCTCTTGATGAGTTCTTTGCGGAGCGTATCTTTGCACCGCTCGGTATGCGCGATACTGGGTTTATCGTACCCCCAGAAAAGATTGATCGGTTTGCCGCAAACTATGTGCGCGGGCCAAACAAGCAGCTTGTGCTCGAGGATGACCCGCAAACCAGTGTCTACACGCGACAGCGCACCCTGTTATCAGGTGGTGGCGGTCTTGTGTCTACGGCCTCAGATTATTTGCAGTTCTCGCGCATGCTGCTGGGTAATGGCGAGGTTGACGGCGTGCGGCTGGTTGGGCGAAAAACCATCGAGCTGATGACAGCGAACCATCTGCCCAATAACGAAGACTTAACGCAATGGGCGCAGGGCTCATTTTCTGAAACGTCCAATGAGGGCTATGGCTTTGGCCTTGGTTTTTCGGTGAATCTGGGTGCCGGTGCAACCGCTACTGCGGGGTCGGCGGGCGAATACGCCTGGGGAGGTGCTGCGAGCACCATCTTCTGGGTCGACCCTGTAGAGGACATGGTGGTGGTGTTCATGACGCAGTTCATGCCAAGCGCAACTTTCAATTTTCGTGGTCAGTTAAAGTCGCTCATTTACCCGGCGATTATTGACTAAGTTTGAGGGTCGGTCTGAATACGATCGCGCACAAGGCCGTAGAAATGGTCGTTGCTGTTGTTTTCAAACAACCAGCCCAAGTGCGTGGTGCAGCCGCTGCAGGTTGAAAAACGCCATTTAAAGCCAGCGAACCAACTGTCAGCGGCGGTAGGGAGGCCGGAGATATCGCACCCGAGCGCGTCGCTGTAGCAGCCCACATCGAAGTCGATGCCATGTGGGTTGGTGCAGAAATGCTGATGTGAACCGTTGACGTTGATGGCGTCCTTGCTGCGGCCCAGCACGTGGCTGCACTTAGCGCAGTAGACGAATGCTCTATCGCCTTTTGCATCATCCAGTGCATCGTTAAGTTTGCTATCGAGCAAGCTGCGCAGGGCTGGATCGAGCTCTTGACCCTGTTTGTCTATGACGTCCACCATGCTTGTATTCTAACCTGATGAGATAAGACTGAAATGGCTGAATTTGCCGAGATTTATGAGCGAGCTGCATTGCGTAAAGGCGGTACAAAAGTGCTGGACGCAATGTTAACTGCGCCCAAATCGGCGCGCTCTCTGAAACGCATTACGGATGACCGCTACCTCTCTGAAATGACGGCCTGCGTGTTTCGGAGCGGCTTCGTGTGGAAAATTGTTGAAGCAAAATGGCCCGCATTTGAAGACGTCTTTCATGGCTTTGACTCAATGGCCTGCGCGATGCTCGGCGATGAGGAACTTGAGGAAATCGCGCAAGACACAAGGATTATCAGGCACGCCAAGAAAATTCATGCGGTGCGCAACAATGCGTTGTTTGTGCGTGACGTGAAAGAGTCGCATGGCAGCTTTGCCGCCTATATTGCCGATTGGCCCGTGACAGACATTACGGGCTTGTGGGCTGATATGAAGAAGCGCGGAGATCGATTAGGTGGCCAGACCGGGCGCTATTTTTTACGCTTTATGGGCAAAGATACGCCCATTTTGTCCCGCGATGTTGTGGCTGCGCTGATTCAAGCGGGTGTGATTGATAAAGACCCGACCAGCAAAAAGGCAATGGCGCAGCTGCAGGCTTCGCTGAACGCTTGGATGGAAGAGAGTGGGCGGTCGCTGACCGAGATATCCCGAGTGTTGGCGATGTCAGTAGGTGAGGGCTGATCGCCCTGCAACTCAGGTGTTCTCGCGCATAAAATAACTTAACACCAGTCCGCCCAGCAGCCAAAACCCCATGTCGTAGACCATGATGGTGGTCTTCCACGCCAAAGGATAGTTCCACCAAATCACGTCTCCGATGTTGGAAAATATCGTTGCAGTAATGCCAACCAAAAGCGCGGTGCGCAGGCGATTGGCGTGCATATGTTTGATGAGCAAAGCGAGCAGGAACATCACTAGGATGTTCAGTGCGAGTCCGAGACCTAGAACAAACGGGTCGCCTGGCTGTGGTGGCGTATGTTGGATGTTTACCATGGCCCATACGCCGCTGTTGACGAGTGAGCCAAACCCTTCTGAGGTGTTTTGGCTCATGCTCGGTATGCCGTAGTAACCCGATTCAGGAAACAGCTCCGCAAGCCTGGCCTGCACCTGCGCGTCGTTGTCTACGCTGCTCCAGGCTTGATAGGGTTTGGCGGTTGCGCCCCAAAATGCGAAGCCCCACATAAAAGTGATGACTCCGGCGAGCACGACGCCCAGCAGCGCTTTTCTGTTCATGGCGTATCTCTGTTTATTCGAAGTGGTGGATCAGCTTGCTGCTGTGGCGTTTGACTTGAGTTATATGCCGGTGTTGTTGACACTGCAAGTTCTACAAGGAAGCGACTTGCCGGTGCATTGATCGACAACTGCGGCTGTTTCCCCATTATTTACCTGTCTGGGACCTTTCATGCAGCTTGCGTTTACCTCCGATCAGCAACGGTTTCAGAATGAGGTGCGTGAGTTTCTTAGTGCCAAGTTGCCCACAGAGATTGCTGCCAAAGTGGCTCGCGGGGCTGGTGTTAGTCAGGCCGAAACGCGTGCCTGGCACAAAACTCTGGCCGAACGTGGATGGGCGGCCCCGGCTTGGCCTGCCGAGTACGGCGGCACGGGATGGAATCTGGTACAGCGCCACATTTTCGATGTGGAGTGTCGTCGTGCGCAAGCGCCTTACCTGTCGGCCTTTGGCATCACGATGGTGGGGCCTGCGATTGCTCGCTACGGTTCAGACCAGCAAAAGGCGGAGCATCTCCCATTGATTCTCAATGCGGAACGCAGTTGGTGTCAGGGGTACTCCGAACCCGGTGCAGGCTCAGATCTTGCGTCGGTTGCCACCCGTGCCGAGCGCGATGGTGACGACTATATTGTGAACGGCAGTAAAATCTGGACGAGTGCCGCTGAACTGGCGGACTGGATTTTTTGCCTGGTTAGAACCAATCCAGACGTGCAACAACAGAAGGGCATTAGCTTTCTGTTGCTCGACATAAAAAGCCCAGGCGTCACCATTGAGCCGCTCTATGCATTTAACGGCAAGCGACTCTGGAATCAGGTGTTCTTCGATAATGTGCGGGTGCCAACCGCCAATCGTTTGGGTGCTGAAGACCGTGGCTGGACGGTGGCCAAGAGTCTGCTTGGCGACGAACGATTAATGGTTAGCCGGGTGGCCGAGAACAAACGCATTCTGGGTGTCGCCCGCGACATGCTTGCTGCGGAACAGGCTGATGATAAAGCGCTCGCCGAGATGGATTACTACCAGCGTCGGGTAGACGAGCTGGAGGTGCGGCTGCAGGCCTTGGAAATGACCAGTCTGCGCTTGCTGCTGCAGGCCGATGCGGGTGGCCAGGTTGGTGCGGAACCGTCGATGCTCAAGCTCAAAGGCAGTGAGCTGGTGCAGGCGATGGATGAATTGTTGTTTGAAGCGGTGGGGCATTGGGCGCTGCCGCTAGACCGGGCATCCCAAGCGCGCGTGTCTGGCGAGGTTCTCGCGGGGCCCGAGCGCGCAGAGTATGTTGCGTCGGGCCGCTATCATCATCGCGGCTATACAATCGCTGGCGGTTCCAGCGAAGTGCAGCACAACATCATTGCCAAGGCTGTGCTTGGGCTATAAGTAGTTCTAGCCCAGCAGCTCTTTGATGGGCACGCTGGTGTCAGCGAGCTTGGCTTTATCGACAACCTTGCCAACAAGTTGCTTTGCGGCCATAAATTCTCTGGGGCTGTTTACCGCGTCTACCGCAACAATGGCGCCGTCTTTTAAATAGAACACTGCAAACTCATTGCTGGCCATTTCGCCTCGTTGCACAACTTCTTCGCCGTCAGCCGAGAAGCCCAGCATTTGCAGCTTTAACTCGTATTGATCTGACCAGAACCACGGCATGCTGGAGTAGATTTTATCTTTGCCAACAATGGTTGCTGCGGTGACCCGAGATTGTTCCATCGCGTTGGGGACGCTCTCGAGTCGTAGGCGACGCTCTAACAGCGGGTTGGGATGATTGCTGCAGTCACCTATGGCGTAAACGTTTGCAGCTGAGGTTTTGCAGCGCTCATCGACCACAATGCCATTGTCGCAGGTGATGCCTGCACTTTCTGCCAACTCAATGTTTGGAATAACGCCAATACCAACCACCACCAGGTCGGCAGCAATTTTTTCTTCGCCGCAGACAACAGCGGTTACTTTGTCGGCACCTTCGATGGCACTTGCGCCGGTGTTGACGCGTATGTTGATGCCGCGCTCAGTGTGTAACTGGTAATAAAACTCGCTCATCTGCGCCGTGGTGACTCGCTGCAAGATTCGATCTTCCATTTCGAGCACCGTTACTTCAGCGCCGCCTTCTATTGCAACAGCTGCAACCTCAAGGCCGATGTAACCGCCACCAATGATCACCATTTTTTTGCCGCTGGCGAATTCTGCCCGAATGCCATCAACATCACTTATGGTGCGCAGATAGTGAACGCCAGCAAGATCGGCGCCGGGTACCGGCAACTGCCTTGGACGGGTACCGGTGGCAATGATCAGGTGTTCCCAGTGGATTGTATCACCCTGTTCTGATGTGACTGTCTGCGCCGCGGTGTCGATTGATGCGACGCGTACGCCTTTTTGTAGGGTGATGTTTTTGGCGTCGTAGAACGTTTCAGGACGCAGATAGACCTTTTCTATTCCCTGTTCGCCGGCGAGGTAGGCTTTGGACAGAGGAGGCCGCTGATAGGGTGGATGTGGCTCTTCACCGATCACGGTAATCGCGCCCTCATAGCCCTCTTGCCGCAAGCTCGCAGCGACCTGACCAGCGGCGTGGCCGCCCCCAATAATGACTACTCCAGACATCTCATTACCCGTATCAATTAACAACTGTGGTCAATTTACCACTGTTCTGCATTCGGTTCGTGTCGAGCTTGTATCGACCAGACCATGGGGCTTGGCTGCCTGTTAACATGCCGGGCTACGAGACGATTGCAGGCAGGGTTATGAGCAAGGCAACAACAGCTACTGGACGCTCCGGAAGTTTCAAGTCGCTCACCGAGATGGTGCAGCTCGCGCAGGCTAATTTGCCGCGCGAGTCCTGGGATTATCTGATGGGGGGCGCTGATACCGAGACCACACTCAAGCGCAATCGTCTGAGCATCGACTCTCTGCAGTTTCGGCCGAGAGTTATGCACGATGTGCACAAGGTCAGTGTGGCGACCAGTCTGCTTGGTCAAGATATGCGCATTCCCGTGTTCCTGCCGCCGATCGGTAGTGTGCAACTGTTTGAAGAGGGAGGGGGCGCCTCTGTTGCCAAGGGCGCGGCCGAGTTTGGCACCCTGCAGATACTGAGTTCGGTATGCACACCCGACTACGAGAGCGTTGCGAATGCCAGTGCCGCCGCAAAGGTGTATCAGCTGTACCTGATGGGCGACCAGGGTTGGATGGATGACATCATTGCCCGAACTCTGGAGCTCGGCTACGTTGGGTTTTGTTTAACCGCTGATACTCAGGTGTATTCGCGACGGGAACGCGACATTCTTAAGGGCTGGCGGCCGCCCTCTGGCAGTTCCGCACTCCAGAGTGATTTTGGTCACCAGGCCCGGATGAACTGGGAAACCGTTGCCCACATCAAAGAGAAGTTCGACATCCCCCTATGGGTGAAAGGTATTAATACCGCAGACGATGCGTCGAGAGCGATTGATGCGGGGGTCGATGTGGTTTATGTGTCCAATCACGGTGGTCGACAGCTGGATCATGGTCGCGGCTGTATCGACTCGTTGCCGGAGGTGGTGGCTGCCGTTGACGACCGGGCACCCGTGGTTGTTGATGGTGGCTTTTTGCGGGGTGCAGACGTTGTGAAAGCGTTGTGCCGAGGCGCAACCGCGGTTGGCATGGGGCGTTTGGAAGGCCTAGCTATGGCTGCGGGCGGCGTACCCGGTATCGTGAGAGCACTTGAGCTTGTGGAGCAGGAACTGGTGACAACCATGGCGCTCATGGGCGCAGCGTCACTGGATGAACTCAATCCCGCCTTTCTAGAGGCGGCGGCGTCTGTGGTGGCGCCGCACGTGCTGAGCGCCTTCCCACTGTTGGATGAGGCGTACTAAGCTCTACTTATCGCCCTTAGGCCCCGTGTCACGCGGCATCATCATCGGAAACGGCGTGACGTTTGCGCCGTTTGAATCGGTGATTTTAGCCACCCCTTCGCGCTCTACTTCGTCAATACGAATGACGCTGTGCATAGGGATGAAGCTGCGCTGTACCCCTTCAAATTCTGTCCGCAACTTGTCTTCAGCCGGGTCAATAACCACCTGAGCGGGTTTCCCAAACACGTAATCTTCGACCTCGATGAAGCCGTACAGCTCGCTCTGATAGATGTTTTTGGCGTAGACCTCATAGATCTGCCCCTGATTATGGAACATCACCTTATATAGGCTGCTCTCGTCGCTCATCGCTGGTAGCCGGCTCGATTGGGAGAGCGAGTTATATAGAGGTGACCGCAGGCATTCAAGCGCTATAATCCCTCGCCTTGAAATTCATCCATAGCGGCCATTATGACCATCGAGTCGACCACCCAGCCCAGTGCCAGCGCAGATAGCGAGACAGAGCGTTCCGCACTTAAAAAAGTGTTTATCAAGACACACGGCTGTCAAATGAACGAGTATGACTCGGATCGCATGCTGGACCTGCTAAAAGAGGCAAGAGGCTACACCGTGACTGAGGTGGCGGAAGAGGCTGATCTGCTGCTGCTAAACACCTGTTCTATTCGCGAGAAAGCCCAGGAAAAGGTGTTTCACCAGTTGGGGCGCTGGCGAAAACTCAAAGAAGTTCGACCCGACGTGTTGATTGGTGTTGGCGGCTGTGTCGCCAGCCAGGAAGGCGCGGCTATTCGGGATCGAGCCCCCTTTGTTGATCTGGTGTTTGGCCCGCAAACGTTGCACCGACTGCCTGCAATGCTGACCGAGGCGACTGCGCCTGCTAAAGGCCGACCTGGCGCGGTAGTGGACGTTAGCTTTCCAGAAATCGAAAAATTTGACCGTTTGCCGGAGCCCAGCGTTGATGGCCCAAGCGCCTTTGTGTCGATCATGGAAGGTTGCAGCAAGTACTGCAGTTTTTGTGTTGTCCCCTATACCCGCGGTGAAGAAGTTAGCCGACCCGTTGCTGATGTGATGCGTGAAGTGGTGTCGTTGGCTAACAAAGGTGTCCGGGAAATTCACTTTTTGGGCCAGAACGTCAATTCTTATCGAGGCGAAATCGATGGTGACTGGGCGGACCTTGCCGAGTTGATTCGTTATACCGCGGATATAGATGGAGTGGAGCGTATTCGCTTCACCACGTCACATCCGGTGGAATTCTCTGATTCCCTCATTCAGGCCTTTGCTGAAGTGCCTGAGCTGGTGAGTCATGTGCATTTGCCGGTGCAGGCGGGGTCAGATCGCATTCTGAGCGCGATGAAGCGCGGTCATACGGCCTTGGAATACAAGTCGCGTATTCGAGCGCTACGTCGTGCCCGACCTGGAATTAGCCTGTCGTCAGACTTCATTATTGGATTTCCGGGCGAAACCACAGACGATTTCAACGCCACAATGAAGCTGATTGAAGATGTGGGCTTTGACACCTCATTTAGCTTTATTTACAGCGCGCGCCCGGGCACGCCAGCGGCTGAGCTGGAGGACGGTGTTACTGAGCAAGAGAAGAAGCACAGGCTGGCGATTTTGCAAGATCGCATCCGGCGGATGGCTGAGGATATTTCAGCTGCAATGGTGGGGACCGAGCAGCGGATTCTGGTGACCGGGCTGTCGCGCCGGGATCCGGGCCAGTTGCAGGGCCGTACTGAGAACAATCGGGTGGTCAATTTTGCCTGCGCCGATCTGTCTCATGTCGGACGTTTTGCGACGGTGCGCATCGAGCAAGCACTGCCCAATTCTCTCCGTGGGGTCTTTCTCTCGGGTGAATAGAGCCATAACGGCCAGCCAGAGCGGGCAAAGGGCGGGCAAAGGGCAATTGACAGCATGGTTGGTCCAGATATGCTGCATGTTCTTTAGCGGTAAAAGCGCGTCTTGAGCGACCAATCCCCCCAGGGCTCATTAGCGGGCCCGACCCAACACATTACGTTAGAACCCAGCGACTCCCGGCGGCTCGCCGCTCTCGCAGGCCCGTTCGACGCAAACATCAAACAGCTAGAGAAACGCCTCGACGTCGAGATTCGCAACCGCGGTAATGTGTTTAGCGTCAGCGGTGATGAGTTTCGTGTCCAGGCCGCCAGCGCCCTGCTGTCGCAACTTTATGTTGAAACCGCCTCCCGTGAAGATATTGACGGAGAGATGGTGCATCTCTATCTACAAGAATCTGGAGTGGACGCCCTCGTGCAAGCCTCGCAAAGCAAATCAGAACAAGCCGCTAGTCCAGGTGCTGACGCTGGCGTCTCACAACCAGCGGCTGTGGATGGGGCTGCTAGTGAGCCGAGTAGCGACATCATTCAAACCCGGCGTAAAACCATCAAGGCGCGTGGGGGTAATCAGTTGTCTTATGTGCAGCGGGTTCGCGAACACGACATCAGTTTTGGTATTGGCCCGGCGGGAACGGGCAAAACCTACCTTGCCGTAGCCTGCGCGGTCGAAGCATTGGAGGCCCAGGACGTCGCTCGAATTTTGCTCGTTCGACCCGCTGTTGAGGCGGGCGAAAAGCTCGGTTTTTTGCCCGGTGACCTTTCGCAAAAAATAGACCCCTATTTACGACCGCTGTACGACGCGCTGTATGAAATGTTAGGTGTTGAGCGGGTCAACAAATACATCGAGCGCAATATTATTGAAGTGGCGCCGTTAGCCTATATGCGGGGTCGAACGCTGAATAATGCCTTCATTATTCTTGATGAGAGTCAGAACACCACGGTTGCGCAGATGAAAATGTTTCTCACCCGAATAGGTTTTGGTTCTACCGCGGTCATTACCGGCGACATTACCCAAATCGACCTGCCGCGAGGGCAGGGCTCGGGCTTGGTTAATGGCGAAAAAGTGTTACGCGGCATTAAGGGCGTGAGCTTTACCCACTTCCTGTCAAAAGATGTGGTGCGGCACCCACTGGTGCAGAAAATCGTAGATGCTTACGCGAAAGAGGATGCAGAACATCCGCCGCGAGGTCGTGATGCGGGCTAATGCAGCCGACACCGACGTCGACGCCGATATGGGAACTTCAATTGCGCCGCCTAAAGTACTGATCGACGTGCAGTATTCAGACGCGTTGGGCGCAGCACAGCAAGATTTCCAGGTTCCCCAGGCTGCAGAGTTTGAGCGCTGGGCAGTGCACACGTTGAAGTGTGCGAGTAGCAACGGCTGGGATACCGCTTGGCGGAAGCGAACCGGAGCCATTGAAGAGTCTGAGCTCTGTATTCGGCTGGTGGACGCGGTTGAAGGCGCGGCACTAAACGCCGCTTGGCGCGACAAGCAAACAGCCACAAACGTTCTTAGTTTTACCGCGGACATTGTGGCTGGACACTACGCGCCATTGGGCGATCTAGTGCTCTGTGCGCCAGTTGTAGAGCGCGAATCTGTTGAGCAAGAAAAATCGGCTGCCCAGCATTATGCACATCTGGTGGTGCACGGTGTTTTGCACCTGTTGGGTTTTGACCATCTAATTGATTCTGAGGCAGAGGCTATGGAAGTCATGGAGGCGGCGGTGTTGAGCGGGCTTGGCATTGGCAATCCTTATGAGTGACACAAACGGAGATCCGGACGACAAGGGCTGGTTAGAACGGATTACTGACCGGTTTAGCTCTGAGCCGACCGATCAGAAAGAGCTTGAGCAGGTGCTGCGTGATGCGAGTGAGCGGCAGATCATTGACCCGGAAACGCTCAATATTATCTTTGGTGCGCTCAACCAAACTCAAGAACGTGCGCGCGACATTATGATTCCGTGGCCGCAGTTAGTCTGTGTCAACGCTGATGCCAAATTGGCCGATATTTTGCCAGCGATTATCGAGTCGAAACACTCCCGGTTTCCGGTAGTGGGCGATGAAATTGATGATGTAATAGGTATTCTGCACGCTAAAGATCTGTTGCCGTTGATTTTGGCTGACTCTGCTCAGACATCAGCCATTGACCTGAAATCTATCACTCGCAGCGTTAACGTTGTGCCTGAAAGCCAGCCGCTCAACCTGTTGCTGCGTGAGTTTCGCAGTACTCGCAAGCACATGGCATTAGTGGTTGATGAGTACGGTCACATCTCTGGCGCTGTCACCATCGAGGATGTGCTTGAGCAGATCGTTGGCGAAATAGAAGATGAGTACGATGATGAGGAGGAGGACGATCACATCAAGCAACTTGATGAGTCTAACTTCACGATTAAAGCCACCACGACCATCGATGACTTCAATGAATTCTTCGAGTGCGAACTCATAGAAGACGACTTCGATACCATTGGCGGGGTTGTGCTCAAGCAATTCGGGCACCTGCCCGAACGCGATGAAATCACTCAGGTAAAAAACTTTGAGTTCAAAGTGCTGAGTTCCGATTCACGTCGCATTACGTTGTTGCACCTGAAACGCCTCGACGTCACCTAGGCGAGCGTGCTGATGCGCCGACTAGGGCTTATCGCGGCGGGTGGTCTATTACCTGCGTCGTTTGCCCCATTTGATGTCTGGCCGGCGGCGTTTGTCGGTGTGGGGTTGGCTTTCTGGCTGCTGCAAGACGTGCGCGATTGGCGAACGGGTTTTTTCTATGGGTGGTTGATCGGAGTCGGCAAATACGCGATCGGCGCATCATGGATCTATGTGAGCATTCACGAGCAGGGCGGAGCGTCTGAGTCACTGGCCTCGGTAATGGTGGTGTTGTTTGTTGCGGGCATGGCCCTGTTCAGTGCGCTGTTTGGTGTGCTCTACAGTCTGTGCGCTCCCGCGCTAAAGCAACACGGTTCTGCGGTACTGTCTGCTGCGGTGTTTGCGGCGACATGGTGTGTCGCTGAATGGAGCCTCACCTGGCTGTTAACCGGTTTTCCCTGGCTATTTGTGGGGTATGGGTTGATGCCGACCTGGTTGGCGGGCTTTGCACCTGTTGTTGGAGTCTTGGGGTTGAGTTTCTTGGCTTGTTTGATCGCGGGTTTGGCGGTTGTTGCCTGGAGTGGCTCAGCTGCGTGGCGCGCCACTACATTTGGGTGTGTGCTGGGCCTGTTTCTTGCCGGCTTTGGCTTGAGCAAGGTGAGCTGGGTTAGCTTGGGGGCTAGCGGCGATGTGGCCTTGGTGCAAGGCAACATCGAGCAGATTACAAAGTGGGACCCTGCCAATCGGCTGCCAATTCTCGATACCTATGAACGCCTCACAGAGCCCCATTGGGGGGCTGAGCTGATTGTGTGGCCAGAGGCGGCTCTGACGCTGTTTGCCGAGCAAGCGACGCCATGGCTTGACCGCTGGGAGGCCCGCGGTCGGGCCAGCGGCAGCACCTTGGTACTCGGTTTGCCGGATGTCAAACAGATGATTGGCTTGCCGGCAGACGGCGTGGAGCAACGTTCGGAAGACGATGCGTTCCAGAATACCGCGGTGGCTGTAGGCGCGGGAGCAGGTCGTTATGTGAAGCAGCGACTCGTCCCGTTTGGTGAATACGTCCCACTTGAAGTGCTGTTGCGGGGGGTGATTCGCTTTTTTGACTTGCCGATGTCGCGATCGAGTGCGGGGCCGGCTGATCAGCCACCTATGCTGATACAAACCAGCGCGGGCAGTCAGGGCGCGCTGATAGGGCTCGCCATTTGTTATGAAATTGCGTACCCGGAGCTGGTTCGAGCCAGCGCCGCCAATAGTGACGTGTTGGTGACCATCAGCAATGACGCTTGGTTTGGGGCCTCGATTGGGCCCCATCAACACCTGCAGCTTGCGCGGATGCGGGCGCTGGAGAATGGCCGCTACGTGCTGCGCAGCACAAATAATGGGGTGACCGCGATCATTAACGAGCGGGGTGAGGTTACGGCGTCTCTGCCGCAGTTCGAATCGGGAGTGTTGCGGGGCAGCTACGCACTGGTCAGTGGTCGAACGCCATTCACCCGGTTGGGCCATTGGCCGCTACTTGCCCTACTGGTGGTTATTCTGGGGATAGGGCTGGTTCGACGCCGGTGGTATATTGCTGCTCCTTTGCAGTAACACCGCAGCTCCGGCTGCCGAGCCGTTTAATATGACCTCCGAATCTGATCCTCAACAGGAATACGATCCCCAACAGGTAGAAGCCGACGTTCAGAACTACTGGAACGCCGAGCAGACCTTTAGTGCGCCGGACACCCAGGATGCAGACAGTTTCTACTGTCTGGCGATGTTTCCGTACCCCAGTGGTCGGCTGCATATGGGGCATGTACGGACCTACACGCTAGGGGACGTCATCAGCCGCTATCAGCGCCTGAAAGGCAAAAATGTGTTGCACCCGATGGGGTGGGACGCCTTTGGTCTGCCAGCTGAGAACGCGGCGATCAAGAACAACATTCCGCCCGCCAAGTGGACTCGAAGCAATATCGAGTACATGCGGGGGCAGATGCAGCGGCTTGGGTTTGGTATCGACTGGTCGCGTGAGTTTGCCACCTGCGACCCAGACTACTATCGCTGGGAGCAATGGTTCTTTGTGAAGCTCTATGAGAAAGGCATGGTGGAACGTCGCAGCGCCATTGTGAACTGGGATCCGGTCGACCAAACCGTGCTCGCCAACGAACAGGTTGTGGATGGTAAAGGTTGGCGTAGTGGCGTGCCTGTTGAGCGTCGCGAAATGCAACAGTGGTTTCTGAAGATCACTGACTATGCCGATGAACTGGTTGATTCGCTCGACACGATGGACGGATGGCCGGACAGCGTGAAAAACATGCAACGCAACTGGATCGGCCGCTCGGAAGGTGTCGAGATAGACTTCGCGGTTGCTGACGAAAACGGCAACCCCACTGCTGAGACCGTAACGGTCTACACCACACGCCCGGACACGCTGCTCGGCGCAACCTATGTGGCCGTCGCCGCTCAACATACGCTCGCTCAGCGTGCGGCTAATGGTAATGCCGAGCTGGGTAAATTTATCGCCCGTTGTGCGTTGGTTAAGACCGCCGAAGCTGAGCTCGCCACGGTAGAAAAAGAAGGCATGGCGTTAGGGTTGTCTGTTGTCCACCCGCTGACTGGAAAAACCCTGCCCGTATGGGCGGCTAACTTTGTGCTCATCGACTATGGCTCTGGTGCGGTGATGAGTGTGCCCGGGCACGACGAGCGGGATTGGGAGTTTGCCCAGAAGTACGGCCTAACGATTGAACAGGTTATTGAGCCTGTAGACGACACGCCTTGTGATTTAACGACGGGCGCGTTCACGGCTCATGGGCGTACCGTTAATTCCGGAGACTATGACGGTCTGGAATTTACGGCAGCGTTTGACGCCATTGCTGGTGCGCTTGAAGCCAAAGCGGCGGGTCGCCGACGCACCAACTATCGCCTGCGTGACTGGGGTGTATCGCGACAACGTTATTGGGGTTGCCCAATTCCGATGATCCACTGCACCGACTGCGGGGTAGTGCCTGTTCCAGAAGAGCAGCTCCCAGTGATATTGCCTACTGACGTGTCGTTTGATGGTGGCGTCAGTTCACCGCTAAAGACTATGGAGAGTTTTCTAGCGGTAGATTGCCCCGCGTGTGGTAAAGCCGCCCGCCGCGAGACCGATACCTTTGATACCTTTATGGAATCGTCGTGGTATTACGCAAAATTCACCTCACCCAACTCGAACGAAAAAATGCTCGATGAGCGTGCGCACCTATGGACGCCGGTCGATCATTACGTCGGTGGTATCGAACATGCCATTTTGCACCTGCTGTACGCGCGTTTTTATCACAAGTTGCTGCGTGACGAAGGTCTAGTCACCTCTGACGAGCCCTTTGAGAAGCTACTGATGCTTGGCATGGTGTTGCGCAATGGCCGCAAGATGTCGAAGAAAGATGGCGACGCCGGTGACCCGCAGTTGCTGATCGAAAAGTACGGTGCTGATGCGGTTCGGCAGGCGATGATGTTCTCTGCGCCACCTGAGCAGAGTGTGGAATGGGCTGAGGGCGGTCTTGAGTCGTCCAGTCGCTTCCTGCGTAAAATTTGGCGCGCCATTCATGAACATATGGATAAGGGCGCCGTTGCCGAGCTCGATATCGAGCAGTTGAGTGCTGCCGGGCGAGAATTGCGCCGAAAACTGCACGAAACCATTGGTCGTGCTGATGACGACTATGGACGTCGGGTGCAATTCAATACCGTTGTTGCCGCGGTTATGGAGCTGGTTAACACAATTGCCAAAACACCTGACGAGGGAGCCGATCGGGCTGTTGTGCGCGAAGCCTGGCAAACCGTCCTGATTGTTCTTTCACCGATTTCGCCGCACATCTGTCAATCGCTTTGGGGCGTTTTGGGTGAATCGGGAGCTATGGTCGATGCGGCGTGGCCTGCGGTGGATGAGCAGGCTCTGGTGCGCGATCGTATTCAACTGGTGTGTCAGGTGAACGGTAAAGTACGCGCACGCATTGAGCTGGCTGCTGATGCAGACGAGGCGGCTGCTCGTGAGGTGGCGCTGAATGATGCCAATGTGCAGAAATTTATGGACGGCAAGACGGTGCGCAAAGTGATCTATGTACCAGGCAAGCTGGTTAACGTGGTGGTGGGCTGAAGCATGTTAGTGCAGCCAATGTTCGGTCCGTCGTGCAAAACTCTGTCGCGAGCGACGCTTGCAAGTTTTGTGGTTGCGCTGTTATTGCAGAGCCTCGGTGGGTGTGGCTTTCATCTGCGCAGTTGGGAGCTCGGTAATGAATACGAGTCGGTCGGACTTGATGCTCGAGGCAATCAAGAGATAGAAGCTCCACTACGAGCGGCTCTAGAGAATGTTGGGGTGCCGCTGTTGGCCACTGGAGCGGAGTTAGTGCTTGAGTTGTTGGACTCTGATGAAGAGCTTCGTACTGCATCGGTAAGTGGTAGCGCGCGTACTGCAGAATACGAGCTGATTCAAAGGGTTCGCTTCGCCGTACGTACAGCGCAAGGCGCTTATCTGGCAAAACCAGCAACCGCGACGGCCACGCGACGATATTTTCTTGATCGCGGTAATTTGGTTGGTTCAAATGAAGAACAGTCGCTATTACGACGCGAGTTGCGCACAGAGTTGGTGCGACGAATCATGCGGGTGTTGAACACCGTTAGTCGGCAGCCGAAATCCGCTCCAGAAGCCCTGACCGGAGAGTTGAGTGGACAGTGATCCCGGACGTTTTGCCGGGGCACTCACCAAACTTGCGAAGGCGGGCGACATGCCGCGCGTGGTTGTGGTTGCCTGCGAAGAGAAGCTTGATCGTGAAGAGGTTGGCGATAAAACGCTGCAGATAGCTCGCGCGCACGGTTACACCGAACGCAGCGTTTTTCATGTTGAACGCAAAGACTTTGATTGGAGCGTGGTTTTGAATGACGCGGGTTCAATGAGTCTGTTTAGTGAAAAACGCGTTTTGGATGTGCGGGTTGAGAAAGCCAATATCAACAAGCAGGCGAGCGACTTTTTTCGTGCGTACGCGGCGGAACCTAACGAAGACAACCTGTTGTTGGTACGGACCAACTATCTGGCCAAACGGGATAAGACCGCTAAGTGGTACCAAGCTCTAGCGCCCATTGGTTTGTGTGTCCACAGCTACATGGTTAAAGACGAGGATATGCCACGCTGGCTTGCCGGTCGTGCCAAGCGTGACGGCGTAGAGCTGTCGCGTGATGCCACGGCTTATTTGGCCGAGCGACTTGAAGGAAATCTTTTGGCGGCAGCTCAAGAATTGTCGCGTTTGCAGTTGCTTGGCAAAACTGTAATTGAGCTTGTGGACGTGCAAGAAAGCGTCAGTTCAGCAAATCACTACCGTATGTGGGACCTGCTGGATGTGGCGTTCGCGGGGCAGGCTGACAAGGTGCGCCGGATGTGTCGGACTATGGAGGCTGAAGGCGAAAATCCGTTGGCTGTACTCGGCCCCTTAACGATGCGCTTGCGCCAGGGTGGTGGCGGTGGCCGGGGTGGTTTTTCTCGTGGGCCTGCTGCGCCGGCAAAGCCCATGCATGCCTATATTGCGGAATGCTCACTCATCGACCAGCAAGCCAAAGGCGCCCTGCAAGGGGATGCTTGGCAGTCGCTGGAGCGGCTGCTACTTGCGTTGGGTGGCAAGCAGACAACGCCGTCATTGACCGCCTCACGGGAAGCTCTGGCTGTCGAGCGGGCGCTGGAATAGCGGCAGGGGTCAGGCTAGGTAGGCGGCGTGTGAAACCGGGGGCAGAATTAATTCTGACCCCCGAGTTCTTATGGTTAAATAAGGCGCTGTACATGATGAGCTGTTTTTTGCGATGAGCCAGAAAGATTCCGGATTACCCGCCGACATGTTCCCTGATACAACCGTTAGCGTTCGTGACGCTTTTGGTCTTGATCAGGACCTTGAGGTGCCTGCCTTCTCTACGCGTACCGAATACGTGCCTGCAGTAGACGAAGCCTATCGATTCGATCGTGATACAACGCTGGCGATTCTTGCCGGCTTTGCACATAACCGTCGAGTGATGGTGCAGGGTTACCACGGCACAGGTAAGTCCACCCACATCGAGCAGGTCGCAGCGCGTCTCAACTGGCCGTGTATTCGGGTTAACCTCGACAGTCATATCTCGCGAATCGATCTGGTTGGCAAAGACGCTATCGTGCTGAAAGACGGCAAGCAGATCACCGAGTTTAAAGAGGGCATATTGCCCTGGACACTGCAACGCCCTTGCGCGCTAGTGTTTGACGAGTACGACGCCGGTCGTCCCGACGTGATGTTTGTTATTCAACGTGTGCTAGAAGTAGAAGGTCGCTTGACGCTGCTCGATCAGAACAAAGTAATCAGCCCGCATCCGGCTTTTCGCTTGTTCGCTACCACTAACACCATTGGCTTAGGCGACACCACCGGGCTTTATCACGGCACCCAACAGATCAACCAAGGGCAGATGGATCGTTGGAGCGTTGTCACAACGCTTAACTACCTGGCTCACGAGCAGGAAGTAGATATTGTGCTCGGGAAAGCGCCCGCTTATCAGACAGACGATGCGAGTAAGCGCACGGTGTCGAATATGGTTGCTGTTGCTGACCTTACCCGTAAGGGCTTTGTTAACGGTGACGTCAGCGTCGTAATGTCGCCGCGTACGGTGCTCACGTGGGCGGAAAATGCAGAGATTTTTGGTGACGTTGGCTTTGCGTTCCGCGTGACCTTCCTCAACAAGTGCGATGAGCTCGAGCGGCCGATTGTCTCTGAGTATTACCAGCGCTGCATGGGCGAAGATCTTGGCGAGGCGACAGAAGGTCTAACGCTGCGTTCAGCCTAAGTTAGTGGCGAGTAGTTATGAGTGAAGACAGCACGGCAGGCGGCAGCGGTTACAGTCCCGAGGTTTTGGACAACGCTGCCGAGCGCGTTGAAGAAAGCATAGAGCGTTTTAAGCGCGCCACGACGGCAACCATTCGAGCCATTGCTGAAAACGAAGAGCTTGAGGTGTCATTTGGTCAGGGTGCACCCACCTTGCGTGGTAATCGTATGCGGGTACCCTTACCCACGGCGGAATGCACTCCGGCGGAGCTGAATGCGATGCGGGGTGCGGGCGATGAATTCGCGTTGCGCGTTAAGTTTCACGATGAGGCTGTGTACAGCAAGCACGTGCCACAAACCGGGCCCGCGGAAGAAATGTTCCGCTGGGTTGAAGATGCGCGTGTCGCCTCAATCGGCTCACTGCGCATGGAAGGGGTTGCCCAAAACCTCGAAGCCAATTTGGAAGAGCAATGCCAACAGGCTGCGTTCGATAGCATTACTGCGGAAACGGAAGCGCCTCTGTCTGTGGCAGTGGGTTTGCTGGTTCGTGAAGCGCTGACTGGGCGACCATTGCCGCCCTCTGCCGAAAACGTGGTTCGGTTTTGGCGCGACTACATCGAGGAGCGCGCGGGCAGTGACATTCGTGAGTTAGCGAATCGCCTGCACGATCAAACGGCCTTTGCTGACAAGTCGCGCGACATTATCCGCGAGATGGGTTTGGCCGCCGAACTCGATGATCCTGCCTCCTCTGAAGATAATGCCCAAGATTCAGAAACCGTTGATGATAATTCGGATGCTGACTCAGAGTTGTTGCCCCAAGACGTCGTGCTCGACGACGAACAGATGGGTGAGGAAAGCAGTGACGGTGAATCAACCAGCGTAGAGATGGACGCTGATATGGACGCCGCCGAATTGGGTGCGGAAGCCGACCCTGACGAAGCACCGCAAATGATGCCCGACGACGCGGGCATGATTCGTATGGATCACAACTACGACGCCTATACTCATCAGTACGATGAGGTCGTGACCGCTGATGAGCTGTGTGACAGCGACGAGCTGGTGCGGCTGCGCGCGATGCTTGATCAGCAGTTGGTGGCGTTGCAACACGCGACCTCAAAGCTTGCCAACCGTTTGCAACGCCGGCTAATGGCCAAGCAAAACCGCACCTGGGAGTTTGACCTTGAAGAGGGCACGCTCGATGCGGCAAGGCTTGCACAGGTCATCATCGATCCGATGAGTCCGCTCGCCTACAAACAAGAAAAAGACATGAAGTTTCGTGACACCGTGGTCACGTTGCTCATTGATTCCTCCGGTTCGATGCGCGGCCGCTCGATTACGATTGCAGCGATGTGTGCAGATATTCTGGGCGCGACGCTTGAGCGCTGTTCTGTAAGGGTCGAGATTCTCGGCTTTACGACGCGAGCGTGGCGGGGTGGTCAAGCCAGAGAGACCTGGATTAATAACGGCAAGCCGTCGAATCCTGGTCGCCTGAATGATTTGCGCCATATTGTTTATAAGGCGGCGGACGAGCCATGGCGTCGGGCACGACGAAATATTGGCTTAATGCTGCGCGAAGAATTACTGAAAGAGAACATCGACGGCGAGGCACTGATCTGGGCGCACAATCGTTTGGCATCACGCAATGAATACCGGCGCATTCTCATGGTGATCTCGGATGGCCTGCCGGTCGACAACTCGACCCTGCTGGTTAATCCCAGCAACTATCTTGAGCAGCATCTGAAATACGCGATTGATCAGATCGAAAACTATTCTGACGTCGAGCTGGTGGCGATTGGCATTGGTCACGACGTGACTCATCACTACTCGCGGGCTGTGACCATTACTGATGCAGAGCAGCTTGGCGGCGCGATTACAGACCAGCTTGCGGCGTTGTTTGAGCTGAAAGACTAGACAGGCTAGGTCGTTGTGGAGGCCTGGATTGGGTCGAAATGTGCAGTTACTGTGGATTTTGCCTGTCTAATGCGGCAAAAGCCTAGTCCTCGACAGACCTGACGCCGACCAGCCTCTATATTGGTCGGATGCGCCTCTCTGTCTCTGCCAAATTAGTTCTGAGTTTTCTGCTGGTGACCATATTGGTGCTGGCGGCAACGCTGCTCCTTGCGCGCTGGAGTTTTGAGCGCGGGTTTCTCGATTACGTTAACGCCCTTGAGCAGACTCGCCTGCAAGGACTGTCTCAGGTGCTTGCTACTCGTTATCAAGCGGGTGGCAACACTTGGCAGAGCATTGGCCCCGAAACCTTTGGTGACCTCAATCGGCAATCGTTTCCGCGTGGGGAGAGGCCGCCTCATATGTCTCGCCTTCGCGACGCACGCCACGAACGTGGTCGCCCTGTTGGACCTGATGGTCGGGCAAATTATGAGCGACAAGGGCCGCTGGGAGGCCCTGGAGCCCGGGGTCCTGGAGCTCGGGGTTCAGAAGGACTGCATCGGCCTCTGCGCGCTGGTCCTCAAACTCCTGACCAGCCGCCAACGACCCTGGTCGCGCTCAATGGTGAGTTTATTACCGGCATTCCCTTCGAGCTCTCTCAGACCGACTATATTTCTGTGCCTGTGCTGTTCGAGGGCGTGCAAATTGCCGAGCTTCGCAGTGCGCCAATTCGACGTCTGATTACGCCGCAGGCAACTGAGTTTGCTGCGGAACAATTGCATCGGAGTTTGCTGATAGGTGGGCTGTCGCTGTTGATCGCGGCGATTGCATCGGTGCTGTTGGCGCGCGCGTTTCTCGCTCCCTTGCGACGAACCATTAGTTCAGTGCGACAGCTCGCTGGGGGTGATTTTACGGTCCGCATGAACACATCGCGCGATGATGAGTTTGGCGAGCTGATGGCCGATGTCGACCGGCTGGGGCTTACGCTTGAAGAGAATCGTGAATCGCGGAGACGCTGGTTGGCTGACATCTCCCACGAGCTACGAACGCCGGTTGCGATTTTGGCGGGCGAAATTGAGGCGATGCGTGATGGTGTGCGTCGGCTCGACCAGAAAGGGCTCGAGTCACTAGACTATGAAACAGCACGCCTTCGGTCGCTTATAGATGACCTGTACGAGCTGTCGCTGTCCGATATTGGTGGTCTACGTTACGAGTTTGAGCAACTCGATCTCGGTTCGGTGGCACAGATTGCAACTCAACCATTACAGATGCGAGCTGAAAGCCTTGGTTTTGCTCTATCCGTCGATGTTCAAGAGGGCTGCAGGGTACGTGCCGATCGATCGCGCATGCAGCAGCTGATTGCTAACTTGTTGCAAAACGCGATGGCTTACACCGACAGCCCTGGTCAGATTCAAGTTAAGGTTTTTACAGCGGACTCAGGTATCTGCCTTGCGGTGCTTGATAGCGCGCCAGGGGTAGATTCGGCGCAGGGGAAGGGCGCCAATGAGCCGCTCAAGCTGTTATTCGAGCCGCTTTACAGATTGGATGAGTCTCGTGCGCGCAACGGTGCCGGAGCCGGGCTTGGCTTGGCTATTTGTCGTAATGTGGCTCTGGCACATGGCGCCACTATTGATGCCGCAGATTCTCCCCTCGGTGGGTTATGCATCACTGTTCGTTTCAAGTCTTGAGTGGTTATCGGAGTATTCGCATGAGCAGTTCTTCAACCCAATCGGCAGCCGGTAACTCAATGAGGCGGGCTGGCGCCGGCCAGCGAAAAATCGTGGTGGTGGAAGACGAACGCAAGATCGCTGAGTTGTTGCGCGACTACCTAGAGCGTGAAGACTTCCGCGTGATCATTTTGGAGCGTGGCGAGAGCGCAGTAGAAACCATACTCCGGGAGCAGCCGGCGTTTGTGGTACTTGACCTCATGTTGCCGGGTAAAGATGGTCTGAGCATTGCCCGGGAAGTTCGCCAATCGTCACGCGTGCCAATCATGATGCTGACAGCCAAAGTGGATGAGATTGATCGCCTGATTGGACTGGAAATTGGTGCAGACGACTATCTGTGCAAGCCATTCAGTCCACGCGAAGTGGTCGCGCGGGTACATGCGATTCTTCGCCGTACTGACTATGTGGCGACTCGTTCTGAGCAGAAGGACAATCAGCTGCGCTATCGTGAAGTGACGTTGTTTAAAGATCGCTTCATTTGCGAGGTGACTCGATTGGCCGAGGGCAGTGATGAGCGCTTGGGCGAGCACGCTTCTATGGTTGATCTCACCCCGGTGGAGTTTCGAATGTTGCTGGCCTTGCTCGAAGCGCCTGGTCGCGTCTTCTCGCGTGATGATCTAATGCGCAGGTGCTACACCGATGGGCGTATTGTCAGTGACCGGACAATCGACAGTCACGTCAAGAACGTGCGGCGCAAATTGCAGGAGGCGCGACTGCCTGAGCGCCTGCCAGGCAGTACTGACTCTGTTGTTGATGGTGCGCTTGATGCGCCTTCCAGCGGCATAGCCGACTCGCTGATTCACTCTATTTATGGCGTGGGCTATAAAATCGAGTAATCCAGCTGCCGGCATGCGCCGCCGCGCTGGTGTTAGCCAACGACCTGCATGCGGGTAATCTCTGGTGGACCCGCCATCAAGCCTTTGAAGCTGGCTCCTGAGGCTTTGAAATGCTCTGACTGGCCGTGGGCGGCTAGAGCGGCCTCGTCTTCGTACAGTTCCATCACTGAGTAGCCACCATCCGTATCTTTGCACAGTGTGTACATGTGGTTACCGGCTTCATTGGCGCGAACCTGTGCGGCCAGTGCCAACATGGCGACCTCAAATTCTGCTTCTTTACCCTGTGTGACGTTCAGTTTGGCGACAACTGCTAACATTCTGCTCCCCTTTGGAATCTAGTATGGAATCTGGTATTCGATGAGCGTTCAAGATAGCAATGTCGTTGGCCGAAGTAACCTTGTGGTTGCACTGGAAAGTTACGGCCAGCAACACCCGGAAGAACAAGAGATGGTTGAACGCTTCACAGCATTTGTTCGTGCGGAGGCGGATTGCTATGAACGCGACTGCTGGAGTGGCCACGTCACCGGCGCTGCCTGGTTGATGAATGGGGCTGGGACACACGCGCTACTGACGCACCACCGAAAGCTCGACATGTGGCTACAGCTTGGCGGTCACAGCGATGGTGATCCTGATACGACAGCGGTTGCGATGCGCGAGGCCCGGGAGGAATCGGGTCTTGAGGTACGGCTGCTCGACACGGCGATTTTTGACATCGATGCGCACCCCATTCCTGCTCGCAAACAGGATCCGCAACACTGGCATTTCGACGTCCGTTTTCTGATGCAAGTGGAGGGGCCGGAAGACTTTGTGGTGTCTTCTGAGAGTTTGGATCTGGCCTGGGTGCCGTTAGCTGATATTGCAAATTATACGACAGAGTCAACAATTTTACGAATGGCGGACAAATGGCGGATAAAAGGCCCGCGTGCACTCTAAGTTGACGCGGGTTCCCAGCGAACAGCCGTAAAATGTTCTGGCTATGTGGTGAGAAATTTGCGTACCGGTGTCGTGTCTAAGTGTCTGGGCTTTTATTCCCCGAACGCGACGCCCGCAATTTTGTCCAACAGTTTGACTCTGACAACTTGCTGACATATAAGACATTTGAGTGGGGAGAAGTCTCTAGTTTGTTGGACAGGCTGGAGTGCCGCTCAAATGAACTGATTGGGTTCATACAAAAAAATAGAGTGAATTTTAAGTCACGAAAGCTTAGTGCAAAAGTTCGTAAGTAGGTCGGTGATGTCGAGAAGTGCACCGCTCTCAGAATCGAACAAATCAGGGGATAGAAAAACATGAAACGCACGTTTAGTGCGCTTTCCGCGGCCGTTATAGGTTCGCTGGGAGTGCCCATGGCCGCAAGTGCGGCAGAAGGCGATGGTGTTCGCCGAATCGAAGAAGTGGTAGTAACGGCCGAACGGCAAGAAGCCTCGGTGTCAGACACTTCAATCTCAATTACAGCGCTGACCAGCGACTTCATGGAAGACTTCGGCATTCGGAACCAGTCCGATCTGCAGAACCTGATTCCGTCGACGGTTATTCGCCCTTATGATCTGTCCATTCGTGGTATTGGTCGTCCGTTCCGCGCGCTGGGTGGTGATCCCGGGGTCGCAACTTACCAAAACGGGGTGTACTCGGAAGACTTTTACATCGCCTCATCGGGTGGTTTCTGGGACATCGAGCGCGTCGAAGTACTGCGGGGCCCACAGGGCACGCTCTACGGCCGCAACGCAGTGGGTGGTGCAGTAAACTTCATCAACAAACTGCCTACGCAAGAATTCGAAGCCGACTTCAAAACCGTATTTAGTAACTACGACGGTGTTGATGTTTACGGCATGATTTCTGGTCCGCTAATCAAGGATAAGCTGGCAGCACGTGTCACTGGCCTGAAGCGCCAGCGCGATGGCATCTTTGACGAGAATGGCGTAGACGCCCAAGGTCAGCAAACCGGCAAAGACCTCGACTCTATTGCTGACGAGAACTACACGCTGCAACTGCAGTGGACACCAACCGATACCCTCGAGTTCAACACACGCGCCAACGAGCGTTCAGTGAATCGTGTGGTCGGTGGTGCTGACGGTGGTGGTCTGATCGTACTGTCAGAAGTAGGCCTACCTACTCGTGACACAGAAAACCCGGCTTTTGGCTTTCGGGCAATTGATCCGGCGCAAACCAACTTCTTTGCCAGCGATTTTGTCAATCCAGCCCAAGAGACCTTTCAATTCACTAACCCAACAACGGGGGAAGTGGTTGATGCGCAACGCTTACGTGGTGGACTGGATCCAGCACTTGGTGGCGCAACCGGTCGACCTAACCAGGGCTTCCAGAACGAAAACCCAACCAACGAGTGTGTGTTTTTTGACCGCTCGAATATTGATGGCGACGATCTCTGCGCCACAACAAATGGCTTGAACTTTGAGCGCTTCGATCACCAGGGCATTTCGTTTGACGCGACTTGGGATGCATCAGACCGCAGCTCGTTCAAGTACATTTTTGGTTATACCGACTACTTCTACGATCGCATCACAGACGACGACCTGACGGCTAGCTCTCAAGCTGACCGGCAGTTCTACGTGAGTCAGGAAGTTGAGTACGCATCGCACGAGCTGCAGTGGTTTTTTACCCCGTCTGATCGTGTGAGTTTCACCACGGGTGCATTTGCCTATGACGCAAAGATTACCCAGCGTGGTGATTTCTTCTCCTCTGTTGAGGAATCACGCTATCTGAATGCGAGCCCATTCCCTGTGTTTGGCGCACCACGCACCACACTGTTTGATGGCAAGACAGGAACGCGTCCTGGCGCGATACCTTTGCCTATTGTTCAGGAAGGTCAGAATGCCATTCAGCTGTTTCTCGGCGATAACCAGGGCGACGTTGGCACACGGATTCCTCACGGTCCGGTAACCAATGCAACTGATCTCGAGTACCAAACCCGCACCACTCGTAAAGCCTATGCGGCTTATACCCAGGGCGTTTTTGACTTGACCGACCGAATGTCACTGACCCTGGGCGTACGCTGGGCAGAAGATGATATTGAAGGTGAAGAAAACCTCTATCGCATTAGTGAGAACATTGTTCCGCTGCCGGGCATTGCTCTGTTGAACTTCAATATCCTCAACGGTTCGATTCTGGGCACCGCGGGCGATCCTGCTGATCTTGCTACAACACCACCGCAGCCAGACCTTGATGCGAACGGCCAACTGCAATATTCGCCAACAGCAGCAGGCACTATTCTTACTGAAGGCCTGCCGGTTAGTCTTACGGTTTTCCGTCCGGTTGAACGCAAGGACGACAAGATTACCTGGCGCGTTAACTTCGACTACTCGCCAACTGATGATTCGTTGATTTACTTCGGCGCAACCAGCGGCTTCCGAGCGGGTGGTTTTAACCTTGGTTTCTTCAGTGCGTCACCCACCTACGAACCCGAAGAGTTGATCGCCTATGAAGTTGGCTACAAAGCGACCTGGCTTGACGGTACGTTGCAGACTAACGCCAGCGTCTACTTCTACGACTACGATAATATTCATTCCGTGGTTTACGAAGCAGGTGCAACCGGTGGCACGACAAACTCTGTAGTTGCAGCACCCGGTGGCGAAATCAAAGGTGTTGAAGGCGACTTCATGTGGTTTGTTAATGATGGCCTGACTATTGGCGGTAACTTTAGCTACACCGATGCCACATTCACCGAAGACTTCTTTGTGATTGATGATTTCAACCCGGAAACACCAAACAGCATCTTCTCGCCAGAAGATCGGACCATTAATGCCAAAGGTCGTACTCTGCCGCGTCAGGCAGAATGGAAGTGGACCGCCTGGACTCAGTATGGCTTGCCGCTTGGTGATAACGGTCAGATTGACTTCAACACCAGCCTGTCTTGGATCGATGATGTGAGCTTCACTGTGTTTGAATCCGATCGTGACACAGCGCCTTCGTACTTCCGTTGGGATGCTCGTATTAGCTGGGCAAGCACCACTGGTAAATACTCAGCCAGTGCGTTTGTGAATAACATCACTGATGAGATTGGTATTCGTCAGGTGCTGCCTGAAACGGAAGAGACCGGCTGGCGCCGATCTGGCCAAACGACTGAGCCACGTATCTTTGGTCTTGAGCTCCAATACAAGATTGGGCCTGAGTACTAGAGACACGCTAAGAGACGCTTAGCGGCAGGTAATTGCTGCTGAGACGAGAAAGGCGACCTTCGGGTCGCCTTTTTTGTGGGAGGATGTTTTGTCTGGAGGTGGGCTCGAAGCAGAAGGCACTAATATTCAGTCATACAGATGACACGCCACCTGTCGCAGATCCTTCCCAGGCGCCACATTTTTCAATGTAATCAACTCAGGCGTGGTGTCCCGACACACCTCCATCACCTTCGGGCAGCGTGAAGCAAACCGGCAACCTGGCTGAATATTGATGGGCGAAGTGATCTCGCCGCGTACCGGCGTTGGCGGCCGGTTGCGTTCACGTCGTGGATCGGGTTCTGGGTTGGAGCTCACCAGCATCTGCGTATACGGGTGCTGCGGGTCGAAGAACACCTCGTTAGAGGCACCGACTTCGACAAGCGAGCCGAGGTACATGACCGCCATACGGTCGCTGACGTAGCGCACCATCGACAGGTCGTGAGCGATGAACAGCAGGGTGAGCCCCATAGACTTCTTCAGTTCATCGAGCAGGTTAACCACCTGTGCCTGTACCGATACGTCCAGTGCTGATATGGGTTCGTCGCAGACGACAAACTCGGGTTCTAGGATCAGTGCACGGGCGATACCGATGCGCTGCCGCTGGCCGCCTGAGAACTCGTGTGGGTAACGCGAGGCATGGTCGGCGTGCAGGCCTACCCGTTCGAGCCAGAACGTCACGCGGTCGCGTATGGTCTGGTTATTGAGGTTGGTGTGGAGCTTGAGCGCTTCGCCAATAATCTCCCCCACAGTCATGCGTGGGTTGAGTGAGGAGTAAGGGTCTTGGAAGATCATCTGCATCTTTCGTGCAGAGCTCAGAAAGTCTCGCGCGCGATATTTCTGCGGCAGCATTGTGCCGTCATACAATACCTGACCCGAGGTTTTGTTGTGCAGGCCGAGTATGGTTTTGCCAAGGGTCGACTTGCCTGAGCCGCTTTCGCCGACAAGGCCGACTATTTCTTTTTCGTGCACGGTCAGCGTGACGTTATCGACCGCGTGGACAATTTGATCGCGCTTGATCGGGAAGTGTTTGGTTAGGTTAACGGTCTCGACAAGTGCTTTCATGGTGCTGCGGTGTCTCCTGCCTGGGTAGTGGATGACAGGAAAAGTTCGGTGGGCGGTGACGGCGCGTCCTGATGGTGCTGCCAGCATTTCACGTTGTGTTTCGCTTCAAGGCTGAACCGTGGCGGTGGCTTGGTGGCACAAACCTCAACAGCGTGTGGACAGCGGGCGCAATAACCGCAGCCCGGTGGTGGCGCAAACAAATCGGGCGGGCTGCCTTCGATGGGCTGCAGGGACTGTGCGGTTTCATCCACGTTGCTGGGCATTGCCGCTCGCAACCCCAATGTGTACGGGTGCGCGGCGCGATAGAAAATATCGTGGGCAGTGCCTTGCTCCACCATTTCACCGGCGTACATCACGGCGACGTTATCAGCCATGCGGGCAACCACCCCCAAGTCGTGGGTGATCAGAATGATGGCCATGTTGTTGTCGCGCTGCAGGTCGTTCAACAGATCGAGAATTTGCGCTTGAATGGTAACGTCGAGCGCGGTGGTGGGTTCGTCAGCAATCAGTACGCTGGGCTCACAGGCAATGGCGGTGGCGATCATGGCGCGCTGCAGCATGCCGCCGGAGAATTCAAACGGGTATTGTTGGGCGCGCTGCTCGGCTTCGGGAATGCGTGTCAGCGACAGCAATTCGACGGCGCGAGCAGCAGCGTCGCGCTTACTGAATCCGCGATGTACCTGCAGCGTCTCGGCGATTTGATCGCCAATGGTCATGGTTGGATTCAAGGAGGTCATTGGGTCTTGAAAGATCATGCCAATTTCAGAGCCGCGCAGTTCGCGCCCGTTGATTCGTGTGCGGCCGAGAATTTCCTGACCACGGTATTGGGCCGATCCTGAAGTGATACGGCCGGGTGGCATGGGGATTAGCCCCATCAGGCTTTGCACGGTGACAGACTTGCCACAACCCGACTCGCCAACAATTGCGAGGGTTTCACCCTCAGATACTTCAAAGTTCACTCCACGGACGGCCTGCACAATGCCGCCGTAGGTGTCGAACTCCACGCGCAGATCGCTAACTTTGAGGATGGGATCGGTAGTATCTGCTGAACTATTCACGGGAGCGCATCCTCGCATCAAGGGCGTCGCGTAAACCATCGCCCAGCATGTTGAACGCCAGCACCGTTACGCTGATAAGTACTGCCGGAAAAATCAGTTCGTGGGGTGTGGAATTCATAGTCTTTAACCCCTCATTGCACATGCTGCCCCAGCTGGGTGTTGGTGGGGCGACACCCATACCAATAAAACTGAGAAAGGCTTCGGTGAAAATGGCTGAAGGCACAGCAAAGGTCAGGGTGACAAGGATGACGCCCATGGTGTTAGGGATCATGTGGCGACCAATCAAATACGACGACTTTGCACCAAGCAGCCGAGAGGCATCGATGTAGCCTTCTTCACGGATTTGTAGAATTTGCCCGCGGACCAGCCGTGCTGTCGCGGGCCAAAGCAACACCACCATTGCAATGAGCATGGGCAATACGCCGCTTTCCCCCGATTCAACACCGAACGCGATCTTGAATACGATCATGAACAGTAAGAAGGGCAGGGCGACCACAAAGTCGGCAAAGCGCATCATGCCCTGATCGAGAGGGCCGCCGATGAAGCCCGCAGTGCTGCCGTACAAAATGCCGATCAGTACGTAAATTAAAGGCGCAACAATGCCAATGAACAGCGACACTTGTGCGCCTTCCATCAACCGCGCCAGCATGTCCCGCCCCAGATAGTCGGTACCCAGCGGGTGCCACGCGAGCATAACTTCGTCGCCAACAGCGACGTCGCTGCTTGATTCAATCAGGTTTTTTTCTACGGCTTCGTCAGCCGTAATCACTCGGGTCACATCAAATTCGTGGCTCTGAAACTCCTGTGTTTCACGAGACTTGTCACCGAGGGCAACCACTGTGTAGTAATAGTAGGTCGGGGACAGATCGAGCCGGTCTTCAAAGTAGGTGCCTTGACTCGGGAAGACTTCCCCAAGCGGCAGGCCCAATGCGCGCTCAGGACCAGTGGGGTAGATGTTGCGATAAATACGATAGCCATTGGTCGAGGCAGCCATTGGCTCCCAAACTAGGCGCACGGCCTGAGTAGTTGGATCGCCGTCGAGTTGCAGGCCATTGTTGCTGGCCGTTACTTTGCTTTGGTCCCACGGCTCAAATGGCTCAACGATGGTTGCCGCTCGATTGGCAAAGGGGGCTTTACTGATCTGGTCGACGTCGCTAGTGGCGCCGCTGGCTCCCCAGATTTGCGGGCCCAGTACGGTGAACGCCAGCAGGCCCAGAATGATGTATAGCGAGACAATAGCTCGCGTGTTTTCTTTCAGCCGGCGCCAGGCGTCTTGCCAGTACGACAGAGAAGGGCGGCTGATGCCTTGCTCACTGTCTTCTTTAACCAACGGCTTAAAGCTTGTTGGTGACAGCACGAGATCGGATTGTTGAATTGATTCGCTCATTGGATACCCCTATTCCACAGAAACGCGGGGATCGATGAGGCCATAGACCAGATCAACCAGAATAACCATAAACACCAAAAACGCACCGTAGAAAACGGTGGTGCCCATAATGACGGTGTAGTCGGACTGCTGCACGGCCTCGACGAAGTATCGCCCAAGACCTGGAATGGCAAACACCAGCTCGACCACAAAACCGCCGGTAGTGATGGCGGCAATTGCTGGGCCAAGCACCGTGATCACCGGTAGTACCGCGTTGCGTAACTGGTGTTTCAGAAAGATTCGAGTTGGGGGTAAGCCTTTGGCTTTTGCCGTGCGCACAAAGTCAGAGTTGACGATTTCTAGCATGGAGGAGCGCATCAGACGGGTTAGGAAGGCCATGGTGGAAAGGCCCAATACGAGTGCCGGCACCAGCATGTGACTAACGGTGCCCCAGCCGGCAACAGGCAATACAGTTTGTCCGGCCCAGCTGTTGAGACCCACCAGGCCCAGCTGCCCGAGGGCGGCAAAGACAAAGCTCGGCACTGAAATGCCGAGTATTACCAAAAACATAATGATGATGTCGGGCAGCTTGTTGCGGTATAGGGCGGTGAGTGCGCCCCACAAAATGCCGCCCAGGGCTGCGAACAGCACGGCTAGAATGCCGAGCGCGGCGGACACCGGGAAATGCTCGCGAATAATGTCGTTCACTTCGCGATTTTGCTGGGTAAACGAAATTCCAAAATCGCCCTGCAGCATGTTGCCGATGTAGGTCATGTATTGGTCTGGGAATACGGGCTTATCAAGGCCGTATTTCGCCGCGAGGTTAGCGCGAATTTCGGCGGTCATGGCTTTGTCGCTCAGCAGTGGGTCGCCCGGTACCGAGTGCATCGCGACAAAGGTTGCCGTGGCGATAAACCAGACAGTAATGATGCCTTGAATGACGCGTCTGCCAGCGTAGATCCACATTAGCGTCCGGCCTCCTCAGCTGTGGGTGGCAGTAAGGTCACTCGGCTGTAGTCAGGGTCAGGCCCAATAGCGCGACGGCCAAGATTTTGCATACGCGGGTCTGCCACAAACACTCTGCCTCGTTCGTAGTCTGGTAAGAGCACTGCCTGATCAATAAGAATGCGCTGAATCTCGCCAAAGGCGTCCATGCGAACCTGTTGGTCTATGGACCCCTGAGCAATGCGAATCTGGGCATCTAGTTCAGGGTTGTTGTAGCGCCCACGGTTCTGCAGGTTCCATGACGCGAACAGATCGCCGAAGGTGAGCGGGTCGTCGAAGTCTGGCCCCCAGCCTGCCATCACCATATCGAACTGGCCGGCGCGCATTTTGGCCAGGCGTTGCTTGAAAATCTGTCGATCAATTTTTACGTCGAGGTCTAGATGCTTTTTCAGCTCGCTCTGCATGTATTCCGCGTGCTTGCGCGCAAGCGGTGTGTCGCCAGCCAACACAACCAGCGAGGGAGTTTCTTCGAGACCGAGCTCCGCCATGGCGGTGGCCAGTAGTTCACGTGCTTTCTCGCGATCGGGGCGAATGGGAGTAGGGGGGTATTCCTGCCGGAAGGGCGCGTCTTTGCCTTTTAGCCAAGTCGGGAACAGGGTGGTGCCCGGTACGTAGCCAGGGATCTTGATGACTCGGTAGACCAATTCAGACGAATCGAGCGTGAGTTGCAGTGCTCGACGAAAATTGAGGTTGCCGCCGATGCGACCTTCGCGATGGTTAAACTCGAGGTAATACACCGAGCCGTCGGCTAGGCGGCCAATATTCCAGCGCTCTTGTAGAGCGGTTGGCAAGGTTTCGCCGTCGAGCTGGGCAAGGGCGATGCGGCCATCCTTGAAGAGGTTTACGCCAGCTTGCTTGTCTGCGGTGATAAAAGGCACGTGAATGGTGTTGAGGAAGATACTGTCTTTATTCCAGTACTGCTGGTTCTTTTCCATGCGCATGCTGGAGTTATGAACCCAGCTTTCGACGGTGAACGCGCCGTTGTAGAGCATGGTGTCAGCGTCTGCGCCATAACGGCCGTTGGTGCTTTTGTAGAAGTCTTCGCGCGCTGGGTAGTAGGTGGAGAACGCCACCAGCTTTTCAAAGAAAGCGATGGGCTTTTCGAATTCGACTTCGAGCACGCGGTCGCTGGTTGCTGAGGCGCCAAGGGTATCGCCGGTGAGCTTGCCGGTGTTAATGGCTTCTGCATTCTTGACTGGAAACAGGATGAACGCGTACTGCGAGGCGGTGGCAGGTTCCAGTGCGGTTTTCCAGGCAAAGACAAAATCTTGTGCAGTCACCGGTTTGCCGTCGCTCCAGCGAGCATCAGCGCGTAGCCAGAACGTTGCACCATCCGCCCGGATGTCCCAGCGCTCAGCAACGCCCGGTACCAGTTCGTTATTCACATCGTAAGCGATCAGGCCTTCCATGATGTGCCCCAGTACGCTGCCGCTGACCTGGTCGGTGGATTTCATCGCGTCGAGCTGAGGTGGCTCTTGTTCGATGAGAATGGAAATGCTGCGGGCCTCATAGTTGATTGCGTCGGTCGCAGCAGATTTGGAGCCCGTCGCTTGGGCGGCCCAGTTGAGGGCGTACATCACGACGATGATGACCGCCAGGCTGCCGAGTATGAGCAGCAGCAATTGCACCAGCGCTGCTCGGTTGAGCTCCTTAGCTGTACCGGTATCGGCGCCGGTGTGACTTGCTGTGGTGGTGCTCTTGTTTGAGCTATTAGGGGTGGTCATGTAGGACGAGCCGGCCTCTGTCTTGCGCAGGTTGGGGGTAGCCAGACGGCATTATCGCGTAGTGGAGGGGGTCGCGCTATGGGTAAGTTGAGTGAAGTGTGTGGGTGAAACTGTTCAGGCAGGGGGCAGAATTAAATCTGACCCCATCCGCTGACGCTGCTAACCGTGCACAGCCTTCAACAGGTTGCCCACAATTCGCTCCAGATGTTGCAGCGAGTTGCATTCGCTGACCTGGTGGCAGTAAGCCCCGTATTTGCGCATTTCTGAGTCGCCGGAATTCCAGGCGGCTTTTGATTCAGGGTTAAGCCAAAGTACGCTGCGAGAACGGTCGTACAGCTCTTTCATGATTTCAGCCCGCGCTTCGCCAAAGTTATTGCGCGCATCACCGAGAATAATGATGGTGGTGCGATTATCAATGTCATCAAGGCACAAACGCTTGAAATCGACCAGCGACTGACCGTAGTCGGTGCTGCCGCCGCTGTAGTCGTGCAGGGTCTTGGCAATGGCATCTTCGATGGTGTTGCGTTCGAACAGCGATGTGACTTCGGCAAGGTCGGACGAGAATGCAAACGAACGTACGCGTGGCATCACTTCTTCAAGGCTGTAGAGAAACGTCAGCATAAAGCGAGCGTAGGTGGCGACGGAGCCTGACACGTCGCAAATGGCAAACACCTTCGGGCGATCGACTTTCACCGACTTCCATTTCAAATCAAAAATGGCGCCGTCGTAGGCCATGTTGCTGCGCAGCGTGCGTGGAATATTGAGCTGGCCCTTCTTGAATACCTTTTTGCGCCGCGAGTACATTGTCGATAGCTTCTTCGCCATGCGAAACACAATTTCCTGAATCAAGCGGAAATTGCGATGCTCTACGTTTGACAGCTTTACCTTGCGCAGCAGTTCTTCACGCAACCGTTTGCCAGAGGAATCGGCGAACAGCAAAAATTGTTTTTCAACATAGTCGCGAACCTGTTCGCGAAGAATTTCCCGACGGGCTTTCAGCTGCTGACCAAGTCGCCGGTCAGGTACATTTGGTGAACGTCGGTTACCCGAGATCTCCCGGTTCATTTCTTCTAGACCCATCGCATCCATGATGCGGCGGGTGTAGAGGCCTTTTTGGGTGAACACTTGAATGTCTTCCAAGTTCACAGCGCGTGCGCCCTCGGCCATGGCAACGGTTAACTCAACCATAGAATTGGCCATGACCATTTTGCCCAGTTCGGACTTAGCAGGGGAGGTTTCGCCCGGACCAAGATCTTCTTCTTCCTCTTCAACGCCTTCTATAACGTCGCGGCCACCTTTGGGTTTGCCTTTGCTCTTCTTTTTACCCTTGCCTGATTCTGCGGCCTCGGTGTTGTTGCCCGATTCGGCGTCGCCGCCACCGCCACCTTCGTTTTCGCCGCCATCAGCGTTGTCGTCTTGCTCGCCTTCACCGTCAGCGTCATTCGGGTTGCCAGACGACAGATCGTTAATTTTGAAGAACTGTTCGAAGCAATGTTCGAAGGCTTCTTTTTCATCTTCGGTCTTTGGCAGCACCATCGATAGGCTTTGTTTCAGATGTTCGCGATCGCGATACCCCACCAGGTCTACAGCCCTGAACGCATCTAGCGTTTCAGCCGTTGAAATACGCACGTCGGCATTACGCAGTGCGTGAATAAACTCAGTGAGGGTCTGATCCATTTGTGGCGAACCCTAGCGCGTAGCTTTTCGAGCGTTACTGGTGAGCGTTGTTAGTTCGGAGTCGACATTTTCGATGTCTTCCTGGAATTTCAGGATGACATTGAGTGTGTCGCGAACCATATCCGCATCCAGCGAGGTGCTGTTCAGCAATAGCAAAGTGCGAGCCCAGTCGATGGTTTCAGAAATAGCCGGCAGTTTCTTCAGGTCGAGCGTACGCAGTTCCTGAATGAAGGCCACCATCTGGCGGCGCAGCTCGGGTGGGATTTCGGGAACCCGTGCTTCGACAATACGCTGTTCCAGTTCGAGATCTGGGAAGGGTATGTACAGGTGCAAGCAACGACGCTTGAGTGCGTCTGAAATTTCGCGCGTGTTGTTTGACGTCAAGAACACGATCGGCGGTATTGCTGACGCTTTGATGGTGCCAATTTCTGCGATAGACACCTGGAAGTCGGACAAAATTTCGAGCAATAGCGATTCAAATTCGTGATCCGCCTTGTCGATCTCATCGATCAACAGTATCGCGCCTTCTTCGTGCTTCAGCGCCTGCAGCAGCGGGCGAGGCTCGAGAAATTCTTCAGAGAAAAAGATATCGCCAAAGTCGTGCAGGCGGGCAACTGATTCGGTAAATCCTTTGGCGCCTTGCAGTACGTCGTCGAGTGTTTCTTTCAATACCTGCGTGTACAGCAACTGCTTACCGTATTTCCATTCGTAGATGGCCTTGGCTTCGTCCAGCCCTTCGTAGCACTGCAGACGAATGAGGTCGCGCTCGAACATCTCTGAAACGGTCTTGGCGAGTTCGGTTTTACCCACACCTGGTGGCCCCTCGATGAGGATCGGCTTCTGCAGGTGGTACGCGAGGTACACGGCCGTCGCTATCTGGGTGCTGCAGATGTAGTTGTGCGCCTCCAGGTGTAGTCGAATCGATTCAACCGATTCAGCCATCTTTTCGATATCAGCCATATGTCCCCTGTCTCTCCATCAACAACACAACGCTAGGTGGGTAGCGTTTGGCCCGCTATCTAAATCGCAAGATATGCGGAGCCACAAAACCGCCTATTATCGTGCCGCAACCGGTGTCTGTATACCGATGTTTTGTATTCGGTCCAGAGTGGGTGGACGGCGCAGGCGGCACAGGATTATGTTGAGAACTCATTTAAAGCGGTGTTGTTGGTCGACGAGCGGGGGTGTCGTGAAGTCTGGACACGGCCAAGCAGGCGGATATAGTCGCGGTGCCCGGCAATCTCTGAGCTGATGCAGCGAACAACGCGGATCGGTTTGGCGAGGTGCATTTTGTGATACGTGCGGGTGTGATCCACAAGTTTTCGGAGGAATGATGACCCCAGTATTTGTTGATGGTGGTGCTCAAAAGGCAGACCCCATCGGTTCTCGATCAGGTAAAGGTGCTGCTGCCCGTGCGCTGGTTCCCTTGATGTCCGCGTTAGCGGGCGTGTTGTTTGCGGGTTCTGCGAGTGCTGCGCCCTACGACTCAACCTATGCCCCGCTCGAAGCGCCAGCGTATGTGATTGATAACGCGACTCTGTTAACGGGCGATGGGCGACGCTTAGACGGTGCGCAAATCGTCTTGGCTGCAGGCAAAATTGTCTCGGTAGGAACGAGTGCAGTCGAACTGCCCGCTAACGCGGTTCGTATCGACGGCACGGGTAAATGGATAACGCCAGGCCTGATTGATGTGCACAGTCATCTGGGTGACTACCCGGCGCCCGCCGTGCAGTCGACTGCTGACGGCAACGAGGTGACCTCGCCAAACACGGCTCACGTCTGGGCCGAGCATTCGGTCTGGCCGCAAGACCCGCAGTTCCCGCTGGCGCTTGCCGGCGGCGTGACCACGCTGCAAATTTTGCCAGGCAGCGCCAATCTGTTTGGCGGACGCGGCGTGACGCTGAAGAATGTGCCGTCGCGGACGGTGCAGGGCATGAAGTTTCCGGGTGCTAAGCACGCGTTGAAGATGGCGTGTGGCGAGAACCCGAAGCGAGTGTATGGCTCTCAAGGTAAAGCCCCCGGTACCCGGATGGGCAACATGGCCGGCTATCGAACGGCCTGGGCGAAGGCTAAGGAATACGTGGCCAAACAAGATTTAGCGAAGCAGGACGACAGCGAAGATCCGCCTGACTACAACCTGCAGCTGGAGACGCTGGCGGGTGTTTTGCGTGGTGAAATACTGGTGCACAACCACTGCTACCGCGCTGATGAAATGGCCAACATGATTGAGCTGGCTAAAGAGTTCGACTACAAAATTACCGCGTTCCACCACGCTGTTGAATCTTACAAGATTGCCGATTTGTTGGCAGAACAAAATATTTGCTCGGCGCTGTGGGCCGACTGGTGGGGCTTCAAGTTAGAGGCCTTTGATGCGATTGAGGAGAACATTGCTCTGGTCGATGCCGCCGGCGCCTGCGCTATTGTTCACTCAGATTCCGAACGCGGTATTCAACGTTTGAATCAGGACGCTGCCCGCGCGATGGCAGCCGCGCAGCGCATGGGTCGCGATATTGATGAGGCCTATGCGATTACCTGGGTGACGCGCAATGCAGCCCAAGCTCTTGGTATTGAACAGGAGACCGGGACTCTTGAACCCAATAAAGCCGCTGACGTTGTGTTGTGGAATCAAAATCCATTCAGTGTCTACGCTCAGGCCGAGCAGGTATTCATTGATGGTTATCGTTATTTTGAACGCGATAAACGGGTGCCGGTCACCGACTTTGAGCTACACCAAACGGTGCAGGGAGGCGGTTCACGATGAATTTTTCACGACCTCTTAAAGGCCTGATAACCGGCCTAGTACTCATCACTTCTCTATCAATGGCGTCTATTTCCTTTGCGGCTGTGGTGGCGATTGAGAACGCGAAAGTTGCGACCCTCACAGCGGCGGGCACCATCGAATCGGGTGCGGTGCATGTGAGCGATGGCGTCATTACCTGGGTTGGGCTGGGGTCGGATGCACCAGTTCTAGGGGCAGATGCTGAGCGTATTGATGCGCAAGGTCACTGGGTAACGCCGGGACTGATTGAAAGTCATACCCAGCTTGGCATCGTTGAGATCAACGCCGAGTCTTCCAGTTCAGACGTGCGCGTCGAAGAGTTTCCAATGGGACCGGCCTTTGAGGTGCGTTACGCGCTCAATCCGGCATCGGTGTTGTTGCCCATTTCTCGTGCGTCGGGTGTGACGGCGGCGGTGGTTGCTCCAGCTGCAGGAAATGATCCGTTGGCGGGTGTTGGTGTTGTGATTAGCCTGCGCGAAACGTTAGACCCTGCTGAGATGTTGCTGACCGAAAACCTGGCCCTGTTCGGCGGCATGGGTTCCCGTTCGGCAAAGTTTGTCGGTGGTTCACGCAGCGCTCTTATGGTGCGATTGCGCGAGGCATTAACGGCAGCGAAGCGTTTCTCCCCCGGTCGTTATGTGGCGGATGAGCGTGGCTACAGCGCATCCGACATGGCGGCGCTCAAACGCTGGCTGTCGAGTGGCGCGCCGCTTGCACTGTCGGTCAATCAGGCCAGCCACATTCTGCAGGCGCTTGCGCTTGCCAACGACTTCAAGTTTCCGCTGATTATTTTGAGCGGAGCTGAGGCTTGGAAAGTTGCGCCGCAACTCGCTGCTGCAAAGGTGCCGGTTGTGTTGGATGCGATGGCTAACATCCCGATTGATTTCGATTCACTGGGCGCGCGCCTCGACAGTGCCGCTCTGCTGCACAAAGCGGGTGTCACCATCGCCTTCACCAGTGAAAACACTCACAACGCGGGTTGGATCCGGCAGGGCGGTGGTATTGCAGTGGCGAATGGTCTGCCGTTCGATGCCGCATTGGCGGCCATCACGAGTGGGCCTGCGAAAATTTGGGGGCTTGATGATCGTGGCGTGCTGGCAAAAGGCAAGGTTGCTGATCTGGTGATTTGGTCGAGTGACCCACTAGAAGTAACGACCCACGCCGAGAAAGTGATGATTGATGGCGAGTGGACATCGCTAGAGACGCGGCAAGGTCGATTGCTGGAGCGTTACAGGGATGTGTCGAATACAGTTACGCCGTATGGGTATCGGTAGCTGCAGACAAGATGGGGTCAGAATTTATTCTGCCCCCTGCATTCGGCTGCATTCGGCTGCATTGGTTCAAGAAGGCGCTGGGCGTAAAAATTTCGTAAGACTTTGTTGCCAATTTAGCGTGAACGCCATCGTTCAAATATGATGCCCCAGTGAGAGGTCATTGAACGCCAAGAGTTAACATGCCTGTTTGGTCTATCACCCAAATCACTTTTCTATACTAAGGTCATTACACTATGAAAAAGGCACTATTAGCATTTGTTATGTTTTTGGTTGTGGCGCCTCTGGCTAACGCTGCGCAACCTGAAATTTGGATGAAAAAAGGCTGGGATTTTGCGATTAATGGTTATGACTCCGTTGCCTACTTTACGGAAAGTATGCCGGTTGAAGGCGACGACCGTTTTGTGACCGAGTACAAGGACGTTAACTGGCGCTTTTCTAGTGCTGAAAACTTAGCGCTGTTTGAAGCGAACCCTGAAAAATACAGCCCACAGTACGGCGGTCACTGTGCGTATGGCCTGGGTAAAAACGGTGTATTAGTACATGGCGACCCAGAAGTTTATAAGGTGGTCGATGGCAAGCTGTACCTTAACTTAAACCGTCGTTTGCAGAAAAAATGGCTGCGCGACGAAGCGTTCTACATTGAGCATGCCGACAAAGTTTGGCCTCGTGCTCTGACGGAAGAAATTGACGTAGATTGGTAGGCTGAGCAGGGTCTTCAGAGGTTTATGCTAAATAGCTGGGTGTCATGATTCATCATGCACCCGCACCAGGCCTTCCTGGGCCACTGACGCTACCAAATCACCCGCACGATTAAAGATAGACCCACGATTAAAACCGCGTGCGCCACCAGCGCTTGGGCTGTCTTGCACGTACAGCAACCACTCATCAGCACGAAACTCGCGGTGAAACCACATCGCGTGATCGAGGCTTGCGACCTGAATATTGTCCTGCGCGAACGAGACGGCGTGGGGCAGTGTGGTCGTATCGAGCAAGGTCCAGTCTGACAGATACGCCAGCACACACTGATGCAGGCGACGGTCGTCAGGCAGGCTTTCCCAGGATTTCATCCAGCAGGCCTGGTACGGCGGACGCTTTTGGGGTCGAAAGGGATTGTGACTCTGATCTACCGGCCGCATTTCGATAGGGCGGGCACGGGTGAACGAATCTCGATACTGTTCTGGGATCTGGTCAATATAATCAACCAGCAAATCGGCTTCACTTTTCAGTGCTTCCGGTGGTGGCACATCCGGCATTTCTGACTGATGACTAAAGCCAGGTTCGTCAGCTTGAAAGCTGATCGACATGCTGAAGATCGCCTTGCCTCGTTGTACCGCAACCACCCGGCGAGTGGTGAAACTCTTGCCGTCGCGGATGCGGTCAACGTTGTAAAGAATAGGAATGGTCGTGTCGCCGGGACGCAGGAAATAGCCGTGCAATGAATGCGGGTGGCGATCGGGTTCTACCGTTCGCGACGCCGCAACCAAGGCCTGGCCGAGAACCTGACCGCCGTACACGCGCTGCCAGCCTTCGTCGGGGCTGGTGCCCCGAAAAAGGTTGTTTTCGATCTCCTCGAGATCAAGGAGATCGATTAACGCTTCGAGCGACTTTTCCATCTATCTTTCCGACTACTACAGGTTCAGTTTAGTACTTGTAGCTTTCTGGCTTGAATGGGCCTTCCTGGGTAACCCCGATGTAGTCCGCCTGGTGCGTGGTGAGCTGGGTCATGGTACCGCCAAAGCCTTGCACCATGAGTGCCGCGACTTCCTCGTCCAGCTTCTTGGGTAGCACTTCTACCGTTACCGGCTGGCGTTGGTTTTCTGGCTGATCGGCCCAAGCCTGATCAAACAGGTGCATCTGTGCGAGCACTTGGTTGGCAAAGGAACCGTCCATGATGCGCGAGGGGTGACCCATGGCGTTACCAAGGTTAACCAGTCGGCCTTCGCTTAACAGCAGCACGTAGTCAGAACGGTTATCGCTCCGATAGATCTGGTGAACCTGTTCCTTAACTTCGCTCCACTCCCAGTTGTCACGCATAAACTGCGTGTCGATCTCGTTGTCGAAGTGGCCAATGTTGCAGACGATGGCGCCTTTTTTAATGGTTTGCAGCATCGCTGAATCACAGACGCCGGCGTTGCCTGTGCAGGTGACGATCAGATCGGTATCCTGCATGAGGCGCATGTCGATGTCTGCGGCTTTGCCTGTGTTTACGCCGCCGTTGTAGGCAGACACTACTTCATAGCCATCCATACACGCTTGCATCGCACAGATAGGGTCAACTTCAGTAACGCGAACGATCATTCCTTCCTGGCGCAGGCTCTGTGCAGAACCCTTACCAACGTCGCCGTAACCAACAACCAGTGCGCGCTTGCCAGACATGAGCATATCGGTGGCACGCTTCACGGCGTCGTTCAATGAATGGCGGCAGCCGTACTTGTTGTCGTTCTTCGACTTGGTGACCGAATCGTTGACGTTAATGGCGGGAACCTTGAGTTCGCCTTTTTGCATCATTTCCAGCAGGCGGTGAACGCCCGTGGTGGTTTCTTCTGAGATGCCATGAATGCTATCCAGCATTTTGGGGTATTTCTCGTGGATGAGCAGAGTCAGGTCGCCGCCATCATCAAGCAGAACGTTGGCGTTCCAAGGTTCGCCGTTTTTCAGAATGGTTTGTTCCAGGCACCATTCGTACTCGTCGTCTGTTTCACCTTTCCAGGCAAAAGTAGGGATTCCGGCTTCGGCCATGGCGGCGGCAGCGTGATCCTGAGTAGAGAAAATGTTGCACGATGACCAGCGCAGTTCTGCGCCAAGCTCAATCAGCGTTTCCATTAACACGGCTGTTTGAATAGTCATGTGAATGCAACCAATGATGCGTGCGCCAGCAAGCGGTTGGGCATCTTTGTAGCGCGTGCGCAGCGCCATCAGTGCAGGCATTTCGTTTTCTGCGAGAGCAATCTCTTTGCGGCCGAACTCGGCTTTGGAGATGTCTGCTACTTTGTAATCGGCCATTTGGCATTCCTTTTTAGGTTGTGCGATTTATCGTTGAAGTTCTATTGGTTAGAGAAGGGGCTTTGCAAAGGCGTGCAATTGCACTTGAAAGCCGTTGTTCTGCGTGAGGTATTGACTGGCGGGCATATCGAAGCCTGCGCGTTCACCCCAGTGCATGAGTTCGTCGGGCTCAAAGCCGAGCCAGAAGTCGCCGCAGGCGGTTTTCACCCATTCTTGATCATGGCGGCAGAGTTCGACCAGTATGAGTACGCCGCCTGGGCGTAGGACGCTAAACGCCTGTTGTAAAAACGCGAGTGGCGAGGGTTGGTGGTGCAGCACCATCGCAGCAGCGACGGCATCGAACACGCGACGAGCAGGCAGCTCGGCAAAATCGCGGAGCTGCAGGCGCACATTGGGTGTATTGCCGATGCGTTGCTCGGCGCGATCGAGCATGGCTTTGGCGCTGTCGATGCCGGTGACGCGTTCGAATCGATTGGCGAGCAGTGAAAGCAGTTGGCCTTCGCCCGGTCCTACTTCCAGTGCGTGGCCATGATCGCAGGCCGCTTGACGCAGCAACTCATCCGCGGCCTCTGCGTAGGTTTCAGGGTCGCTAATAAGGGTGCTTTGTTCGGTTAAGGCTTCTGCATTGGCGGAGAAGAAAGCCTGACTACGGCTGCGGCGTTCGGCGTGAATGCTGGCTATAGCCTGCTGTTGCGATGATGCGGCAGGCAGGCGGTCAATGCTGGCAAACAGGCCGCGGAGCAAATCAGGATGTGTCTCGTGGTGCAGGGCGCGACGGTAGAACAGGCTGGTGCCTTCACGGCGACGGGTGAGCAGGCCGGCGCTCAGCAGCAATTTTAAATGGTGGCTGAGAGCAGACTGGGAAACGTCGAGTACACGGCAGAGTTCGAGTACGGCAAAGGATTCGCGTGCGAGCAATTGCAGAATGTTCTGCCGCAGGCTGTCACCCGCAGCGCGATTGAGTTCGACCAGCTGGGCCGCGTCGCTGCCAATGTCTGCCGGCGCAGAGATGGCTGCAGGCTTTAGTGCTGTCTTCGGGGTCGTCGATTTTAGTTTCACTGAACTCACGCGGCGCAATCTAGCCCATGTTGGAGCGGATTCCTACTCAATATCAAAATATTTTGATATATATTTGTGAGCTGAGATGCCCGTGGTAAAAAGTCAGCGACCAATGCCAACAATGGCTCGTTTCGGTGCGACAATCTGACGGTACCGGCGAGCGGAGCGGTGCTGTACACAGGTAAAGGACCGTAGATAGAGATGGAAACAAAGAACACCACAGCGAATTCAGTAAACAGTGTTGCTGACCTGGCTCAGTCATTGGCCGGGCAAAGCAAGCTGCCCAAGGTGGGCACCACCATTTTCACCGTGATGTCCGGGCTCGCGCAGCAGGAAGGGGCGCTAAACCTGTCCCAGGGCTTCCCCGATTTTGATGGGCCGGCGCCGCTACTCGAGCGAGTTCAGCACTATCTCACCCATGGCTACAACCAATACGCGCCAATGCAGGGAGTTCCCGCGCTCCGCGAAGCCATCGCTACCAAGGTGCAGGATCTCTATGGTCATCGACCAGATCCGGATGCGGAGATCACCATCACGTCGGGCGCGACCGAGGCGCTCTTCTGTGCCATCAGTGCCGTGGTTCGGCCTGGTGATGAAGTCATTGTTTTTGATCCGGCTTATGACTCGTACGAGCCTGTTATCGAGTTGTGTGGTGGAACAGCGGTTCATGTGCCGCTGCTGCCGCCCGAGTTTGCGGTGGACTGGAATCGGGTTGAAAGCGTGATCACCGACCGCACCCGCCTTATTATTACAAACACGCCGCACAACCCAACCGGATCAGTCTGGTCAGCGGGTGATATGGCAACGCTTGCAGAGCTTGTGCTCAAGCGGCCCATCTATTTGCTGGCGGACGAGGTGTACGAACACATCTGCTTCGACGGCGTGCCCCATGAAAGCCTGTGTCGATATCCTGACCTTTACGCGCGCAGCTTTGTGGTGTCGTCGTTTGGTAAGACTTATCACACGACGGGCTGGAAGATTGGCTATTGCGTGGCGCCTGCCGAGCTAACCACTGAGTTTCGCAAGATTCATCAATTCAACACGTTCACCAGCAATACGCCGATTCAATACGCCTTAGCCGATTTTTTGACGATGCACCCGGAGCATCATCTCCAGTTGCCCGATTTTTATCAGGCCAAGAGAGATCATTTTTGTGCGCTGCTGGGGGAATCGAAGTTTGCGTTTACCAAGGCGGCAGGCACCTACTTTCAACTGGTTGATTATTCGGCATTCTCAAGCGAAAACGATGTGGTGCTGGCCGAGCGCTTGACCCGCGAGGCCAAACTGGCCGCGATTCCTATCTCGGTGTTCTACAAAGACCCACCCGATGCACATTATTTGCGGCTGTGCTTTGCTAAAGATGATGCGACCCTCGAGCGGGGCGCGCAGATCTTGTGTGATCTTTAGCTGGTGAGCACGCTAGCAGGGCAACTATGACCAGTTCAATTGACATCAGTTTGATTCAAACGGCAACCCATTGGCACGATCCGGCGGCTAATCGCAGTCTGTTTGATCGCTGGCTCGAGGGCGTGCCGGCCAGCAGCGATCTGGTGGTGTTGCCCGAGATGTTCAGCACGGGTTTCACCATGGCCTCAATCGAGCAGGCAGAGTCTATGGACGGCCCCACGGTCAGTTGGCTGATCGATGCGGCACGACGTACGGGTAAGACATTGTGTGGCAGCGTGGTGATCGCGCGACACACCCAGTCAACGGCCAAGCCTGAGTACGTTAACCGCCTGCTGTGGGTGACTCCTGCGGGTGAGGTCACAAGCTACGACAAGCGCCATCGGTTTCGCATGGCGGGGGAGCATCTCCACTATGAGGCCGGGAAGGACCGTGTGATCGTCAAGCATAAGGGTGTGCGCATTCTGCTGCAGGTCTGCTACGACCTACGTTTTCCGGTGTTTGCCCGTAATCGTGATGACTATGACGTGTATCTGCTGGTGGCCAACTGGCCTGCAGCCCGGCAACACCACTGGAACACGCTGCTGGCAGCGCGAGCCATTGAGAATCAGTGTTATGTGGTAGCCGTTAATCGCGTTGGTGAGGATGGCAACGGCGTGACCTACAGTGGGGGTAGCGGCATCTACAACTTTCAGGGTGAGGCTGATGTGGTGTCATTTGAGACCGAAGCTGTGCTCAGCGGGCAGCTCGATATGACGGCTCAGGCCAACTACCGCGAGGCGTTTCCAGCCTGGCAGGACGCGGATCGCTTTCACCTCGATTCGATCTGAAATCGTTGACGTGTCCTTCGCGCACAGCGCCGCTGTGCGCCATAATACGCTCCGTTTCTTATACCCCATGACCCTTATTGTTTAGAGGTAGCTATGCCATCAACTCTGCAACCCATGTTCAGAATCGCCAGTATCGCCCTGTTGACTGGCGCGCTAGCCGCTTGCGGCGGAGCGGACACAGGTGGCACGACCTCTGCGGCGGTTAACGACGCAGCGGACGCTGCCGGAGCCCAGGTTAAAGAGGCGGTGTCTGGCGCTGGTGAAAAGGCAGACGCCGAAATGGTAGCCGTAGTTTCCGGGGAGCCCGACCTTGCGGCTGGCGAAAAGACCTACGGTCGATACTGCTTTTCTTGCCATGCGGCTGGCGTGGCCGGTTCACCGAAGCTCGGCTCTGCAGAAGATTGGGCGCCACGTACGGCCAAGGGGCTCGACATGTTGGTGGCCTCAACCATCAAAGGCATAGCGCCCGGTATGCCTGCGCGGGGTCTGTGCTCGAACTGTTCAGATGACGAACTGCGCAACACTGTGGCATGGATGATCACCCAGCAGTAGCGATGGCCAGTCAAGCTGGCCAGCAGTTGGCTAGTTTGACCTCTGCTGTGAATAGGTTGGTCTCTACGAACCAAGCTATCTATTTTCGAGCTTGTAGAGCTGCATAGTAAATCATTATTTATCAATGACTTGCTGCCTATAGATAAACTCAATATAGTTTGCTTTTGAGCGCGGCACTCGGCGCGATTGTTGCAGTCTTACTAGTAACAGTAGTAAGACTGGTTTCAGTCATTCAGCGATCTGACATGGAGTAGCTATGAGTCGATATCTGGCAGGCGACATTTTGTCGCGGCGTAAGGGGTTGGTTATGCATCGGGGCGTGGCCCTTGGTGATGGTCGTGTGCTGCACAACACACCCGGGCGCGGCGAGCATATTTCCAGCGAGGCGGAGTTTGCTAACGGCCAACGGGTGAAGGTGGCGCGCGCAAGCTACACCGAGCGGCAGCGATCCTTATCCCATGCCTATCGTGTTGAGCGTAGCGGCAGTCGTCGGTCGTATCATCTACTGGGCAATAACTGTGAACACACCGTACACCGTGCCCGTTCCGGAGCAGCGCGCAGCCCACAGTTGCGTGGCTGGGTCGCTGGGCTAGGGCTTGCGGCGGTGGCCTTAGCGGTTACTCGCCACCCTGGTATTGCTGCGGCTGGCTTTGCGCTGGGCCAAAAAGCACTTCGGCGTTGAGTGTTAGCGGCTAAAACTCCTTGGGTATTGGGGCTCTAAAGCTGCCAATCTCAGGTAACACCAAACGATGACAATGCAGAGCCAGTCGCGGCCAGGCCTGAGCCTTATCGGTGAGCTTGCCGTACAGGTGATCGCCCTTAATAGGTGAGCCTGTCCACGCCATGTGAACCCGCAATTGGTGGGTGCGGCCAGTCAACGGTTGCAGCAGCACCGTTGAGTTGTTCAGTCGGCGCAGTCGCGTCGTACTGGCGAATTTTGACTTCGATTTGGCGCCCGGAAATGCAGAATTTTCCGCCAACGCCCAGCGGTCGCCCGTACGAGCAATGTCTTCTCTGGCGCCCGCAACGCGATAGCGTGACTTGCGACCCTTGGTGAGCGGCAGATCCATCACGCCAGTACCCTTCAGTTTTGGCGCCTTGGTAATCCGGGCCGCGTAATATTTTCGCACCTGTCGGGCTTCAAACGCCTTGGTGAGCTGGCGTTGGCGGTCCTGGGAAGTGGCAACGACCCAAACGCCGCTGGTGCCTTTGTCGAGTCGGTGCACCATAAACGGTCGCGTGCCGTCGGGTAGCAAACGCTTGAGGTCATTCCACAGACACAGCGGCGACTGCCGGTCAGCGAGCACCGCCCGTCCTGCGGGTTTGTTGAAGACAAAAAAGTCCTGAGCAGCGTGTAGCGGCGCGTGAAACCAGTCGTCCGTTACTCCGTCGTCCACTACAGCGTCTGCTGGTGGCGCAGGATTGGCTGCGGTTTCCGGAGCGTCCGGCGTTGGTTTGTCGGCGTTATTGATAATGTCGGTCATCGCTGTGAACCCAGTGGATGGCGTACTATACGCACATGAATTTACGAGACCTTCGCTACCTTGTAGCTGTTGCAGAACACCGTCACTTTGGCCGCGCCGCTGAGGCGTGCTTTGTCAGTCAACCGACACTATCCACCCAGCTAAAGAAGCTGGAAGAGTTTTTGGGGGTGACCTTGGTTGAGCGGAATAATCGTCAGGTGATGCTGACACCGGTGGGTGAATCTATTGTCTCCCAAGCCCAGCGCGTGCTGCGGGAAGCGAATCAGTTGGTGGGTATTGCCGAGGCGCACCGTGACCCCTATGGCGGTGACTTCCGGTTGGGCGTCATTCCCACCATTGCGCCGTATTTGCTGCCAAAAATTCTTACGCCATTGCGTAAAGCCTTCCCTGACCTGCGTATGCAACTCACTGAGAGCCAGACGTCGGTGCTGACGCAAATGCTCAAGGGTGGGGAGCTTGACGCGGTGATACTCGCATTACCGATGGAAGACGAACACATCATCGAGGCGCTGTTGTATCGCGAGCCGTTTTATATGGCGGTGTCGAAGCGCCACGCCCATGCCAAGCGCAAGACCGTTGGGTTGTCTGATCTGGACGGTGAAGACGTGCTGTTGCTGGAAGACGGCCATTGTTTGCGGGATCAGGCGTTGGCAGTGTGTAGCTCGCACAATGCTGTTGAGAACACCAACTTTCGGGCTACCAGCATCGAAACATTGCGCCAGATGGTTATCGCAAACGTGGGTATTACACTCATGCCTCAGCTCGCGATGGGGGGCCGCACTAGCGGTATTAACTACATCCCCTTTAAGGGCAAGCCGCCAGCGCGCGAAGTGGGGCTGTGTTGGCGCGGCACCTCAACGCGTGAGGCGTTGTTGCAGGATATGGCAAAACTGTTGTCAGGATTGCACTTCTGCGGTTGATGAGCGGCCGGTTCTGAAATCGTCCAACTCGTGGAAATTTGAGCCTTCAGAGCCGCCGTATTTGTGCTAAAACGAGTATGGGCCGGACGCGAGCCGAGCGCGTCTGGGACCAGTATCGACGTTAAGTTCAAAAATCAATCTAAGAGTGAATAATGAAAGTATTACGCTTGGGAGTGTTAATTGGCTCCATGTTCATGGCGCAACTCGCTGTTGCTGATGCGGAGTCAGAAAAGGCGGCAGAGAGTTTATTCGTCAGCATGAAGCTGGAAGAAGTGATGGTTCAGTCGATGTCTCAAATGGTCGATTTACAGCTGCAGCAAAACCCTGCTTTGGCGCCGTATAAGCCAGTAATGTTGAAGTTTATGAGTAAATACATGAGCTGGGAAAGACTAAAGCCAGAATTTTTGACCATCTATTCAGAGGCTTTTACGGCTCAGGAGCTTCGCGAAATAAACGATTTCTATGTAACCGATACGGGACAAAAGTCCGTTCAGTTAATGCCTACTCTGATGGCTCAGGGTGGGCAGATTGGAGCGGCCCTAGTGCAAGAAAATATTGGTGAATTGCAGGCGATGATAAAAGCCGAAGCAGAGCGACTGGCAAAACTGGATGAGTCAAAAAATTAGCAAAACCGCTTAAGAAAAACCGCCGCTGAGCTCACCCCAGCGGCTGGCTGCGCAACCCGTTGTTAGTGCAGTGCGAGATCTTTCATCAGGCTTTCAACACCGGCCGTTGGGACCGGGTTCAGTTCGCAGGCCACTTCGGGGTGATCTACGCCCATGCGCAACGTCTTGCCTGAGCGAAGGGCCGCGATGCTGGTGGCGTCGAGTTCGAAACGTAAGAAGTGCACGGCAGCGGCTTTCTCGTCAGTGCTGCGCTCCATGTCTTCATTAGCGATGGCCGTGCTTCGCGCTTCGCCATCAACCTGCACCCATACTGTGTTTTCGACCCCGGCGAGCTTGCCAAGCGCTACGCGTCGTTCCTCGACGTCTGAGTACTCGATCAGCATGGTCGCTTTCCAGTTAGTACCGTCTGGAATCAGCGGGTTGTAGCTTTCGAGTTCTTCAGCAATGCCGGCAGCTTCAAAAATCTTTTCTGTGCGCAACATTTCCTGGACCTGATATTTCATAGTCTGGAAGTCTTCGAATAACAACGTGATATGGGGGCCAAGCGCTATTCGCCGGGTTTTCTTGTGCGCAATCATCTCGCGGCGAAAGTCGTCGCGGCGATCGGCGTACTCTTCGAGACTCCAGAGGGTGCTGCGGTCGAGTTTAGTGCTCACGGTGTTACTTCCTGTGCTGCTGTGTAAGAGATCAGATGTCATACGCTTTGCGTAGCATGCTGATGGGGTGCACTGATTCTTTCGGGTCGAGCCCGGCGTCATCGTCGGCGTTCTTGTGCGCTTGTTCCAGGCCATGCTGAATCATTCGGCCGGCCATCGGGCAATCTGAGCCGTAGTGGTCGGGCTCTGCTTCTTTCACCTGACGTACGACAGGTCGGGCAATTTTCATTGCCTTGTCGTAAGTCTCGCTTTTGAGGGCGTAAGTGCCATCGTGGCCAGAGCAGCGCTCGATGTTTTTGACCTCGGTGTCGGGCACCAGTTCGAGTATTTGCTTGGTGCGTGGTCCGATCGCCTGTACGCGCTGGTGGCAGGCGACGTGATAGGACACCTTGCCCAGCGAGTTTTTGAATTCTGTGTTGAAGAGCTTACCGCGGTGGCGCAGGCGCAAATATTCAAACGGATCAAAGAAGGCGCCCTTGACGCGTTGCACCTGTTCGTCGTCAGGGAACAGTAGCGGTAGCTCTTGTTTGTACATCAGCACGCACGATGGAATGGGGGCGATGATGTCGTAGCCTTCGCTGATGGTCTGTGCGAAGACTGGAATGTTGGCGTCTTTCAGTTTTTCGACGCTGGCCAGATCACCAAGCTCGAGCTTGGGCATGCCGCAGCACTTGGCGTCGCTCAGCAATTTGATTTCGATGCCGTTGTGGGTAAACACTTTGATCAGATCTTCCACAACGGTGGGGTCGTTGTGTTCGCCGTAGCAGGTTACATAGATGGCAACCTTGCCCGTTGTGGTTCGCCCGGATTCGGGGTTAGTAGGGGTAATCGTCTCAACGGCAGCCGGTGGGTTGGCTGCTACCCGTTTGCTCAGTGGATTGGTTTCGAACTCAGGGATAGGGGCATCTGGGTGTAGACCGATTACTTGGTCTACCAGTTTTCGCGCTGTAGCGTTGTTGTTCACGGCGTTGACGGTTTGAGTGATGCCCGGTACCGAGATGGCTTTAAAGACGGCGTCGGTGCTGGTGATCAGACGGTCACGCCACTTAGTATCTTGCTGTTTATATTTGAATGCCTTTGCTCGCAGCATGAGGTGGGGGAAGTCGAGCGCCCATTCATGCGGCGGTAGGTAGGGGCATTTTATTTCCGCGCACAGGTCGCACATGAAACACTGATCAACAACGCTCATGTAGTCTTTCTTGTCGACGCCATCCACTTCCATGGTGTCAGACTCGTCGACCAGGTCGAACAGGCTCGGGAAGGAGTCACATAGGCTCACGCAGCGGCGACAGCCGTGGCAAATATCGAAGACCCGCTCCATTTCCTGGTAGAGGTCATCTTTATCGGAGTACGACTCGGACTTCCAATCGATGTTGGCCCGTTTGGGGGCCTGGAGGTTGCCTTCGGTTGCCATGATGTTTACTACCCCATCTGCTGTAAGAAGCGACTTAAAGAGTGGTTGAATAGAAGAAGGGGCACGAATGCCCCCTCTTGCTCGGCTGATCTAAATAGCAGCCAGGCGATTCGCTTTACAGCGAGTCCAAGGCCTTCTGGAAACGGTTGGCGTGTGAGCGCTCAGCCTTTGCCAGAGTCTCGAACCAGTCTGCAATTTCATCGAAGCCTTCGTCGCGAGCAGTCTTGGCCATTCCAGGGTACATATCGGTGTACTCGTGGGTCTCGCCTGCTACAGACGCCTTCAGGTTGTCAGAAGTGGTGCCGATCGGCAGCCCGGTTGCTGGATCGCCGACGGCTTCCATATACTCGAGGTGGCCATGTGCGTGGCCCGTTTCACCTTCGGCGGTGGAGCGGAATACGGCGGCTACGTCGTTCTCGCCCTCAATGTCCGCTTTGGCCGCGAAGTAGAGGTATCGACGATTCGCCTGAGATTCGCCGGCAAAGGCGTCCTTCAGGTTGTCGAGTGTTTTGCTTTCCTTAAGATCCATTGAGGTTTGTCTCGTCCAAATAGAGCGTTGAAGTATACGGAGCTTTAAGCGTTCGGCCATTTGATTCTCTAAATAATGACGATAGCTAAAACCGATTAATAAGGGGCTGATCTGTGAACGCTTAAATGGTAATAGTTATCGTTTGCGGGGCCGTGGCAGCCCGCTAGGCGATCTGAGCGGGCTCTCACCCAGTGGAATGCGCGTGTACACTGTTGGGTCGAATCGGAGCACTATTTGTCCAACGTACCACCAGACTCATCCATTGGCCCTTCTACTGGTGCCGAAAGCCAGATACGTTCGAGTTTCTCGGGTGAGCTGAAAACGCTTGGGCTGCTTAGTCTGCCCATGATTTTCACCCAACTGTCGCAGATGGGTATGGGGGTCGCTGATGCCGTAATGGCTGGCCAAGTGAGCCCGGCGGATCTTGCCGGGGTGAGTTTGGGCGGGTCGCTGTATTGGCCGCTGATGCTGTTTGTCAGCGGTGTGATCATGGCGGTCACACCGTCGGTGTCTCAACTGCACGGGGCTGGGCGAACGTCGGAGACAGGCGAGGTGGTGCGCCAGGCAATGTGGTTGGTACTGGTTGGCTCGATGCTCGCCGTATTTGGTATTGGCTTTGCGGGCCCATTGTTTGAGCAGGTGGGTGTCGACCCCCGGGGCATTCCTATCGCCGTTGAGTATCTGAGCTGGGCACGCTGGGGGCTATTGCCGGTCTTAGGCTATTTTGCGTTGCGCTACCTATGCGATGGTCTGTCATGGACGTTGCCTGCCATGTTGATTGCCGGAAGCGCGTTGCTGTTGAAGTTGCCCCTCAACTACCTGTTTATTTTTGGTTTCACGGTGGGCAGCTACGAATTTGAAGGCATGGGTGGTGCTGGGGCAGGGCCTGCTACCGCGATCATCATGACGGCAGAGCTGATTGCAATGCTGCTAGTCGTGCGTTATTCGCGTATCAGCCGTTCGGGGTTTTGGGATCACTTTTCGCCACCTGACTTTGTTGAAATACGGCGTCTTCTGAAACTGGGCTTGCCGATTGGTTTGGCTATGTTCTTCGAGATGGCGGTGTTTTCCATAGTCACCATACTGATTGGGCGGATCGGTATTGAGGCCGTCGCCTCTCATCAGGTCGCGACTAGCGTCACCGGTGTTATGTTTATGGTGCCCTTGGCGCTAGGAATGGCTGCTTCTATTCGCGTGGGCTTCAACGTGGGCCGCAAAGATTATGTCGCGGCCAGACGTTCGGGCATGGTCGCGCTTAGCCTGTCGATGGGTTGCGCTGTGTTTGGTGTTAGCGTCTTGCTGCTGGCACGCAGTCAGATCGCAGGTTTTTACACTAACGACGCGCAAGTGCTCGGAATTGCGACAACGCTTATGTTGTTTGCCGCGTTCTTTCAGCCATTCGATAACCTGCAGGTGACCAGCCTCGGCGCCTTGCGTGGTTACAAAGACACGCGGTTTCCGATGGTTGCGGCACTAACTGCCTATTGGGGCGTGGCGCTGCCAGTTGGCGCCGTACTTGGCTTTGGCTTGCTCGGATTTCCGGAATACGGCGTCTACGGCTTTTGGTCAGCATTGGTAGTCGGACTTGGGCTGGCAGCCATTGTGTTGGCCGCTCGGTTCAACAAACTATCGCGCAACCCAGAGCTGATTGAGCAGTTTGCCCAGAGATAAACGTCCAGAGATAAGTGCAGAGAGCTCCGAATGCAAAGTGCGGCTAGCCCAGCAGACATTGCCTTTTATGCGTTACCTTGAAAATTCTCACTAGTCGTGTAGCGCCACCCCTGCATCGTGCCGGCGGCTGCGGCAATCTGTATCGCGATCATTAGACTGAGAATAAGTGATAGCAGCCACTGGGGTACGGGCACCAACAGCACAGCAGCCATCACGCCAAAGCACAGTAGGGCATCAGCACCTTGAATCAATGCCGCACGGCGGACCCCGGTGGTGGCGCCCGATTGTTCAATGTGGTTTTGCTCGACACACAATGCCCAATAGGCAAACGCGCTACCGAGGCCCAGATGCATAAAAAATTGCCAGAGCTGATCGGTATTCAGTGAGTTTGCCGCGAGGCTCAACGTGATGAGCAAGCCAAAGGGGTACACGAAGTCGACCGTTGCGGGTGGTCGATCGCTTAACGATAAAATAAGCGCAAAGCCCGACCAAATAGTGATCACGGTGACCGCGACAACTGCTGCCTGCAGCCAGGGTATGGGCGTGGTCCAGGTGGCGAGTGCCTCTGATCCGCTCACCTGATTGAGCAGATTTTCTAGAATCAGAGCGACAATCACACTCAGCAGAGTGAGCTGTACAGCGGCGAAGCGGTTGTTGGGCACGGGTGAATCCTCTTTCTGGTCTGGTGATTGGCAGGTTACCCAGGACGGTAGTCGCTACAATGCCGTTTACGTGGCCTGATGGTAACAACTGTGACAAGACTGTGGTGGATGGTGGATTGCCTGAGTGATTGAAACTTGGATTTGGCTGTCGATTGTTGGGGCGGTGTTGCAAAACGCTAGGGCGGCGCTGCAGAAATCTCTGACGGCAGACCTTGACCTGCTGGGTGCCGCCTACACGCGCTTTGTATTTGCTCTGCCTTTCGCCTGGGCGTATGTCCTTTGGTTAGCCCCGGCAGTGGAATTGAACCCGACCTTTTTTCTGTTTGCGGTTGCCGGCGGTCTCGGCCAGATCGCCGGCACTATCTGGCTGTTGGCGGCGTTTACAACGCGTAATTTTGCGGTGGCGACAGCGCTGTCAAAAACCGAAACGATTCAGACCGTAGTGCTTAGTTTTGTGGTGTTGAATGAGCTAGTCTCTGGATTGGGGCTTGCAGGAATTGTGGTGAGTCTGGCGGGGGTGTGGTTGCTGAATCCGCTAGGCGCTGTCCGCAGAATCGACCGGGGCATGCTTAACGGCGTGCTGTCAGGGTTGGGCCTTGCCGTGGCGGCTGTCTGCTACCGGGGTGCCTCGTTGAGCTTGCCTGAGCTGCCATTTCACGAACAGGCTGCCTGTACGCTGGCCGCAGCGGTGTCGCTGCAAACACTGGTGTTTGGCGGTTATCTGCTGGTGCGCGAGCGCGGGCAATTGCAACGCTCACTGGCTTCCTGGCGGCGTTCGATCTGGGTGGGGTTGGCAGGGGCGGCTGCGTCAATCTGTTGGTTCTCAGCGATGGCCCTGGTTAATGCCTCTTATGTGCGGGCGCTCGGTCAGATTGAGTTGCTGTTGAGTTTTGCGGTATCCATTCTTTGGTTTAAGGAAAAAACCACCCGCAACGAGGTGCTTGGTGTTGGCATTCTTACTGCTGGAATTGTGGTGGTACTCTTGTCTCGATAATAAATATCGGTTGGAGTTTCCTGACATGAGTGACGAAGTACTGCTTGAGCGACACGACGGCTGGGCTGAGATTGTGCTTAATCGACCCGCCACTAAGAATGCAATTGATGGCCCTTATGGCGAGCTGCTGGCGGAACACGCGAGTGCGCTGAACGCTGACCCGTCCATTGGCGTTGTTTTGCTGCGGGGTGCCGGCGGGGCATTCTGTTCCGGGCTCGACCTAAAGGCATTTAATGCCGACCCGGCGCCGGCCTGGCAGGCAGAATTTCAAACGATCTGGCGCCAAGCGCACAAAGCGCTGTTCAATCTAAACGCGGCGTTGGTTACGGGTGTTGAACGCTACGCCATTAACGGCGGTGCTGCGCTTGCGCTTGCGGGTGACTTTATGCTGATTGGCAAAGAGGCTTTTTTACAGGTGGGCGAAGTGCAGCAAGGCATGGCCGCGCCTTACAACTTGGCATGGCTGCGCTTGCGACACAGTGAAGCGGTGACCGCGCAGGTCGCGCTGTTGGGTCGACGAATTAGTGGTGACATGGCCGTGACCATGGGGTTGGCGGTTGAGAGCGTGGCGGACGATCAGGTGCTTGAGCGAGCCCAGGTGTTTACTCAGGAGCTTGCGCAGTACCCTGAGGGCGCGATGGCGCACGTAAAATCAATCTCACGGCGTTACAGTGAGCTCGACGCAGACGTCTGGTTTGATCGAGCATTTGCTGCAGGTCCGGCGCCGTCTCAGCGCCCGCGAGCCAATGACTGAATAACCCAGTGGCCGCGTTCGCAGGTAGCAGCAAAGGCGTCTTTGCCCACGCTGTAAACAAAGGTGTCAGCGTCGCTTGCGGCATCGGTGAGGGGTGGCGAGCGCAACTTGTCGAGTGTCAATGGACCGCAGAGTGCAGTTTGTTTTGGGTAGGCAACAAAGTGGTTGGGAGTGTCGGGTACGCTGCAGATGCGCTCAATCAGGCCATCGCCCAGTGACTGGCACTGCGGTGCTGCGACGCTATCCGACATGACAACCTCTTCTAAGCGCCTGCCGCTTTGCCGCTGGCTCAAACTTTCCGTCTTGGCGGCGCTGATCCCTCGGGTGTTTTTGCTGAACGCAGCGATTGGACGACTGGGCTCTGCTTCGATTGCGAGTGATTGAGTTTTTTTGGCCACAACTTGGGAGCGTTGTGGAAGAGAGTCGGCACTAGGTGGCGCAAAAACCTCAGCAGGGAGAGATGGGGGTGCCGCGGTAGAAACAGGCGCCGCCACAGAGACATGCTCTGGTAACGGCTCTGGTGACGGCTGGGTTACTGGCGGTGCTGATTGAACTGCGGGTGTCTCTGGGTTTACTGGACGTTTGCTTTGGGCACTTAAGGGGTCGCCGGAGTTGGTCTCGGGTAGAGCAATAAACAGTGCAGACGTTAGAACAACGGCCGCGGCGGTTGCCCAGCCAAATCGCTGCTGCCAATTCCAGTAGCTCGATGGGGTTGAAGAGGTGGATGTTTGTGCCGACCTCGCTGCCGCTCGAATCGAATCGTCGAGATCAACCGGTGAGGTTGACTGAGAGGTGCGGTACAGACGATCAATTTGTTGGTCGTCAGCCGGGGTATTTTCAGAGGTGGACATGACCAGACTCCTCTGTTGATTGTGGATGGTCGTGAGTGTCGGTGGCGTGATCGATTAACGGGTCTAATTCCTGGTGAAAATCTGCCCCCAGTCGATCGCGTAACTCTTGGGTTAGTTTGTTGCGCGCGTAGCGCAGTCGGCTCTTCACGGTTTCTGCGGTCGTGTCAGTTGCTTCGGCAATGGCGGCATAACTGAGACCCGACTCCTGGTGCAGCACAAAGGTGTTGCGCTGACTTATAGGTAGGCGTGTGATGGCATTTTTCAATGCCCCGATGGCGCGGCTCAGGGTGTCGGCTCGCTCGGGCTCGGTGCCCGATTGCGACCTTAGAGTGTCTATGTCGATACTCGCATCAGTGGCACGATCAACAACCCTGAGGTGTTTGCGTTGGGCATCAACCATAACGCTGTGCGCCATGCTAAACAGATAGGCATCGAACTTTCCCTGGGGGCTGTAGGTGTCGCGTCGTTCGATGAGTTTCATCCACAGTTCCTGCTGGCAATCGCGCGCTGGGTCGTCGTTTAGCTGGCGCCTGAAGTAGCGCCATGTCCGATCTTTGTAGCGACCATAGAGGTCGTCAAATGCGGCAGCACCACCTGGCTCGCCGTTTTGATAGCGCTGCATCAGTTCATCATCTGAAAGCTGTGGTGGCGTTGAAACGATTCGATCCTCGACGTTTTGCAGGCTGATAGACAGCTGGGTCAGCTCCTCAGAGTACCGGCGCTAGGGCACTTTACCCAGGCGCCAATAACGACACCTTAACGCATCGAAATGCGTTCGGGGTCGTTGGCGAGCTTGCCCGGTTTGGTGCCAAGAAGCGCATCGGTGGTGCGCAATAGGCTTTCGAACTCACGGCGATAACCGAACTGATCATCACCACGTGCACTTTGGGCGAGGGCGAGCGCATCGGTATAGCTATAGTTTTTGGTGTAGTTGCTGTGTCGTAGCAGTTGGCCGTAGGCGCTGGCGGCTGCTGCAAACCGGTAATTTTCGCTGGTGCTGGCGATACTTGTCTTTGCCGCGCGGGCTGACACGACTCGCTCAATCAACTTGCTGGTGTGCCCGTTCGGTGCCTTGTAGCGTAGCTTTACGTGGGCAAGCTCAGACCTTTGCGCAGTTTTCGCACGACCCTTGTCGTCGTCAGTGCCATAGCGTAGTGCGTCGATAGTGGGTTTTGCGGCGTCTGCCATGGTCAGCTCGTAGAGTGCGGTAACGCTGTGACCGGCGCCAATTTCGCCGGCATCAATCTTGTCGTTGTTGAAATCTTCGCGGTTCAGATGTCGTGTTTCATAGCCGATAAGGCGATATTCGGTGACAAGAGCGGGGTTAAATTCCACCTGAATTTTTACGTCTTTGGCAATGGTTTGAAGCGTCGAGCCCAGTTCGTCGACCAGCACTTTTCGTGCTTCGTTGAGTGTGTCGATGTAGGCTGCATTGCCGTTACCTTTTTGCGCCAGTTCCTGCATGGTCGCGTCGTTGTAGTTACCCGCGCCAAAGCCAAGCACTGTCAGCGAAACACCCGAGTCACGTTTGGTTTCAATTAACTGACCGAGCGCTCGTGTGTCGCGTGTGCCGACGTTAAAGTCGCCATCGGTGGCAAGAATCACTCGGTTGATGCCATCCGCTTTTTGTTGTTGCTCGGCCAGTGCGTACGCGAGATTGATGCCTGCGCCGCCATTGGTTGAGCCGCCCGCATGCAGGGCGTCGATGGCGGCCAGAATTTTCTGCCGCTTGTTGCCGGGTGTTGGTTCCAGAACCTGGCCAGCGGCGCCGGCGTAAACGGCAATCGAAATAGTGTCCTGTGCGCGCAGCTGACGGGTGAGCAGCTTCATCGAGGCTTTAAGTAAGCCCAGTTTTCGCGGGCTGTTCATTGAGCCGGACACGTCAATAAGAAACACGAGGTTAGCCGGCGGTAGATCGTGGCGATCGACGTCGTAGCCTTGCAGGCCTACCAGCATCAGCTTGCGATCACTGTTCCAAGGGCTGGGTCCAACTTCGGTGGTGACAGAGAACGGGTCGTCGCTGGATTTGGGCTGGGCGTAGCTGTAATTGAAATAGTTGATGAACTCTTCGACCCGAACCGCATCGCGGTTTGGCATTTGTCCCGCATTTATAGTGCGGCGAGTGTTGGCGTAGGCCGCGGTGTCTACGTCGATCGAGAACGTGGATACCGGATCCGTTGTCACTTGCCGAACCGGATTGTCTTCTGCCGTTGGGTAGCGTTCTCGATCGGGAGACGAGTTATGGCGTGGTGGCACGATGGGGTAGCCGTGTTCGGGGTGGTGCTGCATTGATTGGGTGAGCGACAGTTGGGGAGCGTGGCGAAACTTGGCTGTGGCTTCGTGTTCGGGGGCGGCGCGGTAGGCAATCACATTGGCATCAGTGACGATGACCTCTTCTATAGCAAGGTTGCTAACAACGTTCGTTTTGGCGGGGATTGGGTGCTCTGGTTGGGGTAGCGCCACGGGCGACACGGTGGGACTGATGTCCGATTCTGCC
>JALZVT010000069.1 GCA_023300545.1 Pseudomonadales bacterium
GACCTGTCGGGTTTGTCGCTCGCGGTTGGCGTTGCCTGTGTTGATGCGCTGCGCACGCTCGGGCTGGATCAGGCGGCGTTGAAGTGGCCCAATGATCTTGTTGTGGCCAGTGCTCCTGACGAGGCGTTTGGTTATGCCAAGCTGGGTGGCATTTTGATTGAGTTGCAGAGCTTTCCCGGTCAGAGCGTGTCGGTCATTGGCATTGGGCTGAATGTTGCTGGTGCGGCATTGCTTCGCCCGCAGGTCGAGCAACACGTGACGGATGTTTCCGAGCTGTCTTCTGAGCTGGACCGGACGTCGGTGTTGGTTGGGTTACTTAACGCGTTAGCCGATTATCTGCAGCAGTTTGCCGAGTCAGGCTTCGAGCCACTGGTGCCAATATGGAATGAGTTGCATGCCTTTCAGGGTCGATCGGTGGTTGTTGGTGATCCGTCTGACCTGGAAAATGGGCAGCACGGTAAGGTTGTCGGCGTAACGGCGAGCGGCCAACTCAGGTTGGCTACTGCGTCGGGTGAGTGCGAAGTAAGTGCCGGCGAGGTGTCGCTGCGACCAGGGTCAGTGCAATGACTGTTGCACTGACCGCTGCCAGGGGTGTGCTCGATGTTGACCTGGGTAATAGCGCGCTTAAATATCGTTATGCAGGTGTGAGCGGGCGAGCAAACTATGCGGCGGCTGACCCTGCAACGGATGCGCTGCCTGATTTTGTCTTGCCGGATGCTGACATTGCAGCAGTGTCGCGGGTGCGGGTGAGTAGTGTGCTCGGGGCTCGGCGTGATGCCACTTTTTCTGAAATGGTGCGGCAACGCTGGGGAGTCGACTGTGAGTTTGCACGCAGCGTTGTGGCGTTGGGCGGTGTACAAAACGGCTATACCGACCCATCGGCACTTGGGGTTGATCGCTGGCTGGCTGTGGTGGCGGCGTTTCAGCGCGTCAATGGCCCTGTGCTGGTGGTAGACCTTGGTACGGCGGCTACTCTTGATTACGTGTCTGGTGATGGTGAGCACCTGGGTGGATTCATCGTTCCGGGCGCGCAACTGATGCGGCGGTCACTCTTGCAAGAGACCGCCGCTATTCGCTTTGCGGCAACCGAACAATTGTCAGACTTGTCGCCGGGTAAGCAAACGCGCGATGCGGTTGAGCGTGGTGTGCTGCTCTCGCTGGTGCAATTAATTAGCGCAGAGCTTGAGCGATTCGACAAGCTCTGCGACCATAACAGCCGTTTACTGATGTGTGGTGGCGATGCAGAACGCGTCAGCGCGCATTTGCAATGCGATCACGAGGTGGTCGCAGATCTGGTTCTGGATGGGCTGGCTTGGGCGTTGCCCAACGATTGATCGAGGCGAAGACGCTTTAGTAGTTATTACGTGACGGATTGTGGCGGTATATGAAGCAAGTTTTTTTCGGGCTTATTGCGCTCAACCTCTGTTATTTGCTGTTTCAGCAAATGTCGACAGCGGGTGAGGTTGCGCCCGGAATTCGTGTTGGTCCGGAATCTCTAGAACTCCTCGAGGCGTCGCGCGAACAAGCATCTGAAGACACTCCTGCACCGGCCTTCGCGCCTGCAGCAATAGCCAGTGCAAGCCTAGCAGGGGCTGTTGTAGAGCCCGCAGTGCTGACTGTGGAAAAGGCGGATGAGGAGGCGAATGAAAAGGCGGATAAGACCGCCGCGCAGGTTGTCGCCAGCCCTGACGCGCAGCCGACTTCCGAGTGTGTGATTGCGGGCCCATTCCCGTCTCGTAGCTCTGGGCAGGAATTTGTCAGCCAACTTGCAAGCACGGGTATCGACGCGCAGCTTCAGCCGCGCGATGTGGCGGTGCTGCCTGATTACATGGTTTATGTGGGCCCGGAGAGTAGCGAGGCCGAAGCCCGGGCTGTTGAGGCGGGATTTAAGCTTCGTCAGATGGATTCCCACATCATCAGCGTTGGCGCGCTGCAGAATGCCATTAGCCTGGGAGTGTTCAGTCGCGGTCCGCTGGCCCAAAGTCTCCGTCAGCAGCTCGAAGATGATGGCTACACGGCTCAGATCGCCATAATCACTCGTAATCGCACGGGTTTTCAGGTTTTAACTAGCCTGCCCCAACGTCTGCGCGCGAAATTGGTGGCGGCCGACACACCCATGATTGATTGCCCACAAGAGATTGCGCAGCGCTAATTCATTCTATAAGCTTCCGCACCCGTTTTCGCCGCTATAGCTCAGTTGGTAGAGCGCCTCACTTGTAATGAGGATGTCCCGAGTTCGACTCTTGGTGGCGGCACCAACGGGAAACTAAAAGGCTTTTTTATAGGTCTCGATTGAATCCAAGTACTTGATGTTAATGAGGTTTTTTAATGCCATTGACTTGGTAGCGCGTTATGGGAAAATTTCGCGCTTTTTGCATGGCGGGATACCCAAGCGGTCAAAGGGATCAGACTGTAAATCTGACGGCTCAGCCTTCGAAGGTTCGAATCCTTCTCCCGCCACCAATTTAAGACTTTCTATATATAGAGCCCATATAGATTGATATGAAGAGATAATAGTAGAAAGAAAGAAAGGCTGAGCGGGTATAGTTCAGCGGTAGAACCTCAGCCTTCCAAGCTGATGACGCGAGTTCGATCCTCGCTACCCGCTCCATATGTTTACCGCTCACATAGCTCAGGCGGTAGAGCACTTCCTTGGTAAGGAAGAGGTCATCGGTTCAAATCCGATTGTGAGCACCAATTGGCAGGGCTGTTTCTGAAGTAAGAAGCGGTTCTTTTATTGAAAGTTTGTTGACACCACCAATGCACAGAGGCGTTGTTTAGATGAGTAAAGAGAAATTCGAGCGGACCAAGCCGCACGTTAACGTAGGTACAATTGGCCACGTTGACCACGGCAAGACAACGCTGA
>JALZVT010000070.1 GCA_023300545.1 Pseudomonadales bacterium
TTTGCGCAGGGCAGTTTTGCGCAGCACGACGACCCGCTGCAAAATGCCGAGCCAGCCACTGGACCACTGTGGGGGCGAGGTAGATTGCAGGCGAGCGCGGCTGATGTCGAGTTTGAAACGGCGGTACTGGCAGACTACGCGGACATCTGTGGTGAGCTCGAATACGCTGGCTTGAAACAGGAGCGGCGTGCATTACACCTGCAACCGCGCGATCTGCGCTGGGAGTGGCAGGACGACGCCACGTTAAAACTGTGTTTTGGTTTGTCGGGAGGCTGCTACGCCACCTCATTGCTGCGCGAGCTCGGGCACTTTGACCGGCCGCCCCGTCCGGAGTTTTCGGCAGAAGCTGCGCCACAATCAACACCAAAATCAACACCAAAATCAAAGGTGCTTGCATGAGCGACTTTGATTTGCAGGGTATCGGCATGACCAGCGCCCGCACGAGAGCGCGCATGATCGACCGACTTAAGCAGAACGGCATCGCCAACATGGACGTGCTCGACGCCATGAAGTCGATTCCCCGGCACATTTTTGTCGACGAGGCGTTAGCGCATCGTGCCTACGAAGACTCCTCGCTGCCCATTGGCTTTGGCCAAACCATCTCTCAGCCCTATGTGGTTGCGCTGATGACCCAGACCGTTCTCGAAGCAGCGCCACAGCGGGTGTTGGAAATTGGTACGGGTTCGGGTTACCAGAGCGCGGTGCTGGCATCGCTAGTGCGACGGGTTTATTCGGTGGAACGCATTAAGGGACTAATAGATCGTGCTAAAGATCGTTTGTCTGCGCTTAAGCTGCGTAACGTGCTGATCAAATATGACGACGGCAACATGGGCTGGCCCCAGCAGGGGCCGTTCGATGCGATTATTGTGACAGCCGCTCCTGAGCGGGTGCCCGAAGAGTTACTCGGTCAGCTCGACGAGGGTGGCAGACTGGTTATTCCGGTTGGTAACGGTGACGTGCAGGAGCTGCGCGTGATAGAGAAAAATGGCAAGGAGTTCAACGAAACAGTGGTTGAGTACGTACGTTTTGTACCCCTTTTGCGCGGGATGCAGCCATGACTAGCAGCAAGCGCACTGGGTTACAGTATTTGGGTCTTGGGTTGCGTGGTGGGCTGATGGGTATCGCCGAAGTGATACCCGGAGTGTCTGGCGGCACCATTGCGTTTATCTCCGGTATCTATGATGAGCTGCTTGGCAGCATTGCACGCTTTGGGCCTGCGTCTTTTGGCGTGTTGCGGCGCGACGGCATCAGCGGGTTTTGGCAGCAACACAATCTGAGCTTTCTGCTGGCGCTTGCGGTGGGAATGGTGGTGTCTCTGGTTACGGTAGCGCGGCTTGTGAAGTCGGCGCTGGAAACATCGCCACCGCTGGTTTGGGCGTTCTTCTTTGGGCTGATTATCGCGTCCATATTTGTGTTGTTGCGCGGTTTGAAATGGCAGCAGGTGCTGTTGTTTGGTGGGCTTGGGTTGCTGTTCGGGATTGTGCTGTCACGCCTGTCTCCAGTGAGTCTCGACGCCCAGTGGTGGATGCTGGTGCCTGGCGGCATGATTGCAGTGACAGCCTGGATACTGCCGGGCATATCCGGCAGTTTGATGCTGCTTATGATGGGGCTTTATCCCGCTGTGTTAGCGGCTGTTGCCGATTTTGATGTCGTGATGCTGGGCAGTCTGGCTGGTGGTTGTGTGCTGGGCTTGCTGCTGTTTTCGCGCCTGCTGTTTTGGCTGCTTGGCAGTTACAGAGGTTCCGTGTTGGCCTTACTGACCGGGGTTATGGCAGGCAGTTTGGTGAAGCTGTGGCCCTGGCAGAGCGCCACGGCCGAGTTGCTATCGCCGAAGCGTTACGCCGCTGAAGTATCCGACCCGCTGACTGTGCTGGCCTTGGGGATGATGGTGTTGGGTGTGCTGGCAGTTACGCTATTGGCGCGGTTTAATCCGGCTGATGAATCTCGCTAGCCTTACAGGACCTATTATAGTGCCGCGACTGACGCTTGGCTTTTGTTGCTGCTGTTTGGCCATGGCCACGCTGTTACTTGCCGGATGCTCTTCGGGCGGCACGCCGCCGGTAACGGAGCGTTCCCGGGTTGATCATTCCACTGAGCGACAGGTCGCGCGCAACGCGGCGCTAACCGGTAATAACTATCGAGTTGTTGCTGGTGACACTCTGTACTCCATTGCTTGGCGCTATCAGCGTGATTTTCGCGACCTGGCTGCGCTGAACCGTATTCCTGCGCCGTTCGAGATTTATCCGGGGCAGGTGCTAACGGTGAAGGGGCAAGCGGCCCGTCGTCCGGTTACCAAGCGGGTGTCTCCCGCAGCGCAATCAAATAAGCCGCACCCGCTGGCAAGCACTCGTACTAAGCCCCAGTCGGGGGCGGCGATCAGCTCCTCAACAGGCTCGGTCAAAGCCACCAGTTCCCCAAAGCCGTCGGTGGCGGCAAAGCCACCGGCTGCCAAGCCGGCTCGCCCAGCGAAAAAGATTGTCGCGCCAAGCACTGGCCCCGTGCCGCTGCGCTGGCCCAGCTCGGGCAAGCGTTTGCTCGCTGCCGCGAATAAAACGGGCAGCAGTATCGATTTTGCACTGCAGCCGGGAACGGCGATTCGCGCGGCCGGTCCTGGTGAGGTGGTGTTTGCCCAGGCAAGCCTCGCGGGTTATCGACAGTTTGTCATTCTTAAACACAATGACACCTGGCTGAGTTCCTACGGTTTTAACGCGCCCTTGCAGGTCAGCGAAGGACAGCATGTGGTCGCGGGGACAACCCTTGCGACATTACCGCGTGGGGGCGGCAATGGCAGTCCGAACGAGCGCGTATTGCGCTTTGAGGTACGCAAAAATGGCACGGCGGTTAACCCAGACACGGTGGTCACGCGCTGAGTAGAGCCGTATCCGGGCGCGTTTAGCGCTCTAGGAGTTGGCGCTTTACTTTGATCTCGGCCCATTCTTTGGCGTCGTCGGGAGCCGGCTTGATCTCGGTGATGTTTGGCCAGACTTCGGCCAGTTCTGCGTTGAGTTCAAGAAATTCCTGCTGATCGTCAGGTAGCTCATCTTCCGAAAAGATGGCGTCAACCGGGCATTCGGGCTCGCACAGCGCACAGTCAATGCATTCGTCTGGATGGATCACCAGCATGTTTGGGCCTTCGTAGAAACAATCAACGGGGCACACTTCTACACAGTCGGTGTGTTTGCACTTGATACAGCCTTCGGCGACTACGAACGTCATCTGCGGGGAAACCTTTTTTAAATTGCACGTAAATTAGCGCGTCATTGTACCTAGGTAGAGGCGCGCCGTTAAGGCAGTGGTTTAGACCCGTTAGTTGCAAGCATAGGACCGAGAATCTGAGCTAGATGCTTTCTAGGTTGGCCTTAATATTTCTAATAAAATCAAATGCTTGAAGTGGGTTTGAAGAATTGATATCAAACTCTCGAAGTGCATTTAGCGCCGCGACTTCCTCTGGGCTTTGGCTTGTGAGCGGTGGCGCAGCAGGCAGCGGGTCGCGACTACCAAACAGATCGCCCTGGTCTGGGCTTGAGTTGGCGGAGTCAGCGGAGCGCTGTTCGAGCTCTGCAAGTAACGCCTGTGCGTGTTGCAGCACAGGCGCCGGCAGACCAGCGAGCCGTGCCACCTGAATGCCGTAGCTTTGTGAGGCGGCGCCTTCGCGGACGTTGTGCAGAAACACAATGGCGCCGTTGTGCTCGGCAGCCGCCAAATGCACGTTGGCGATACCGCGCAGTTCGCCCGCGAGCTGGGTGAGTTCAAAATAGTGTGTCGCAAAGAGCGAAAATGCGCCGGAGGTTGTGGCCAGATGAGCCGCGCTGGCCCAGGCCAATGCCAGGCCGTCAAAGGTGCTGGTGCCGCGGCCGATCTCATCGAGCAGCACAAGGCTTTCACTTGTGGCGTTATGCAGTATGTTGGCGGTTTCGGTCATCTCGACCATGAAGGTTGAGCGTCCTCCGGTGAGGTCGTCGCTGGCACCGATGCGAGTGAATATGCGATCAATCGGGCCAATCACCGCGCGGCTTGCCGGGACAAAGGCACCGGCATAAGCCATGAGCACAATCAGTGCGGTCTGCCGCATGTAAGTCGATTTACCACCCATGTTTGGCCCGGTAATGACCAGCATTCGGCGATCGTTGGTGAAGCGCGTGTCGTTGGCAATAAAGGGCGTGTCGCTTAGGCGCTCAACAACCGGGTGGCGACCTTGTTCAATGGCAAGGCCGGGGGTTTCGGTCAACTCAGGGCAGCTGTGGTTGTAGTGCTCGGCGCAGTGGGCGAAGCAGGTGAGAACGTCGAGTTCGGCAAGTGCTCGCGCGGTTGATGCCAGGTCTTGGCTGCGCACATTCAGCGCGTCGAGCAGTTCTTCCCAGAGCTGTTTTTCTTTGGCAAGCGCTCGACTCTTGGCCGTGAGCGCCTTGTCTTCGAAGGCTTTCAGCTCTGGCGTGATAAAGCGTTCGGCGTTCTTTAGTGTTTGCCGGCGTACGTACTCAGCTGGCATGTCGGTTTGCACGCTGCGGGAGGTTTCAATGTAATAGCCATGCACACGGTTGTAGCCCACCTTGAGGGTGTTGATGCCCGTGCGCTCGCGCTCGCGAGTTTCCAGATCTTGCAGAAAGGTGTTGGCGTCGGTGGTGATGTTGCGCAGTTCGTCGAGATCGGGGTCAAAGCCGTCAGCAACAAAGCCTCCGTCACGAATGGTAGCGGGTGGGGCTTCGACAATAGCGTGTTGCAGTAACGCCTCGATGTCTGTGAGATCTGGCAGATTTTCACGCACGTTGGCCAGCAACGGCGAGTGGGTGTTGCTGAGCGCTTCGGTGAGTTGAGGAAGCTGTGCAAGCGCGGCGCGAACCCGCGACAAGTCTCTGGGGGAGGCGCTACGTAATGCAATGCGGCTGACGGCACGTTGCAGGTCGCCAACGCCTTTTAATGGCGTGCTTACACTATCGATAGCTCGGCCATGCAGCAGTTCGAGGACGGCCTGGTGGCGGGCCTGGACTTTGGTTCTATCGCGCAACGGGGCGTTCAGCCAACTGCGTAGCAAGCGGCTGCCCATGGCCGTAGAGCAATGGTTAAGGGTGGCATAGAGCGTGTGTTCACTGCTGCCATCCAAGCGGGTGTCGATTTCCAGATTGCGCCGCGAATTGGCGTCCAGTTCCAGCCACTCGCTGGTGCGCTCGCGGCGCAGTTCAACGAGATGGTCCAGGCGTTGCTGGTAAGCACGTTGGGCGTACTGCAGTACGGCACCCGCAGACTGCAGGGCAGGGCGGAGGTCTGCGCAATCAAAGGCACTCAGGTCATGGGTGCCGAAGTGGGTATTGAGGCGCTTTAAGCCAAGCTCCAGATCAAAGCTCAGCACGTCCTGTTCGCGTACGTTGCGATCACTCAAGCCCGTGCGCAGGGCGCTGTCTTCGATGCCAAACGGCAGTAACAACTCGTTGGGTTGTTGGCGAGCGATGTCGCCCAGCAGATCAACCAGATTGCTGTGCTCGGCCAGCCAGAAATTGCCAGCGGCGATGTTTAGATAGGCAACGCCCCAAGTTGTGCCTTCCTTGCAGATCGCAGCGAGTACGCTGTCGCCCTGGGCTTCCAGTAAGGCGTCTTCGGTTAGGGTGCCGGGTGTGACGATACGCTGCACTTTGCGTTCCACGGGCCCTTTGCTGGTGGCGGGGTCGCCAACCTGCTCGCAGATGGCAACCACTTCGCCCCGGGCGACCAGTTTTTGCAAATAGCCGTCGACCGCGTGGAACGGGACGCCACACATTGGAATGGGTGCGCCACCGGACTGGCCCCTGGCAGTTAAAGTAATGCCAAGCAGTTCAGCGGCCTTTTGGGCGTCGCCGTAGAACAGTTCGTAAAAATCACCCATGCGGTAGAACAGCAGGCTGTCGGGGTGATCGGCCTTGATTCCCAGATACTGCCGCATCATGGGGGTGTGGCCTTCAAATTTGCTGGTGTTGTGTGGTTCTGTCGGGGTGTTCATCGAGGTCTGATCGGCCGCGTCTTTCGGCGCCGTAGCGGGTACCGCGCAAGGGTACTCGAATTCGGTGAGCCACGGGATCAGAAGCGCGCCCGGGGGCGTAAAAAAGTGGCGACTGCTGGTTTGTTTGACGCAGTCACCGCGTAGTCACCGCGCAGTCACTGCGTAGATAGGGCCGTTAATCGCCCTCCTCAGAGTGCGATTTTAAACTTTTTTTGGAATACGCCTTGCAAGCCACTACTGACTGGATATACAGTACTTCGCATCGAGGGCCAGCCTGCCGGAACCGCCTGGGATTCACACCGAATCCACCCGGTCTAGACTGACGAAGCCCAACTACCCAGGAGCAAATCATGTCTGATTCTTCAGCAAACCGCGATCGCGCACTTACCGCCGCACTGTCTCAAATCGAGCGCCAATTTGGCAAAGGTTCGATGATGCGATTAGGCGACAAAGAGCTTGAGCGTATTCCTTCCATTTCTACCGGTTCACTGGGATTGGACGTTGCGCTGGGCATCGGCGGCTTGCCGCGCGGCCGCGTTGTAGAAATTTACGGTCCGGAGTCGTCTGGTAAAACCACACTGACTCTGCAGGTTATTGCTGAGGCGCAAAAAGCGGGCGGCACCTGTGCGTTTATCGATGCAGAGCATGCCCTTGATCCTATCTACGCTGAGAATTTGGGCGTAAATGTTGAAGATTTGCTGGTCTCTCAGCCTGATACCGGCGAGCAGGCTTTGGAAATTTGCGACATGGTTGTTCGCTCCGGTGCGATCGACGTTGTGGTTATCGACTCGGTTGCCGCACTGACACCCCGGGCTGAAATAGAAGGCGACATGGGTGATACCCACGTTGGCCTGCAAGCGCGACTAATGAGTCAGGCGCTGCGCAAAATGACCGGCAACATCAAAAACTCCAACACCCTGGTGATCTTCATCAACCAGATTCGAATGAAGATTGGTGTGATGTTTGGTTCGCCGGAAACCACAACGGGTGGTAACGCACTTAAGTTCTATTCCTCTGTTCGTCTCGATATTCGCCGCATTGGCGCCGTCAAAGAGGGTGACGAGGTAGTCGGTAACGAAACTCGTGTGAAGGTGGTTAAGAACAAGGTGGCGCCTCCGTTTCGACAAACTGAATTCCAGATCATGTACGGCAAAGGCATTCATCGCACCGGTGAAATCATTGAGCTGGGTGTGAAGCAAGGGTTGATTGAGAAGTCAGGCGCCTGGTATTCCTACGGCACCGATCGTATTGGTCAGGGCCGCAAGAACGCGGCCGAATTTCTGGATAACCATCCAGAAATGAGAGCGACGATTGAAACCACTATTCGTCAGCAACTGATGCCCCTCGACAACCCGACTGACGAGCAAGACGCTGACGCCTCTGGTAACTCAGACAAGAAGAAAGGCGACAGTTCTGCGGCTGACGTGGTTGTTGGCGAGTCTACTGCTGCGAAAGAGACGGTCGCAAAAGAGACTGGGAAAACCAAAACCGCCAAAGCGAGCTAAGCCGTGTTTGCCAGCTCCACGGGCTCTTCTGCAGTAGCAGAAGAGCAGGGGCAGGCAGGCGACTCAGACTCGGAGCTCAATCTCCAGGAAGATCCCCGTTGGCAGGCCATACGAGAGCTTGCTGATGGTCACCCTGTGGGCGAGAGTATCGAACTGACCGCGCTTGCCGCTCCGCGCAAACACACGGGGGTAGTGAGGGAAACCTCTGCTGCTCTGTCGAGCCGCACCGAATCTGAATTCCAGATGCTACTGGGATACGCGTTGAAAGCGTTGGCCCGGCGTGAATACTCAACGGTTGAGCTGCGGCGTAAGCTGGGTGTTAAAGCCAGTGGGTCTGCCGCAACCTGCGATTCTGAACAGCACATCACTCAGGTCATCGAGGCGCTTACTCTGGACGGCTCGCTGTCGGACGAACGCTTTGTGGTGGCCTACGTTCGATCTCGTATTGATAAAGGCTATGGACCGCTCCGTATTCGAATGGAACTGCTGGAACGTGGCGTGCCGGACAGGCTCGCCGAGCAGGAACTCACCCGGCCGTCAGAATTCTGGCAGCAGCAAGCGGCGGCGGTCTGTCAGCGCAAGTTTGGCGGCCTGTTAGAGCAGTTACGCGCCGTATCTGATGGTGATTCAAGCTCTGTTTCAGATGTCGACGCTGAAGCGGCACGCAAATTGGCACAGCAGCGCTGGAATCGTTGCGCCCGGTTTCTGTCCCAGCGTGGGTTTCCGGCAGATCTGATTTATCGCACCTTGGACGGGCGGCTTCTGGAGTAGGGCTGCCCGCTTGGCTATACTTCGCGCCTTTTTTGGTGATAGCACCTTCTATTATTCTTCGCAGGAGTCTATGTGCTTCGCAGGAGCAACCAATAGAGGGTGCCAAGAGGCGAGTCATGCAAGTAGCCGAGTTACGCGCGGCCTATCTGGAATATTTTGAGGCCCTGGAGCACCGACGAGTGCCTTCAAGCTCTCTGGTGCCCCACAACGACCCGACGCTGTTGTTTACCAATGCTGGAATGGTGCCGTTTAAGGATGCGTTGTTGGGTCACGAAGACCTGGGTTACGGCCGAGCCACCTCAGCGCAGCGGTGCGTGCGTGCTGGCGGTAAACACAATGACCTTGAGAACGTGGGTTATACCGATCGGCACCTGACGTTTTTCGAAATGATGGGTAATTTCTCGTTCGGAGACTATTTCAAAGAAGAGACCATCACCTGGGCTTGGGCGTTTGTTACTGACGTCATGAAGTTGCCTGTTGAGCGCCTGTGTGTGACTTATCACCCCTCAGACACCGAGGCGTATGACCTGTGGACTAAAAAGATTGGTTTGCCGGCTGACAAGGTGATTCCGCTCGAAGAAAATTTCTGGGCGATGGGCGATACCGGTCCGTGCGGACCCTGCACCGAGTTGTTTTACGATCACGGCCCTGAGGTTGAAGGTGGCCCACCCGGGTCGCCCGACGAAGACGGCGATCGCTATCTCGAGTTCTGGAATCTGGTGTTCCCGCAGTTCGACCGCGCGCCAGACGGCACCATGACGCCGTTGCCTAAGCCAGGCGTTGATACCGGCATGGGGCTTGAGCGCATGGCCGCGATTTTGCAGGGTGTGCACAGTGTTTTCGAAACCGATATGTTCCGTGAAATTATCAAGCAGACCGCAGGATTTGCTGGAATAACGGACGAACAAGCGATGCTTGCCAATCCATCGTTGCGGGTGATTGCAGACCATATTCGGTCAGCGGCGTTCATGATTACCGATGGCATTCTGCCGGGCAGTGAAGATCGCAGTTACGTGCTGCGACGAATTATTCGTCGCGCATTGCGTCACGGTCACAAGCTGGGCATTGAAGGGGCGTTCTTCCACAAACTGGCGGCGACGCTTGCGACACAGATGGGTGAGGCCTATCCGGTTCTGCGTGAGCAGCAAGACCACATTACAGCGGCGCTTGCGAAAGAAGAGCAGCGCTTCACCGAAACCCTGAGTCAGGGCATGGAATTGCTCAATGCCTCAATCAAAAAACTGGATGGTGACGTTATTCCGGGCGAAGTGGCTTTTCGTCTTTACGACACCTATGGCTTCCCCGTTGACCTAACAGCGGATGTTGCGCGCGAGCGCGACCTGTCTGTGGATATGGCGGGCTTTGAAGTGGCCATGGAAGAGCAACGCAATCGAGCCAGGGCAGCCACAAAGTTTGACGCCACGCTTGGGCAGCGCATTCGGCTGGAGTCGAAGGCGGAGTTTCTGGGCTACACCGATACTCAGGGCAGCGGCAAAATTCTCAATCTGTTTCGTGCTGAAGCCGATGGTGATCTAAAGCCGGTTGAGGCGCTGGTCAGCGGCGACTCGGGTGTCGTGGTTCTTGATCGAACACCGTTTTACGCAGAATCTGGTGGGCAAGTGGGTGACGTGGGCACTCTGCGCACCGCAGCCGGCGGCACACTGAATGTCATCGATACCCTGGTCAGCGTCGACCAGCACCTACATCAGGGCAAAATCAGCTCGGGTGAGCTCAATGTGGGTGACGAGGTTAGCGCACAAGTGTCAGTGGCCCAGCGTCATGCAACCGCCCTAAACCACTCAGCGACTCATCTGTTGCACGCGGCTCTGCGTCGTGTGCTGGGGTCTCACGTTCAGCAAAAAGGCTCATTGGTTGACGCGGCGCGACTGCGTTTCGATTTTTCACACAACCAGCCCGTGACAGCGGAAGAGCTTCTGCAGATCGAAACTCTGGTCAATGCCGAAGTCATGGCGAACACGCCGGTACAGACACAACTGCTGGGTTATGACGACGCCATAAAGGCTGGAGCAATGGCCCTGTTTGGAGAAAAGTACGGCGACGAAGTTCGTGTGCTGACCATGGGTGATGGCTTTTCGGTCGAGCTGTGTGGCGGTACTCACGTGCAGCGCACGGGTGATATTGGGCTCTTAAAAATTCTCGCAGAAACTGGTATTGCCTCTGGTGTTCGCCGGGTTGAGGCGGTTACGGGTAGTAACGCCCACGCCTATGTGAATAGCGGTGAAAACACGCTGTTGCGCATTGGTGAACTGGTTCGCGGCAACCGTGGCGATTTGATTTCCAAGGTAGAACAATTGCAGGCGCAGCAGCGTGATTTAGCTAAGCAGGTTGAGCGCCTGCAAGGCGCTGTTGCGGCTAACCAAGGCGCAGATCTCGCGAGCGAAGCCGTTGCCGTTGGCGACGTGCAGGTGCTTGCGGCCCAGGTTGCTGGTGATGCGAAGGGCTTGATGTCGACGCTTGATAATCTGAAGAGCAAGCTTAAGCGTTGCGTGATCGTGCTGGCGGCTGTTGAAGAGGGCAAGGTGGCCCTCATTGCCGGCGTCAGCAAAGACCTCACCAAGCAGTTGAAGGCGGGCGACGCCGTTAATCTTGTTGGCGCACAGGTTGGTGCCAAAGGCGGTGGGCGGCCTGATATGGCGCGTGCGGGGGGCGGGTCTAATACTGACGCCTTGCCCGAGGCGCTGGCTCTGGTTGCGCCCTGGGTCGCTGAAACCTTAGGCAACTGATATGGCCCTTTATGTTCACAAGTACGGCGGCACCTCGGTCGGTTCTGCGGAGCGTATCAAAGCGGTTGCCGAGCGAGTCGCGCGTTTTCGTCGAGAAGGCCACGAGGTTGTGGTGGTGGTGTCTGCCATGAGTGGGGAGACCAACCGACTAACCTCACTTGCGCAAGAGCTTGCTGATAAACCTCGACCGAAAGAACTTGATGTTCTACTGGCCTCGGGCGAGCAGGTGACCATTGCGTTGTTGAGTATGGCAATTCACGAGCTGGGGTTAGACGCGCGCTCTTTCTTAGGCAGTCAGGTGCGCATCGTTACCGATTCGCAGCACAGTAAGGCCCGCATAGAGCACATTGAAGAGAGCGCATTGAGAAGTGCATTGGCGGCAGGGCAAGTGCCTGTTGTAGCGGGTTTTCAGGGCGTCACCGAAGACGGCGAAGTAACCACCTTTGGCCGCGGCGGTTCTGATACGACGGCGGTGGCGCTCGCTGCAACACTGGGCGTTGAGGAATGCCAAATATATACCGACGTTGATGGCGTTTACACCACCGATCCCCGCATCGTGCAGGACGCGCGCCGGCTTGAAACGGTCACTTTTGAAGAGATGCTTGAGCTGGCGAGTCTCGGTTCTAAAGTTTTACACCCACGATCGGTCGAGTTTGCCGGCAAATACAACGTCGCGCTGCGAGTGCTATCGAGTTTTGAAGACGGCCCGGGCACGCTGATCACCACTGAGGAAACCGTCATGGAACAACCTATCGTCTCCGGCATAGCGCATACGCGTGACGAGGCTAAACTCACGGTTCAGGGTGTACCTGACATTCCCGGCATCGCTTCCAAAATTCTCGGTCCTATCGGCCGGGCGAATATTGAAGTGGACATGATTGTGCAAAACATCGGGGCTGATGGTCTTACCGACTTCACATTTACGGTGAGCCGGTCTGATTTTGCCCAGGCGCTTGCGTTGCTCGAACCGATTCGAGAAGCAACGGGCGCGCGCGAAGTGGTCTCTGATGATGCCATCGCCAAGGTGTCGGTGGTTGGGGTAGGGATGCGTTCCCACGCTGGCGTTGCGACCCAGATGTTTGACGCTTTAGCGGCGGAGAACATCAACATTCAGATCATTTCTACGTCAGAAATTAAGATTTCTGTCGTAGTTGCTGAACGTTATCTAGAACTCGCCGTGCGGGCCATTCACTCGGCCTTTGGGTTGGAGAATGGACCCGCCTCATCGCTGTCTTGACTGTTAACGTGAATGTTCACTAAATTAGGCAAATAGCTGGTTATTGGCTGAGTCAAAGTTTAGGATCATTACTGCGTGTTTACAAAATTAGTTCTAGGCCTCAACTATACTGAACGTTAAGTCGTTAATTTTGTCTAGGCATACTCAAGCGACGCATTTGCGTCAACCAACAGAGGTACCACTGTTGCGTCTGTGCCCTCGATACTGTTCGCATCGAGAGGGCGTAATAGTACTTTGAAATCGCCGCACAAGCCGATCTTTGGCTGTGTAGTGAAAGCGTAGGAAGGTGTGATCTGTTGGGGTGATAGTTGTCTCAGGACAGGGAGAGGAAACAGTGCTAATACTTACCCGCCGAATCGGGGAAACCCTGATGATCGGCGACGAGATTACCGTCACGGTACTTGGCGTCAAAGGCAATCAGGTCAGGGTTGGGGTGCATGCCCCAAAGAACGTGGCTGTGCACCGCGAAGAAATTTACGAGCGAATTCAGAAAGAAAATGAGCCCGTTGCGGACGCGACAATTTCATCCGTCGCCAACTCAACCGCCAAGCACTAAAAAAGTCCAACCTAAGGCTTTAAACCGTTAAGCGCGTGCTGGTACACTCCGCCCGCGCATCAACGTGATGCGTATGGAGAGGTGGCCGAGTGGCCGAAGGCGCTCCCCTGCTAAGGGAGTATGGGTTAAAAGCTCATCGAGGGTTCGAATCCCTCCCTCTCCGCCAATTTCTCGCTCTCCCTAACCGGCTACGGTCAGAACATACGCCCCTCCAGCGGGCCTATCACCAGCCAGTCGACGACGGCGCTGGCAACCGCAAGCAGTACCACCACCAGGCCAACCACCCCGAGTAACCGCCAACCACGAAACCTATGGTTGGTGGCGGCATCTGCCTGGGCGCGCCGTTGCGTAATCTGGGCCTCGGTTTCAGCCGCAATGGGCTGTTCCGCAGGTGTGGGTGTAGGTGTGGCTGTGACCTGGGTGGATTTAATTGTATTGGTATTCGACATTTTGCCTCTGGAGTGGAAACTCCTGTTGACCCCTGTGGGTAGCGTCCTGATAATACGCGCCGGTCGAGAGGCCGGACAGACTATTATGCGCCCGTAGCTCAGTTGGATAGAGCACGTGGCTACGAACCACGGGGTCGGGCGTTCGAATCGCTCCGGGCGCACCATAGTAAGGGCTTCTCAAGCCCGCTTCTGTCTACTCTCTGACTGCTCTCCTTTTGCGCCTGCCATGCTTACCGCTCTCTGCGGTTTCAATTTACCTCTGCAAACAGGGTCAATTTGCGTCAATATAATCTGTTGATGATGACGCTAACCGCGCCATTGAAATGGTTATTGGTCGATTGGTAAACCCGATTGCCCGATAGCGACAGAATTCCTATTCTCGATCGGAGTACCGCGTACTGTGGAAGGATCACTGCTTAGTCAGGGCTTGAACCTCATGCTTATCGGCATGGGCACCGTGTTCATGTTCCTCACCCTCCTGGTTTTTGCCACCCGCGCGATGTCAGCCATTGCCATTCGCCTGCAGCCCGACATTCCGGCACCAGACGCCACAGTTGATCCGGCGGCTGCCGGCAGCAGTCCTGCTGTGGTTGCGGCCATCACGGCGGCCTTGCATTTGCATCGCTCCGGCAAGAAATAGCCACCATCTTCGGCAACCTATTCGCAACCAGGCAGAGTTATCCCGGTGACGTCCGGTAGAGATTGAACAGATAAGGACTAAAAATGACGACACAACCCCTAGGTATCACCGATGTCGTGCTACGCGACGCCTCCCAAAGTCTGCTGGCGACACGCGTGCGCATCGAAGACATGCTGCCGATTGCCGCCAAGCTCGACCAGGTTGGTTTTTGGTCGCTTGAGTCTTGGGGTGGCGCTACCTTTGATTCCTGCATTCGCTATCTGGGTGAAGATCCCTGGGAGCGCATTCGGGCCCTGAAAAAGGCGATGCCCAATACGCCCCAGCAAATGCTGTTTCGTGGTCAGAACATTCTGGGCTACCGGCACTACGCTGACGATGTAGTGGCCAAGTTTGTTGAACGCTGTGCGGTGAACGGTGTGGATGTGTTTCGCGTGTTTGACGCGATGAACGACATGCGCAACCTAGAGACAGCGATTAAGGCGGTGCTTGAGGTTGGCAAACATGCGCAAGGCACGATCTCATACACCGTTAGTCCAGTGCACACGATGGACATGTGGCTCGATCTTTCTAAACGCATCGAAGACATGGGTGCGGATTCTATTTGCATCAAAGACATGGCCGGCTTGCTCAACCCCTACACAGCGTTTGAACTGGTTAGCCGAATGAAGGCAAGCCTGAGCATCCCCGTTCACATGCAAAGTCACGCTACAACGGGCATGGCAACAACCACCTGCATCAAAGCGATTGAAGCGGGTATTGATAACGTTGATACCTCTATCTCCAGCATGAGCATGACCTACGGCCATGCGGCCACCGAGAGCGTGGTGGCTATTTTGGAGGAGAGTGAGCGGCCCACGGGGTTGAACCTGGTGCTGCTTGAAGAGATTGCCGGGTACTTCCGCGAAGTGCGCAAAAAATACGCGAAGTTCGAAGGTGCGATGCGCGGGGTAGATTCCAGAATTCTGGTGGCGCAAGTGCCGGGGGGCATGCTCACCAACCTAGAAAATCAGTTGCGCGAGCAGAATGCGACCGATCAGTTGAACCAAGTGTTGGAAGAGATTCCACGGGTTCGTGAAGACCTTGGTTTTATTCCTCTGGTTACGCCGACCTCGCAGATTGTGGGCTCCCAGTCGGTTATCAACGTGTTGTCGGGTGACCGCTATAAGAGCATCACCAAAGAAACCGCCGGCGTATTGAAAGGTGAATACGGCGCAACCCCTGCACCGCTAAACGCGGCGTTGCAGAAGAAGGTATTGGATGGCGCAGAGCCGATTACCTGTCGTCCTGCTGATCTGATTGAAGACGAAATGGATTCGCTGACCCAAGAATTTGATGCGCTCGCCAAAGAGCGTGGGTTTCGCGTTGCAGACGCCAAGATTGATGACGTGCTGACCTACGCGCTGTTTGGTCCGGTGGCCACCAAGTTTTTGGAGAACCGTGATAACCCGTCTGCGTTTGAGCCCGCGCCAAGTCTTGATGACTCAGTCGCGGCGTCTGCTGTTACCGCGGGCGCTGTTGCAGAGGGTGGCCTGTCTACCTATAGCGTGCGCGTCGACGGTGCGGTTTACACCGTTGAAGTGAGCGAAGGCGGGGCTCTCGAAAGCATCGTGCCTAGCGGTGCGCCAGCCGGTGCTGCTGCGCCTGTGGCGGCGGCGAGCGGAGCAGGCGAGCCTGTGTCAGCCGCGCTTGCAGGTAACATTTTTCGGGTACACGTGAGCCCTGGTGATACGGTCGAGCAGGGGCAGTTACTGCTGCTGCTCGAAGCCATGAAAATGGAAACCGAAGTGGTAGCGCCCAAATCGGGCCGCGTCGTCAGTGTTGATGTTCGCGAAGGCGATGCCGTGTCGGTCGGTCAGACCTTGGTGCAGATCGCCTGATGGAACAGTTGCTGCTCATTTGGGAAGGCTCGGGCCTTGCGCAGATCACCATTGGTCAGGCGTCAATGCTTGGCATTTCATTGCTGTTGCTTTACCTCGCCATTGGCAAGCAGTTCGAGCCGTTGTTGCTTGTGCCCATTGGTTTTGGCGGCCTGCTCAGCAACATTCCTGGCGCAGAAATTGCGACGGGTGATGGCTTGCTATACCTCGCTTACTCGACCGGCATTGAAACCGGTGCGTTTCCGCTTATTATCTTTATGGGGGTAGGGGCGCTCACCGATTTTGGCCCATTGCTCGCTAACCCTAAAACACTCTTTCTCGGCGCCGCTGCGCAGTTTGGTATTTTTGCCACGCTCATTGGCGCAGTGGCTTTGACCCAACTCGGCTGGATGGACTTCACGCTCGCTGAGGCGGCAGCCATTGGTATTATTGGGGGGGCGGACGGTCCGACGGCGATCTATGTGGCGTCGCAGTTAGCGCCCCAGTTGTTGGGGGCGATAGCGGTTGCGGCCTACTCTTACATGGCGTTGGTGCCGCTTGTGCAGCCGCCCATCATGCGTGCGCTTACAACCGTCGAAGAACGCTCGATTGTGATGACGCAACTGCGCGAAGTGACGAAACTTGAGCGCATTCTGTTTCCGTTGGTGTTGGTGTTGCTGGTCGGGTTGCTGCTGCCCTCTGCTGCGCCGCTTCTGGGTATGTTCTGCCTCGGTAACCTGATGCGCGAGAGTGGCGTTGTGGATCGCCTGTCGGAAACCACCCAAAACGCCCTTATCAACGTTGTTACCATCTTCCTCGGGCTAGCTGTCGGCTCCAAGCTTAGTGCTGAGCAGTTTCTGGTGCCCAGCACTCTGGGTATTCTGTTGTTGGGTCTGGTGGCCTTTGCGATTGGCACCGCGAGTGGGGTTTTGATGGCCAAGCTGATGAACGTGCTGGCGCCAACCAACAAGGTGAATCCGCTGATTGGTGCGGCAGGCGTTTCGGCGGTGCCGATGGCGGCACGGGTAGCCAACAAGGTAGGCCTTGAGGCCAACCCTCATAACTTCCTGTTGATGCACGCCATGGGGCCTAATGTGGCTGGTGTTATCGGTTCAGCCGTTGCAGCAGGCATAATGATCATGTTGTTGGGATAGAGACAGACAAATGAAGATGCACAGCAAACTAGGACGGCTGTTGGCCTTAGCCGGGCTACTGCTTGGTTGCTCAGGCACTGCGCACGCCGCCCAACAATTCTGGGTGTCACTGGGTAGCTACAGCCAGTTATCGGGCGCCGAGGAGCAACGTAACAAGGCCTCTGCCACCTTCTCGAACTTGAGCATAGTGCCCTCAGAATCATCCATTGGTTCGGTTTACCGCGTGATCGATGGCCCAGTGAGCACGCGCGCAGCCGCAAATTCAAAGCTTGAGCGGGCGCGCATAGCGGGCTTTGTCGATGCCTGGTTGTTGGTTAAAGACGAGACGTTTTTGATGCCGGAGAGCCTGTCAGGTGCTGACACTTCGACGGCTGCTGGTGACAGTTACGCCGGCAGTTACGGTCTGCAAGATTCCGCATCGGGTGCCGTGTTGGGCGATTACCGCAGTGACTACGCTGCCGAAAGTCCTGCCTACAGCAATGACAACTCTGACGACTATGTGAATTTACCGCTCGGTAAACAAGAGCTGGTTGAGACGGCGCCTGCAGGTTACGGCCTGCATCAGCTTCGTCGGGCTGGAGGGGCGGCGGCGACCTTGGCTGCGCCTGAATCGCGACTGCGAGCGCTCGACACGAACACGGACCAAAGCGAGCACGAATAACACTAAGCGGCGGGCGATTCCCTTGTGAGCTAGGCAAGGGCAGCTTCGTTTTAGCCTTAGGGTTCAGGTATGGTGCGGCGCTTGGTGAGAGCGACAGGGATGCCACAAGGATGACGCGAGGATGACACAGGGATGAAACGTGGCTGGAGGCGATTGTGCTGTTTTGTCGCACTGGTTGGCGTTCTGGCTGTGGTGCCCGGTTTTGCCTGGGCTGCTGAGAACGTGCTTATTCTCAACTCCTACCATCGTGGCAAGTTGTTATCCGATGAAACGATTGATGCGATCGTGGCTGACATGGGGCGCAAACGCCCTGATGTGACCTTCCTTATCGAAGATATGGACACTAAAAGGCACGCGCCAGAAGCGCTCAGCGCGACTCTGCTTTCGGCCTACACCCAGAAGTATCGTGGGGTTAAGTTGAGTGCCGTTATCACCGTAGATAATAATGCGTTCGACTTTGCGTTAGCCAATCGGGCGGCACTCTTTCCGAATGTCCCGTTGATTTTCTGCAGTCTCAATGGGTTTCAACCGTCCTTGCTGGATGGGGTTGAGGGTGTCACGGGCGTTGCCGAAGTCATTGATATCGAGGCCACCGTGCAGGTCGCTCTCGACCTTCACCCTGGCACGACACATCTGGCGGTTGTTTCCGACTTCACGCCGTCTGGTCGAGCGATGTTAGACGAATTTCGTCAGTTTGCTACACAGTTACCCGATTCTATTCGTACGGTTGAGCTTACTGGACTAACCGCTGTAGAACTGACCGCCGGCTTGCAGAGCCTGCCGCCGACGTCTGTGGTGTTGCGGTTGGCCTATTTTCGGGACCCCAACGGACAGTATTTTCGCCTTGATGAACAGGTTGAGCTGCTCACGGCACCAGGGTTGCCGGTCTACGATTTTTGGGATGAGTCGATCGGTTCAGGCTATGTCGGAGGTTATGTCCTCACCGGTGCAAAACAGGGGCAGGTGGTTGCACAGATGCTCGAGCGGATTTTGGTGGGAGAATCGCCCGAGCAGATTGCGGTTGTTGATCGCAGTCCGAATATTCCGCTGTTCGACAAGCGTGCGCTGTTGCGAACGGGTGCCGACCTGAGTGCGTTACCACCCAACGCCGTCCTGCGTTTCAACGAGGTTCCGTTCTGGGAATTATACCGTGGACTCTTGCTCACTATTGGTGGTGTGTTTTTTGTTTTGCTTGGGCTCGCTGTTTACTTTGCCGTTCTTAGCGTCCATCAAAAGCGTCTTGGCTTGGCGCTGTCTCATGAAGAACAAAAACTGCGGGCGACGTTGCAATCGATTGGTGAAGGGGTGGTTACGACTAATACGCTCGGTGAGATTGAGCACATGAATTCAGTTGCAGAGCAGTGGATAGGATTGACGCTAAAGCAGGCAATTGGCAAACCTGTCGCCGACGTTTTTCAGCTCAGGGAGGAGGCGAACGATGCACTGATCGAATGGCCCGCGGGTGATGATTTTCCGTCAACGGTTTCGGCTCGGTTGATGACCTCAGACAACAGGCGTCTACCTATTGTTCTTACGGCGGCACCTGTGGTGTTGCCGCCTGAAAGCAAAACTGGAACAGTTATCGTTTTTCGTGACATGAGTCGTGAGAACGATCTGCAGAGAGAGGTGCAACAGGTTCGACGGTTGGACGCACTTGGGCAGCTTGCGGGCGGCGTCGCGCACGACTTCAACAATATGTTGGGCGGTATAGTGGGGGCGGCGGAGATACTCAACGATGAGCTGGATGGTGATTCTGAGTTAAGCGAGTTACCCGAGCTTATTCTGGGTTCGGCCTACCGCGCTGCTGAATTGACGGAGCAATTGCTGTCTTTTGCCAGAGAACAACCTGTTGCCGAGCAGCAAGTTGAAATGCACCAGGTCATCACTGATACGGTGGATGTGTTAAGGCGTACGATTGATCCAAGAATTGAAATGAGCGTTCGAGTGGAGGCAGAAACAGACCTCGTGCGTGGTGATCGCGCGTTGTTGCAGAGTTGTTTGTTGAACCTGGGTATTAATGCCTCGCACGCGATGCCCTCTGGCGGAACCTTGGTTTTTTCCACACAAAAGGTGTGTCTGAGTGCAGAAGACTGCGGAGAGAGTTCGTTTGAGCTTAGCGCAGGGGACTATATTGAATTGCGAGTTGAAGACACGGGGTCTGGTATTGCGCCGGAAGTTATCGAGCAAATCTTTGAGCCGTTTTTTACAACCAAGGGCCTATCAAAAGGCACGGGGTTGGGGCTCGCTGCGGTTTTTGGAACGGTGCAGCAGCACCACGGCAGCGTCACCGTGCAAAGCGAACTGGGGCGCGGCACTCGCTTTTCCATTCGGTTGCCTATGGCGCACTCGGCAGTGTTACCCCAGAAGATCGATGATGATGTTATCGAAGGCGAGGGGTTAGTGCTGGTTGTTGATGATCAGAGTCAGGTGCTTGATGTCACCAGAAGAACACTGGAGAGCTTGGGGTACGAGGTGTTGACCGCAAACAACGGTCTAGAGGCCGTGGAACTCTACCAGCGAGAGCAGCAGCACATAGACGCGGTGCTGCTCGATATGGTCATGCCCAAGATGAGTGGTAGAGACTGCTTTGTGGAGCTTAGGCGGCTCAACCCACAGATCTGCGTGATTGCCACTTCTGGCTACGCGGCTTCAGAAGACTTGGACGAGATGAAAGACCTCGGGTTGGCGATGCATCTTGTTAAGCCATACCCGCGCGTAGAACTCGGCCGGGCCATGCGCGACGTTCTGCAGCTGTGTAAAGGCCGCGAAACAAAGCCTCTGTGAGATACGAGCCTGCTAGCTGGGTGTGGCGCTCATCTGTTTGTGGGTGAAGAACAGAATGCTGGCGGAAGCAAGTTCAAACACTAGCGGTACCAGGGTCTCTGCCTCAAAGCCCACGGTGACGTAGGCGAGTATTCGGCCGGCCGCTGCAATCAGCATGAGTATCGCTGCACTGAGCAGCCACTGGGATTTGCCAGCGCGCAACCCCAATGCGATGAGAATGGCGGTCCCAAAAAACAACGCGCCCATGTCAGCGGTTAGGTTGTTAACGCCAACGCTGTTCAGCGCATTGATGTGCTGGCTTTCACCCATGGCGGCAAAGCCGAACCACCAGCTGGCACCTAGTGAGGCCATCAGGGCGGCATAGAGGCCGCACACAATTTTAAGAGCAAGAATCATAGGGCTTCTCCGGCGCAGTGTTGTCTGCGCATTCTAGTTTTTACGGTTGTTGGGGGTGAGTTTGCTTTAGCCGTTGAGCTGAAATTCAACACGACCAGCAGCGCCAAACTCGGCAACATAGTGCCCGGGTTTACCGGGATGCGCAGCTCCAATAGCGCCGCTGAGCAAGATGTGATCTGGCGTGATGGTGTAGCCCTTGGCAACGGTCTGGTTGATGAGCCAGCGCAGTGCCTGCCATTGTCCGTCCATAACCGAGCCTGCTGGGGCGTCGTGCAGCACCTCACCGTCCCGAGTAAGTTTTGCATTGAGGGTGTCGAGGTTGTGGTTTGCCCAATCGAAGGCAGGGCCTTCTATCCAGCCGCCACAGGCGATGTTGGTGGCAACCAGATCTTCGCCGGTGAATTTGGCTGCACCAAAGCCGGGGTCAGCGAGTTCAAACGCGGGGGAGACCCGGGCGACCAGCTCCCGGGCCTGGGCAACGCTTGTGAGTGGGGCGCTGACAGACTCTTTCAAGCGGTAACAGAGCTCGGTTTCGACCAGCAGGGTGCGGTAGTCGGCGGTGGCAATCGTTTGGGCGTTGTCGCGCGCACCTTTGGCGAACAGCACGCTGGTGACGGGACCAGGCAGGCCAAAGGCCTTCTGCATCGGTGGCGCGGTCACGGCCGCTTTGAAGCCGCTGATGCTGTCTCGGGCCTGCCATCTGGCGACGTAGGCGTGCTGGAGCTCATAGGCGCGATCTAGATCAAAGGCGCCGATTGAGTGGCTGGGCGGGGAGTAGGTAGTGCCATTTTGATAGCTGGTGGTGAGCGCGTTGATGAGGTCAGCGTCTGAGGGGATTGGGTGGGTCATTTAAGGGCTTAGGGTGGCTGAGACAGGCCAGAGGCTAGCACGGAGGTTACTGGTTACGGTATCCTGCGCCCACGCCCCGGTGGCACAACTGGATAGCGCGGCCCCCTCCTAAGGGGCAGGTTCCAGGTTCGAGTCCTGGTCGGGGCAATTTTTCAGGTTCCTCCTGAAAAATTTAGACATTCCAAGATGCGAGAGCCGCCAGTAGTTTCCCGCTTTGGGGAAACTGCGAGAGGCCAACCTACCACGTACACAGCCAGTGATTTCCCGCTTCGGGAAATTACGAGAGGCCAACCTACCACGTATACCGCCATTGATTTCCCTCTTCCTAGATTTGCGATGAACCAAGCCAGTTCCGCAAGACAAGCTAGTTCTCGCTCTGCACCGATTCTTGCTCCGCAGATGACAAAAGTAGGGGATTACCCGCTAACGCCATTAGATGTCTGGCTATTGCCTGTGCGTTTGGCAACAATGGTTGGAATACAGTGATCAGGTCGCGCGCGAGCGCTAGATGGAAAAGCCACGAGACTCAAACAATGAGTTGATCGCGTTAATGCCAACAAGCGACCTGTTGGAATTGGCGATGCAAGCGGGCTACACCGCAGACTCATTGAAAACGCTGCTTGAGAAAGTAGGCCTGCCAACAAACCTGTTTGAAAGGGCCAGTGGCTACGCTGAGCCCGATGAGTTTTGGCGCCTGTTTTCCGCCATGGGGGTGGAGCTCGATGATGAGCAGTTTGGCCTGGGTGAATACCCGATGCCTTCGGGTACTACCGAGCTCCTCATTGCCCGTGCGCTACATGAAGAGACTTTGGGTAAGGCCATGACATCGTTGGCCCATGCGGCGAACTTAGTGTATCGAAATCTCGAGATGCGCATTACCCATCGCCAAGACGAAACAAGGGTTGTTTTGAAGTTCAACGGTGCCAGTACCAAAGCCCAGCAGATTTTGCTGGAGCTAACGTGTATTCCCTACCATTCCATTTTCTGTTGGTTGGTCGATGCTTCGCTCCAGGCGAAGCGAATAAGGACGGCCGCGTTTCGTTCAACAAGCACCGTTAGCTTGTTAGCGATTTTTGACTGCGCTCTGGAATTCCATGGTGATGGTGTAGAGATTCGATATTCGAAGGACGTTGAGGCATTGCCGGTCGCGAACAAGAGTCTTCGAAACTGGCGCAATGATCTGCATCAGGTGTTTCTGCAAAACATGGTCTACAGAAAGAAGAACTTCCTGGCATCCGAGATGCGCTTCTACGTTGAGAGTGCGCTAAGGAAAGGTATTACATCGCAGTCAGCCATTGCGGCGTCTGCAGCAATGAGCGTCGCCACGCTGCGTCGAAAACTGAGCATTGAGCGCACCTCCTTCAGAGCTCTTTCCGACAACGTGCTTCACGAGCGGGTGCTCGACCAGATGGAAACCGGCTTGTCGTTCGAGGAGATCGCAGAGCAACTGGGTTACAGCGATTCAAGGAGCTTTCGTCGTGCATTTCGTCGTGTTTTTGGCAAGAATCCGTCAGATTTGAAGGCCTGATTCAGTGGCCTTATTCCATAGGAATGGTGAGCGAAATTGTCCCCTAGAGGTTTAGAGGAAGTGACCTTGTTGCGCTCCTCCGCACTCTCTATTTTGGCACCTGGGAAGTATTAGCCAGATTGGGGAGTTTGCATGTCGATACCTGAGATTCATGGTGAAGTTGCACCAACCTTCCAGAAGTTGCGCGATGTGTTTGCTGCCAATTTCGAAACACAACAAGAGGTTGGCGCTGCCCTATGCGTCTACCACCAAGGTAACAAGGTGGTAGATATCTGGGGTGGCCACCGGGATGGAGCGCGCTCACAGCTCTGGCAAGAAGACACTCTGGTTAATGTCTGGTCGACAACCAAAGGTGCTATGGCGGCATGCGTTGCCCGATTGGTCGCCCAAAAACAACTGGATCTGACAAAACCTGTGGCCGCTTACTGGCCAGAATTTGCGGCTGCCGGCAAAGAAAAAATTACGATAGCCCAACTGTTTTCTCATCAGGCCGGGCTTTGTGGACCTGTGGAAAAGCTGAGCGTTGATGATGTCTACGATGTCTCAAAGGTTGCGGACACACTGGCTGCACAGGAACCCCAGTGGGAGC
>JALZVT010000071.1 GCA_023300545.1 Pseudomonadales bacterium
CCGCTGCCTGCAGCACCAACCATCTGGCTCGCAGCGACGCGGACATCGGTGAATTCGATCTCAGCAGCGCGCAAGCCATCAACAGTAGGGAAGCCCTTGCAGTCGACGCCGTCAGCATCGCGTGGGACGAGAAACAGCGATATCCCGTCTTTGTCCATTTGACCGCCCGAGGTGCGGGCGCTGACAACAATGTGGTCAGCCGTTGCGGCATTGAGCACCATCGACTTAGCGCCGTTGAGAACGTAGCTGTCCCCATCTTCACGTGCCGTGGTGGTTATGTCGTGCAAGTCAAAGCGCGACTGAACTTCGGAATAGGCCAACGCCAGCTTTAACTCGCCCGCGACGATTTTGGCAATCAATTCTTCTTTTTGTACTTGCGAGCCGCCGTGGCGTAAAACGCCTCCGCCGAGCACTACGCTTGCCATGTAGGGTTCTAGAACCAGGCCTTTACCAAATTCTTCAAACATCAGCATCGTGTCGATTGCATCGCCACCAAAGCCGCCATCAGCCTCAGAGAAGGGCAGGCCAAGCCAGCCCAGTTCTGCAAAGGTTTTCCAATGATCTTCCGAATAGCCGAGCTTGGCGGTGCTTGCTGCCATGCGGGTTTCGAGATCGTAGTTTTCGGTTACAAACCGCGCAACGCTGTCTTTTACGAGTTGCTGCTCTTGGGTGATGTCAAAGTTCATTTAGACCTCTTGATGCCGAGTACGTTTTTAGCCACTACGTCTTTCTGTACTTCGCTTGCGCCGCCGTAAATGGTGTAAGCACGGCTAGCGAGGTAGCTAGACATGCCACCGCGCGCGAAGCCCGGTCCGGCAGGCACAGCGCCCCAGGCAGAGGCGTAAACGCCGCCAGCTTCGACCGTCAGCTTTGCCACTCGTTGCTGAATTTCGGTGCCTTTTAGCTTAAGAATGGACGACTCTGGGCCGGGTGCTGTCCCGGCAGCGGCACTTGCCAGACTGCGCAGTTCAGTGAATTCAACAGCCAACAGATCAACCTCAAGCTCCGCAACTTTTGCGCGAAACTTGGGGTCGTCCATGAGGGTGCCGTTGCCGCGGGGAACGCTGCTTGCTTTATGTTTGAGGCCTTCGAGAGCAACCAGCGAGCGGGAGATGCCCGCAATACCAGTGCGCTCATGCTGCAGCAGCCCTTTGGCGTAGGTCCAGCCTTCGCCTTCTTCACCCACTCGATCCTCGACAGGGACTTTAACGTCAGTGAAATGAACCATGTTTACCGAATGGGCACCGCCTAGGGTGATGATCGGTTTTACTTCGATGCCTGGTTGCTTCATCGGCATCAGCAAAAACGTAATGCCACGTTGCTTGATGTCAGAATCATCAGTGCGGACGAGGCAAAAAATCCAGTCCGCCATGTGCGCAATGGTTGTCCAGATTTTGGTGCCGTTAACGATGTAGTGTTTGCCGTCTTCGGTCAGTTCAGCCTTGGTTTTAAGGCTGGCGAGGTCTGAGCCCGCACCTGGCTCGGAATAACCCTGACACCAGTGCACCTTGCGCGCGCGAATATCGGGCAGGAAACGGTCCTGCTGTTCTTTGTTGCCGTAGCCCATGAGAACGGGGGCAAGCATGCCTGGGCCAAACGGGGCGTCGAGCGGGGTGCCGCCTTTAGCGGTTTCCTTTTCCCAGATGTAGTGCTGGGTGGGGGACCAGCCCGGGCCGCCAAATTCAGTGCTCCACTTGGGTACATCCCAGCCGCCTTGTTCGCGTGCTTTGGCAAACCAGTCCATACGCCATTTCATGTAGTCCTGGTCGGGGGTGTGGGCGTTGGCGGCCAGGAAATTCTGCACTTCGCTCTGGAAGGCCAGATCTTCGGCGCTAAGTTCAATGTCCATTAATGCAGGTTCCTCTATTACTTATGCGTTTAAGACTAGTAGAAACTGGAATGATTTACTAGAACGATATTCTATATTAGCATGGAGGTATGACAGAACCTGTTGAAAAGTCAGCATCTGGTAGGCGCGGCACGGCAACCGCTGAGCGCAAGCAGCAGATCATTGCGGCCGCTCTCAAGTGTTTCACCGAGAAGGGTTACGAGAAGACCACGGTGGCTGACATTTGTCGCGAATCGGGCTGCTCTGTGGGCAGCCTCTATCACCACTTTGGCAACAAGGAAGGCGTCGCAGGAGAGCTATTCATTCACGCCATCGAATTGCTCAACGCAGACTTGCTGCGTCGGTTGCAGCGCTGCCGTACGGTTGCCAGTGGCGTGCGTATGGTGGTGACTCAATATTCTGACTGGGTAACTGCACATCCAGACTTTGCGAGGTTGTTGCATTCTGGGGACGTCGAATTCACTGAATCGGCGCATCTTCGATTGCGCGAAATCTATCGCGGTCACATCACCGCCGTGTTCGAGTGGTTCCACCCCTACGTTGTTGCCGGGTTGATGCGGGTGCTACCACCTGAAACCTATGTGCCGCTCATCAGCGGCCCCATTCGCGATTACACCCGCCAATGGTTAAGTGGCCGTGTGCAAAAAGAGCCCGCGCAAGTACAGGGCGTCTTCGCTGAGGCAGCCTGGAATGCTGTTAAGGTTGAGGTCTGATTCAAATATTTTGGCAATTCTCGAGGGGAGAGAAATCACATGACGTATAAAACACTATTGTTCGACATCGTTGAGGGTGTTGCAGAAATAACGTTGAATCGACCTGATGCAGCAAACGCCATGGACCCGATAATGTCCAAAGAGCTGTCGGATCTCGCGATTGAGTGCGATACGAACCCTGACATTCGTGCCGTATTGATTACCGGCGCCGGGAAAATGTTCTGTGCCGGTGGCGACCTGAAAGGCTTTGCAGAAGAAGACAATATCTCGGGCGCGCTGCTGTCGATGGCGGGTGACCTGCATATGGGGTTGTCGCGGTTTTCCCGTATGTCGGCACCCGTGATTGGTGCGATCAATGGGACGGCGGCAGGAGCGGGCTTTAGTCTTGCGCTGGCCATGGACATTGGCATCGCCTCTGATAACGCTGTTTTTACCATGGCCTATACGCGTGCAGGCTTGTCTCCTGATGGCAGTTCAACCTACTTTGCGCCACGCCGCCTTGGCGACCGTCGGGCTCGCGAACTGATGCTGACAAACCGCGTGCTGAACGCGGCCGAGGCAATGGAATGGGGTGTGGTGAATCGGGTTGTTGCCCCGGAAGACCTTCTGAGTGAGGCTCGAAAACTGGCGCAAGAGCTGGCAGCCGGTCCGACTCAGGCGTTTGGTGCTGTAAAAACGCTGCTTAATCACAGCTTTGATAACGCACTTGAGGCGCAGCTTGAGCTTGAATCGCGGTCCATTGCGAAGCTGGGCGCTGGGGAAGACGGCCAGGAAGGCATTGCGGCCTTTGTTGCCAAGCGGAAGCCGAATTTCAAAGGAGTTTCATAATGCCGTTATCTGTCGAGAGCTTACCCAAGAAATACGTTGAGGTGAGCGTTGCCGGCGTTACCAAACGTATGGCCTATGTTGAGATGGGTGAGGGTGACCCGATTGTGTTCCAGCACGGTAACCCAACGTCGAGCTATCTGTGGCGCAATATTATTCCTCATGTTGCTGATATGGGGCGCTGTATTGCCGTTGATCTGATTGGCATGGGTGATTCTGACAAGCTTGATAACGCAAGCGCTGAGAGTTATCGCTTTGTGGAACACCGGGCCTTTCTCGATGCGGCGTGGGATGCTCTCGGCATCAACCAGAACGTCACGCTGGTTATTCACGACTGGGGCAGCGCGCTTGGGTTTAACTGGGCCCAACGGTATCCCGAGCGGGTAAAAGCCATTTGCTACATGGAGGCTATTGTTGGCCCGATGCCAACATGGAACGACTT
>JALZVT010000072.1 GCA_023300545.1 Pseudomonadales bacterium
AATGCCCCCTTCCCCAAAAAACGACCTCACCCAAGGCCCCGTCGCCCGAACGCTGTTCCTCCTCTCCGCACCCATGATGATGGGCGTTTCATCCAGCATTCTGGTCCAAGCCTTTGAAATGTATTTCATCGGGCAGCTGGGTACGAAAGAAATCGCGGCGGTCACGTTCACCTTCCCACTCACCATGGCGCTCAGCAGCATCGCGCTGGGTATCAGCATTGGCACCAGCTCAGTGATTGCCCGCATCGTCGGGGCCAAAGAAACCGAACCGGCTCGAAAACTGGCAACCCACAGCCTCATTCTTGTTGCCATTCTCATGAGCCTGCTGAGCTTCGGGGGCTGGCTGGCCATCAACCCCATATTTCAAGCAATGGGCGCTCAGCCAGAAACAATCGAGCTCATTCAGATCTACCTGAATATCGTATTCTTATCGTTTCCATTCATGACCGTCATGATGGTTGCCGGTTCGGTCATGAGAGCCAATGGCAGTGCCAACATTCCAGGCATGGCTATGACGTCCGCTTCACTTCTGAACCTTATACTCGACCCCATCCTAATATTCGGGCTGTTTGGATTTCCGAGATTAGAGTTAGAAGGAGCTGCCTGGGCTGTTGGTATCTCGAGAATCCTGACCTGTTTTGTCATGCTCTACTTTGTTCGCAGCCACGACATGGTGAACCCCTCACGCATTTTTGAGGGCTTCGTGAATTCTTGCAGACAGGTGTTACACGTGGGTGTGCCGGCGATGGCAACACAACTCATTGGTCCCGTGTCCGGGGGCATCATCACGGCGTTGCTGGCGACACACGGTGAGGCGGTAATCGCAGGGTTTGGTATAGCAAGCCGTATCGAAGCGGTGTCCGTGATGCTGTTATTCGCCTTATCGGGCTCGATTGGTCCATTTGTTGGCCAAAATTGGGGGGCCAATGAAAAGGCGCGTGTGAAAGAAGGTGTGAAGGTTGCATACCGCTTCTGCCTGATCTGGGGCCTCATCGCTCTGTCAACGCTTTGGCTATTTGGCGACGAACTCGCAGCCTTAGTAGACAACAACGCGGCCGCAGTGAAGGCGGCCGCGCTTTACTTGGCTATTGTGCCAATCAGTTACGGAGCGTGGGGAGTGTTAATGATGTCATCAGCCAGTTTCAACGCATTGGGCAAACCATTGCCTTCAACACTGCTCGCCTTTATGCGCATGTTTGTCATCTATGTTCCACTGGCCCTAATGTTCAACCAATGGTTTGGCTACGCCGGAATTTTCACAGCCACCGCCATTGCCAACTGCCTTATGGGCGCACTCGCATTCTTCTGGTTTCGGAAGAGTTTCTTTCCATCGCCCTCGGCACAGACTCAGGCCGAGGCAACCTGAGCTACACGGTAAATGCCTACGCCCTCACCGAAGAGCTTTCCAAAGTGGCCCATAACAGTGCCTCTCCTCTTTGTGGGGCTGCTGTTTATGCTCGCAACATTGCCTGTCACCCTAACGCTTGCGTTGCTGCTCTCAATGACCCCAAATTATCGGGGTGCGATCAGAGCGCTGCTATTTCTGCTGTGCTATTTCCTCTGCGAGACTGCCGGCGTTTTGGTCAGTGGCTGGATAACTATTCGGCACTCGCATAGCAAAACAGCCTTTCAAGCGGCTAACTTCAAGTTGCAGTGTTGGTGGGCGCATTCGCTGTGGCAGGCGGCAAACCGCTTGTTTTCGCTCTCCTTCCACAACCACGGCACTGATGCCCTTGAAGGTCCGGCCGCGATTCTGCTGCCGCGGCACGCGAGCATCGCCGATACTGTTTTGCCAATGGAATACTATGCCATTCCACAACACCGACGCCTGCGCTACGTGCTAAAAAAGGAGCTACAGTGGGACCCGTGCCTGGAAATCGTTGGCACGCGAATGCCCAACTATTTTGTAGAGCGCGGAAGCAGTAACAGCGCCACTGAGGTCGCCGGCGTAACTAGGCTACTACAAGAAGCTCCACCTGAAGAAGGCCTTTTGCTCTATCCAGAAGGCACCCGCTACTCACCAGAAAAACATCAGATGCTGAGTGCAAAAGCCCTCGATGGTTCAGATTTGGCAAACCAGCTAAAACGCTGGCCTGATCTGCTACCACCTCGACTCGGCGGTTGCCTGAGTCTACTAGAGGCCAACACCCAGCATGACCTGCTCTTCATGGCCCACACCGGCTTCGAAGGCTCGGCAAACTTTGCTGAGCTGATGAACGGCAACTGGACGCACAGTACGGTGCACATGGAGTATTGGCGAGTGCCATTCGCTGACATACCAAAAACGCCAAGCGAACGTCGAGAGTTCTTGTTTACACAATGGGATCGAATGCAACACACTGTTGAGAAGCTCAAGAACTTAGAGAACTAGAATGGATCGCGAACAGTTTTACGCCAACGCCCGAAATGACCTTACTGGCCCTATTGAGGGAGTCACCGTTCTCGATGCAACTACAACCTGGGCCGGCCCAATGGCGGCTTGCGTGCTTGCCGACCTTGGCGCTGATGTACTCAAGGTAGAGCACCCCAAAGGCGATGTCGGTCGACGCTTACAACCAATAGTACCCGGCAGCGAACTCGGTATTCCTGGCGAAACAGTGCACCGCAACAAACGCTGTATTTCACTGGATATGAAAACACCAGAAGGACGCGAGCTGTTCTTGAAGCTCGCAAGCGAAGTGGATGTGGTTATCGAAAACTTCAAACCGGGCACCATGGCAGGCTGGGGCATCGGCTACGACGATGTAGCAAAGGTAAACCCCGCGTCCGTCTATGTCTCTATCAGTGGTTTTGGCCAGTTTGGCCCGCTGTCGCCACTACCGGGCTATGATCCTGTGGCACAAAACTTCAGCGGCTGGAGCTCTCTCAACGGCGAACCGGGACTGGGGCCAACAAAGGCACCAACCTACTTTGGCGATGACCTCTCAGGCTTGCACGGTGCTATTGGCGCACTAGCTGCTCTGCGCCATCGAGACAAAACCGGCGAAGGCCAGCACGTTGATGTGTCCTTGGTCGACAGCGTCATGTTCCAGTGCAACGGCAATCTCACCGCAGGCGCTATGGGTGTCAAACTTGAGCGCTGGGGAAATCAGTTCAGTTCCGTCACGCCCATCAACATCTACTCCTGTAAAGACGGCGACGTGTTCGCTGGAGTTTTGCTAGACGCCCACTGGATAGAAATGTGCGACATGATCAAGCGCCCAGAGCTTGCAAACATGAGCATTACCGATCGCATGCACGCACGCGAAACCGTTGACGGTGCGCTGCGCGATTGGTGTGCACAGCACACAAGCAAGCAAGTCACTGATCAATGTGCGGAGCGAGGGCTGCCGGCAACGCCTGTGCAAACATTCGAACAGGCCGCGCAGCACGAGCATGTTCTTGCGCGCGACATGCTACAAAACGTAGAACTTTCCGACGGTAGCACCGCGCCCATTACCGGGCCGGCAGTTAAGTTTTCCCGTACACCAACAAAGGTGCGCCACGCAGCACCGGTGAACGGGCAAAACAACGAAGAAGTATTACGCTCACTGGGGTATTCCAGCGAGCAGATTGCCGAGCTTGCTGATCACGGGGTGATCTAACCGGGCGCTATCTCAAGCGCCTCACGCGGTCCAAAGAACTCATAATTCACTTGCGATTCGGGTATACCCCACTTTAGTAAGTCTTGATAGATGTTGACCATGAAAGGCTTGGGACCGCAAAAGTAATAGTCTGCATTGGTATCAGAAACCAGTGACTCGATAAGCTGCGCGTCAACAAACCCCTTTGAACTCTGGTGTTGTTGATTGGCCTCGCAAAGTGCCGAATCACTGTATCGGTAGTGCACCTTAAGGTTGGATTGTGCCTCTGCTAAGGCGTCGATGACGCTCTTGAACGCCTGCGTTTCTTCACTGAGACAACCATGAATGAAAACGATCTCTCGAGCAGGGTCTACCTCAAGCGCCGTTTTCAAGATACTCAAAATCGGTGTAACGCCGATTCCCGCAGCCAGCAACACCAAAGGACGTTCACTGTGACAATTTGTATTAAAGACAAATTCTCCACAGGGAGGAGCGATCTCCAGTAAGTCCCCAACTTCCCTCTCGCTGTGCAGCGTATTAGAAACGTATCCATCTGGGGAGCTGGAACTAAGGCCGACTTCCTTTTTCACACTGATACGGAAGTAACCTTGGCCTGACTGATCGGAAAGGCTGTAGTTACGCATTGTCGTGGCACCGCCTTTTGTTGCTATCCGGAGGGTGATGTACTGCCCCGGCAGGTAATCCGGCAGTTTTTCACCATCTGCAGCGCTCAGGTAAAAGGACGTAACAACAGTACTTTCTTTTACTTTACGGTCGATTCTAAAGGCCTTGAAACCGCTCCAACCGCCTACCTGTTCTGCACTCTTATGGTAAATCTGACCTTCTCTACTGATGAAGATATCAGCCAAGAAACTATAGGCTTCCGCCCAAGCCGCAATCACATCATCCGTTGCTCCTTCGCCCAAAACTTCACGAATAGACTCGAGCAGATTTTCTCCAACTATCGGATAGTGCTCCGGCTTGACCAACAGCGAGGCATGCTTTTGAGCAATCAACTCAACGGCTCCACCAAGAACCTCCAGGTTGTCGATATTTGCGGCATAGGCGCATATCGCCGCGGCTAGCGCGCGCTGCTGAGTTCCTCCCGACTGGTTAGCAGGGTTAAAAAAAGGACTCACTTCGGGGTTCTGAGTGAACATCCGAGAGTAGAAATGCCTTGTTAGCGTTTCACCGTGCTTGTCTAAAATTGGCGCTGTTGATTTGACAATGTTTATGGTGCTCTGAGAGAACATACAGGTATCCGGCATAATATGTATTTTAAATGCACATTATGATTTTCCTAACGAACTTGCAACCCTGCTCTATGATGAAAACATGCAATTAACTTCGTTTACAGACTATGGCTTGCGCACCCTGATGTACTTGGCCACACACCCAGACCGACTCTCGAGTGTCAAAGAAATCTCAGAGCACTATGCAATTTCACGCAACCATCTGGTGAAAGTTGTCCATCGCCTGTCACAGCTTTCTTATATTGAAACTACCAAGGGCAAAGGCGGAGGGCTCAAAATTTCGAAAGGCTCTGAAAATTTGCGCCTAGGCGATGTGATCGCTGAGCTTGAACCCAATATGACGTTGGTTGAGTGCTTTGATCCTCAAACCAATACATGCCGCATCACAGATTCGTGCAAGCTTAAGCACTATCTATTCGATGCCAAGCAGGAGTTTATCAACGTCATGAACCAGCGCACTCTGTCTGACCTCTGCGAAGAATCTCAGCCGACATCCTTCAACCCTAATGAAACTCAAACCTTGTCACTAGAATGAGGCGCTCGCTGGGGTAGTCCAGCGAGCAACTATTGGCCACGCAGGCGAGCTACATCGGGTCAGCAACCTTAATCAACTGCTTGCCTATGTTTTTACCAGTAAACAGACGATTCAACGTATCTGGAATGTTCTCAAAGCCTTCCTGCATATCAACCTGATGCTTTAGCTTGCCTTCGGCCATCCACTGACCAAGGTCTGCAACCGCTTCTGCTGCACGCGGCAGGTAATCGATAACAATAAAGCCTTCCATGCGCGCTCGGTTGGTCACCAGGTTCATAAGATTTGCAGGACCCGGTACTGGCTCTGTGGCGTTATACGAAGAAATGCCACCACACAGAACAACGCGCGCTTTCATGTTGATGTGATTAAGCGCCGCTTCAAGAATAGATCCACCCACGTTGTCGAAGAATACGTCGACCTTGTTGGGGCACAACTCACCAATACGTGCGTCAACGTCATCAGCTTTGTAATCAATGACATCATCAAACCCGGCTTCTGCTTTCAGCCAAGCGCATTTCTCAGGGCCGCCGGCAATGCCAATCACCCGAGCGCCTTTGATGCGCGCGATCTGCCCAACAACCGAACCGGTTGCGCCAGCAGCGCCAGACACAAGTACCGTGTCACCTTCTTTGGGCATTCCCAGATCGAGCAGACCAAAGTAGGCCGTCAGGCCGGTGGTACCAAACACGCTCAGAACATGAGTTGGATCGGTGCCTTGCGGAATCTTGTTGATGCCCAGCATTTCGGTTTTAGGGTTGATCAAGGTGTAGTCCTGCCAGCCGCCGGCGGCTTGCACCAGGTCACCCACGCTGAAGTCTGGGCTGTTGCTGACCACAACCTGACTAACGGAACTTGCCCGCATCGGCTCACCCAGCTTAACGGGTGGTAAATAGCTGGGCCGATCTTCCATCCAGCCGCGCTGGGTAGGGTCAAACGAGAAATAGAGGTTGCGGACCAGCACCTCGCCATCACCCACTTCAGGCGTTTTAGTTTCTACGTAGTTAAAGTTGTCTTTGGTCACCATGCCATGGGGACGCTTGGCTAAAAGCCACTGTCTGTTGGTCTCGTTCACTGCTAGTCCTCACACCGAATATGGGCGCTTATTGTGGTTAAGAGTGGTTTGATTAAATCAACAATTGGCGGCACAGTCATTGCCGCTACCAACTACTTGCTCTGGAGCCTGCAAATGACCCAACTAGCCTTCGAATCTGCGACCATACTGGTCCAGAAAATTAAGCAGCGTGAGATCACCAGCGTCGCGTTACTGGAACATTTTCTAGACCGAGTAGACACGCACAACCCGACGCTTAACGCGGTTGTCGTTGATGTTCGTGAGCGAGCAATGGCCCGTGCCAAAGCAGCCGACGAGGCGCTGGCCAACGGCGAAGACTGGGGGCCGTTGCATGGCCTGCCCATGACCATCAAAGAGTCCTACAACCTAAAAGGCACTCCCACCACCTGGGGCACCCCAGACTGGAAAGACAACATTGCCAGCGAAGATGCCCTAGCCGTGCAGCGGCTCGAGACGGCCGGCGCCGTAGTGTTCGGCAAAACCAATATCCCACTCATGCTGTCTGATTTTCAGAGCTACAACGAAGTGTATGGCACCACCAACAACCCGTGGGAACTCGGCAGCACCCCTGGTGGCTCGTCAGGCGGCTCAGCCGCGGCGTTAGCTGCTGGCCTAACCGGGCTGGAAATCGGTTCAGACATTGGTGGCTCTATCCGCAATCCCGCACATTTCTGCGGTGTATTTGGCCATAAGCCCACCTGGGAGTTGCTGCCCATGCGCGGGCACGCGGGCCCTGGCGCACTCACACCGTCTGACATCTCAGTGATCGGGCCCCTGGCTCGCAGCTCATACGACCTGCAAACCGCGCTCGAAGTAATGGCCGGGCCCGATGAACTTCTGGCCGGAGGCTACAAGCTTGACCTGACGCCTGCGCCACAAAAGAGTCTTAAAGACTTCAGAGTTGCTGTGTGGAAAGACGACCCCATCGCGCCCGTTGATCGCGAAGTAATTGCGCGAGTCGAACAGGTTGCAGCAATGTTCGCTGACGCCGGCGCAACCGTGGACGAAAACGCTCGCCCTGAGTTCACGGCCGAGCACGTCATGTCTACTTACCAAAATCTGCTCTGGGCCAACATGGCTAGTCGCCAGTCTGATGCGGCTTATGAAGAAATGCGTCGGGTTGTGGCTGAATTGCCCGACAGCGACCAAGGCATGGGGGCAAACGTGCTTCGCGCTCAGGTTGCGAGCTTTCGCGATTTTGCTAAACATAACGAAGCTCGCACCCATATCCGATGGGGTTATCACCGGTTCTTCCAAAGCTACGACCTTCTGCTGACGCCGATGATGGCAACGGCTGCCTTTCCCCAGGACCAAAGCGATGTTGGCGGCCGTTCTATTACCGTAAACAACGAACCCCAGCCCTACTTCCAGCAATTGTTCTGGGCAGGCTTCAGCGGCGTTAGCTATCTACCTTCGACGGTTGTCCCTACCGGTCCCAACGCGCGCGGGTTGCCAATCGGCGTACAATTAGTCAGTCGCGAATATGGCGATCTGGTGACGTTGAAAGCGGCCCAACTGCTCGAAGACGCAGGACTGCACTTTCAACCCGCCCCCAACTTTGTCGACTAACTGCCGAGTCGGTTGACAAAATTTTGAATCATCAGAAATAGGAGCGCAGGTTGGCCAGCGTTCGCGCAACCGCGCATCCGAATATTGCTCTTGTTAAATACTGGGGCAAAAAGTCTGCGGCCGGGAATATCCCGGCAGTGCCGTCCTTGTCGATCACCCTCGATTCTCTAACCGCCACAACTGAACTTACCGAGGCGACAAGTGATCAGTTTGTACTCAACGGCGAAGAGCAATCAGGCGCCGCCAAAGACGAGAAGCTCACCCGCTTTCTGAGTTACCTGCGCGAGCGACACGACGTACCGCCATTGACCATCAGCAGCACTAACAATTTTCCTACGGCCGCAGGTCTTGCAAGCTCCGCAGCGGGCTTTGCAGCATTGGTTACCGCAGTAGATCAACTGTGCGCGCTCAACCTGAGCACCAAAGCGTTGAGCGAACTCGCTCGAGCCGGTTCAGCCTCAGCCGCTCGCTCGATTCTGGGTGGGTTTGTCGGGCTGACCGGCCCCAAGTTTGTCGCAGAGTCCATAGCAACCCGCGAGCACTGGCCTCTTCAGGTGGTGGTGGCGATCACCAACACCGGTAAGAAATCGGTCTCATCAACCGAGGGAATGACCCGGAGTGCCGTGACCTCGCCCTACTATTCAAACTGGCTAGACACGGCAAACGCTGACTACGATCGCGCGCGCGCCGCCATTCAAAGCAAAAACTTCACTGAGCTGGCGGAGGTTTCAGAGCACAGTTGCTTGAAAATGCACGCGGTGATGCAAACCACCCAGCCGCCGTTGATGTACTGGAATCCGGCAAGCCTCGCCTGCATCCAAAAAATTCAAAACTTGCGGGCCCAAGGCGTGGATGTATTTTTCACTATTGATGCAGGCCCTCAGATCAAAGCCGTGTGCACGCAAAACTCGGTCGATAGCGTCGCAACAATTCTGGCGCAAATGCCAGGCGTGTTGAGTATCGAGAAAATTGGCCTTGGTGGCCCCGCTCAGGCCAAGGGTTAGTCCGGTCGTTGTGCAAGTAACAGCGAGCGCTCCTGGTAAGGTGGTTCTGTCCGGTGAATATGCGGTGCTGGCTGGGGCGCCCGCTCTGGTGATGGCAACGAACCGCCGCGCGCATTGCACACTCGCGACCACCCAAGAGCCAACCTGGCAGTTCCAGAGCCGCGGTTTTAACGCCCAGAGCACGCACCCTCTAAGTGCTGTGCTGGCGCCTGAACAGATTGGCAGTGACGACCCCGCCAGACTGTGCGGCTGGGTACTCAGGCAGGCCGCGCAGTCAGCGAGCGTTCAATGGCCAGCAGGCATGCAGGTCAGCACCGATTCCAGCCAGATGTACCACGCTGGCAGCAAGCTGGGCCTCGGCTCAAGTGCTGCGCTAACCACCGCCCTCGCGGGCGCCATCTGGCAACTTGCGCAACGCAATGCCCCGCAATTTGCTGACCTGCACGCGGCGCATCAGGCCAGCCAGGGCGGCATTGGCAGCGGACTCGATGTCGCAACGTCCCTGCTTGGGGGAGTCATTCGCTTTGAGGCAGGCAACAGCGAGCCAGCACAGTGGCCCGCCCATCTGGTCTATCGCTTCGTATACGCCGGCAAACCCGCCAGCACCCCTGAGCTGGTGAGTCGTTTTAACGCGTGGCGCAGCCGGCAAAGTCAGTCCAAGGCAGGTAACGCGACAAATAGCCCAGAAAGACTGAAAAACGACGAATTAACGGTGCTAATTAATGCCTCAGCAACATTGGCTAACCGGGGCATAAGTCTGGATAATTTCGCGCGCTATATAAACGCGCTCAGAGCGTTGGATGAGGCCGCAACAATTGGCATCTTTTCAGCAGGGCATGCAGACATAGCAATCGCAGCGGAGCGCACTAACGTGCTCTATAAACCCTGTGGTGCAGGCGGTGGTGATCTGGGTGTCGCGTTGAGCGACAACCAACAAGATCTCGATCGTTTCACTGCACGTATCGGCAACGCTTACGCAGTCATTGATCTGGAGATTGCATCGAATGGCCTCACCATCGGCTAACGACAAATCCTCGCGCATTCCGAACTTTTTTCGGATGGCGCTCAACGAGCGCATTGCAGCGTTGCATCAGCGCAAGCTGCTATCGGATCAAGACCTAGAGCTGCTGCACACTGGCGACCACACTTTGCGCCTCGCTGTTGCAGACAAGATGATCGAAAACGTGGTTGGCATCATGGGCTTGCCGCTCGGGGTTGGACTGAACTTTCTAATTAACGGACGCGACTACGTTGTGCCTCTGTGCGTTGAAGAACCGTCAATTGTTGCCGGTCTATCGGGCGCCGCGCGCATCGCCCGTTTGGGGGGTGGCTACACCGCCACCACTACCGAGCCAATACTTATTGGCCAGGTTCAGGCCGTCAACATAGACGACCCCCAAGCTGCAATGGCGGCGCTGATAGCCGCAGAAGACGAGATTGTGAATCTCGCCAACTCGCTGCACCCAAAAATGATTGCTAGAGGCGGTGGTGCCCGGAGCATTGAAGTCTTTCACCATGTCGCACCCGAAGATGGTCGCGACATGGTCGTGCTGCACCTGTTAGTCGATACCCGCGACGCAATGGGCGCTAATCTCGTCAACTCCATGTGCGAAGGTATCGCCTCGCTAGTGGAGTCGATCACAGGCGGCAAAGTGTTTCTGCGTATTCTATCGAACCTCACCGATCGAGCTCTCGTGAACGCAAGCGTCAGCATTCCCGTACAAAACCTCGAAGGCAAAGGCTATACCGGCGAGCAAGTCCGGGACGGCATTATTCTCGCCAACGACCTCGCATTGGTTGACCCTTATCGCGCGGCGACCCACAACAAAGGCATCATGAACGGCGTCGACGCAGTCGCCCTGGCCACCGGCAATGACTGGCGAGCACTCGAGGCAGCCGCTCACGCTTATGCCGCTCGTGAGGGCCAGTACAAGGCGCTCACCCGCTGGTACAAAGGCGATAACGGCGACCTGGTTGGCGAAATCAAAATGCCGATGAAAGTGGGCACTGTTGGCGGATCACTCGAGACCAACCCAACCGTACGCATTAACCATCGCCTACTCGGCACGCCAAACGCGACCGAGCTCGCAGGGGTTATGGGCACTGTTGGCCTCGCACAGAACTTTGCCGCTCTGCGCTCACTGTCTACCGACGGCATTCAACAAAATCACATGACGCTGCACGCCCGCAGCGTTGTCAGCAGTGCTGGCGTACCCGACGATTTATTTGACGCCGTTGTTGAAGCGCTGATCGAAACGGGTGAGATCAAAGTGTGGAAGGCCCGCGAGCTTACCGATCAGATGATCAAGGCCAATTCACAGCGCCCAGACGACACCAAGCGAGTTAGCGCCTGCGGCAAGATAATTTTGCTTGGCGAACACGCGGTTGTTTACGGTCGTCCTGCACTGGCTGTGCCAATTTCTCTTGCGGTAGAGGCCTGTGTACAACCGACAAAATCTGCGCAGCAAGGCGTTCAGATGCTCATCCCGCGCTGGGGCGTTGAGCAACAGATTCGCGAGAACAGCAACCAAGGCATTAGTGGCAGCCTGTACGAAACGCTGCAACAACTGGGTCTGCAAAACGAAAACATGACGATAGAGGTATTCCCTCATCTACCCAAGGCGGTCGGTTTGGGAGGCTCAGCAGCCCTCGCGGTCGCCGTCATTCGCGCGTTGGATGTGCACTTTGAACTCGACCTGGGTAACGAACGCATCAATGCGCTGGCCTTCGAGTGCGAAAAAGCAGCACACGGCACTCCATCTGGCATTGATAATACTCTGGCCACCTATGGCAACGCGCTGTTGTATCAAAACACGGGCACTCCCGAGTTCAGTCAGATCGCTCCTGGCAAGCCTCTGCATCTTGCCGTTGGTTTAACAGGCAAAGAAAGCCTGACAGCAAAGACCGTTGGCGCGGTCAGAAGTGCCTGGCAGCGTCACGAAGCGCGTTATAACGGTATCTTTGATCAAATTGGATCACTCACAACCTACGCAGCTGAAGCCTTCCGCGCAGGGCAGCTCACCGAACTGGGTGAGCTCATGAACCTCTGCCAGGGTTACCTAAACGCACTGCAACTCTCAACGCCAGAACTGGAAGAGTTGAACCACATTGCGCGTGAACGCGGCAGCCTTGGCGCCAAACTCACAGGTGGTGGTGGCGGTGGTTCAATGATCGCACTGTGCGAATCACAGGACCACGCGGTAGACGTTATCAGCGCAATGGAAGCATCAGGTTACAGCGGCTTCCCGACCGAAGTCAGCTAGCCCTCAGGCTGGCTGTTCAGCAGCTGGTTCGGGCAGACTTTCAAGTTGAAAATTAGACAGGTCCAGAATTTCTGGCTCTACCAGCGGCGAGCTTTCCACCAGCAGCTCACCCACCTCACCCAGTTGAAAATCAGGCTCAACCAAAGCATTGATCTCAGCGCTAACGTCAGTTGGAACGCCCAGGGTCGCACCCGCTTCGTCTAGAGAAAGGTGCGAGGTATCAACCGGAGGCAACGGCATAGCTGCCGACGCTTCAGCAGGCTCTATCAAGTTACCGCCCGCGTCAGCGACGCTCAGGTGACCGATAGCAACACTGGCCACCGGTTGTGTCGTTTTGGCTGCCGCAGGCGCCAGATCTTCACCAACATTCGCCAACGCAAAACTCGCAATTGCATCTGTCGTTGCGGCTGAAATAATCTGAGCCCCAGCGCCATCCTCAGCATCAGCATCAGGCACAGATTGCTGCTCAGCAGCCACCTGTGCGGCCAGCTGTTCGGTTTGCTGTTTTTTATAAGCAGCAGCAACGGCAACCATCTCGGCTTTACGAGCAGCTTCGGCCAGAGCTTCGGCGTCTAGCTCGACAATTTCGAGTTTGGCACCCGCCTGCATAAACGCATCGAGGTAGCGCTCGGCGCCAGCCTCATCAACGTCTTTTTTGATCGTCACCGGATTGCCAGAAAACATGAGCTCGAGCTGAGCGTCGCTTGCCTTCAGCATTTTCTGCAGACGACCACGTACCACCGCCATATGCTGGTCTGCAGCAATCTGGCCTCTAAACAGTAATTTGTAACGCGTAGACATGCCTCATTGTAGCACTCAGGCAATTGCGATCTGGCGGCCACATCGCCACTATGACTGCTGTCGAGTTCACATTTCTCATCACTCAGTTAGCAGGGCACCGCTAGATATGGCACGCAAAGAGTATCGCTACAACAAAAAGTCTGATTTTGCGACAACGGTCAAGAAACCGCTGAACCGAGATGATGCAAAAAAGGCGCTCGCTAAGTCGGTGAGCGACATTGCTGACCTGCAGGAAATGCTCTACGCCGACAACCATCACTCATTGCTGTTGGTGTTCCAGGGTATGGACGCCGCCGGCAAAGACAGCACCATCAACAAGGTCACGTCCGGCGTCAATCCGGCAGGCTTTCAGGTCTTTAGTTTCAAGAAACCGTCGTCGGAAGAAATGGACCACAACTTTCTGTGGCGCTGCTGGCAACGCATGCCAGAACGCGGGCGCATCGGTATTTTCAACCGCTCCTACTACGAAGAGGTGCTCGTGGTGAAGGTTCACCCTGCCATCGTCGAAGGCCGCCGACTGCCGAACAAAGAGGTAAACAAGAGCTTTTGGGAGATGCGTTACAACGACATCAACGCGATGGAGAAGCACCTCGCAAACAACGGCACCCGTGTTGTGAAATTTTTCCTCAACGTTTCAAAAGACGAGCAGAAGCAGCGTTTTTTAAGCCGACTGGACGACCCTAAAAAGCACTGGAAATTTAGTTCGGCCGACCTCAACGAGCGCCAATACTGGGATCAGTATCAAGATGCGTTCCGTGACGCCATTGACGCCACGGACAAAGACTACGCCCCTTGGTACATCATTCCTGCTGACGACAAACGCAACATGCGAGCACTGGTTGCTGACATTATTGTCGAAGAGCTAAAAGATCTAAAACTTCGCTTTCCTGAGCCTGACGAGAGCGAAGTAGCGCGCTTTTCTGCAGCACGCGAATCACTCAACAGCGAATAGGCCCAGCACAGCTAAGTGCTCTCGGAATCAGTCTTAACCGGATAACTGTGTTCCATGCGATTGCAGCCAGTTTCGGTGCCAATCATCTCCCCGTAGGCGCTTTCGTGCACCAGAGTGACCCGCGTTAAGCCAGCGCGTGCAAACGCCTGGTCTGCGGCATATCGGCTCTTGTACACAAGATTGTTGCCGCGAGCGTCTTGCAAGGTAACGGGTAGTGTTGATTCCCCGTCACCATGCCGCACAACCTGCAGTAGATAGACCACAGCGTCCGTGGCAACCACCATGGCGTCAAGTTCGGCGCCGTTTGCCCGGGCCTGCTCCAATTCTTTAAGTGTCACAGCACTGCTCCTTGCAACGAACTTTGTATGTGGCTTATCCCAACACTCAAAATGAGGGCCGTGCTGTTAAACCAATCGCCCGCTGATAGGCCCAGCCGGCTTGCACAAGGCTCGCTTCATCCAACCAACGCCCAACAATCTGGAACCCTGTCGGGCGCCGCTGATCGTCCAGACCCGCTGGAAGCGAAATTGTGGGATGACCTGAATAGTTGAAAGGTGCCGTAAAGTTAATAAACTCCGCTCGCTCCTCGGAATCGTCGAGAGCCGCTTCCATGCCGCTCACTGTGGGAATCGACACCGGCATAGCGGGACAGAGGAAGCCATCGATGGAGGCGAACAACCCGTCCAATTCGCGACGAAAATGCTCTCGCACGCGTTCGATTCCACTGTATTGCAACCCACCCACTTTATGTCCGAGTTCTATCAAACTGGTCAAATCGGGGCCGTACAACGCTCGTTGTTGCGGATACAGGCCTTCGTGAGCCAGCGCGCATTCGACACCACAGGTGACCACCCAATTACGCACCAGGGTTGTGTAGTCGCGTGGTAGTTCTACCTCAACAATCTCAGCCCCTAGCTCTCGCAACACGCTGACAGCGTCGCGAATTGTTGCCACCACTTCCGGCGCCACACCTGTCTCAACGTACTTCCAATCAACCCCAAATCGTTTACCAGCCAAACCCGCCTGCAGCTGCGCCGAAAAATTAGGCGTCGCAATTTCTAGCGAATTAGGATCGTGCGGGTCGTGCCCGGCAATGGCTTGCAACAAAAGCGCTGCGTCCTCCACCGAGCGAGCAAGTGGACCAATATGGTCGAGAGACTCCGCCAACGGAAAGGCACCAAACCGACTAACCCGGCCATAGGTGGGCTTGATGCCCACCAAACCATTGGCGGCACTAGGGAAACGAATACTGCCGCCTGTGTCTGAACCGAGCGCGCCAAAAGCAAGGCCCGAGGCGACGCTAACGCCAGACCCCGAAGAAGACACACCCGACCAGAGGTCTTTACCCCATGGATTAATGGGGGCTGTAAGCTCTGGATGGTGCGCGCCGTAGGCGCCTTCAGTGAGCTGAACTTTACCGAGCACAATGGCCCCCGCCTCATGCAACCGAGTGACAACGCTCGCATCAAAATCGGGAATGTGATCAGCCATCACCTTCGTGCCGCTTGCGGTGACCACCCCCTTGGTACTTAGTAAATCTTTCACCGCGATTGGAATGCCATGCAGCAGCCCACAGGGCTGACCGTTGTTGCGGGCGTGATCCAGAGCCTCAGCACGCGCAAGCGCCTGTTCACTCAAAATCTGGGTATAACAATGCAAGTCACAATTGTGCCGCTCGATGCGGCTGAGCATGTGCTCCGTCAGCGACAACGCCGATAGTTCGCCGTCGCGCAGCGGCTGACAAAGCTCACTCAAAGAAGCCCAGTGAAGCTCGTCTGAAGAAAAGGCTGACTGGTTCGGGGACGTTTGAGGAGAATCAGACATCGAATATTTTTCCGCGATTGAGCAACCCCTTAGGGTCGAGAGTTAGTTTTAGCTGACGCATGAGTGCTATTTCTATCGGCGTTCGCGAAATCGACAACCACGGCTTTTTCTCGAGCCCAATGCCATGTTCACCAGAAATGCTGCCTTCAATGGCAGCAAGTGGCTCATACACACAACGCTCAACGCCTTCACGCGTCGCAGCGCATTCTTCAACGCCCGCCCCAACACTCACCAAAAAGTGCAGATTGCCATCACCAAGGTGGCCAAAGGTGAAATTACGGATGTCAGCGTTAACAAATGCCTTCTTCAGCCGAGCATTAACTTCATCAACGTAAGCCTCCATACACGACAGCCGCAAGCTAACATCAAAAGTATAGACCGGTGCGTAGCGAAAACACTGCTCGACGTCGTCTCGTATCGCCCACAGGTTTTGTCGCTGCGCTTCGTTTTGAACGAGTACAGCATCAACAATTAAGCTTTGCTCAAGAGCCTCTGCCAGCGCCTCTTCGGCTGCCGCGTTATCGCTGCCAATGGTTTCCACTAGCACGTAATAGGGCATGTCTTGCGCTAGTGGCGGTTGTTGCGTTGCAGGCTCACTTGTCACAAGCGTGTAGAAGTTGTTCCACAGCACTTCAAACGCGCTCAGGGTGCCCCCGGTAGAACCATCAAACTGTTTAAGAAATTTACCAAGCTTGTCGAAGCTTTCGATGCCCACCAACATCGTAGCGCGCTTTGCAGGCGCCTCACGCAAACGCAAAACTGCTCGGGTAATAATTCCAAGACTGCCTTCAGTGCCAACAAACAGCTGCTTTAAATCGAAACCCGCGTTGTTCTTGATCATGCGGTTCATCGAACTCAATACCGTGCCGTCGGCCAGCACAACCTCAAGCCCCAGCACCATGTCGCGTGCCATGCCGTAGCGAACGACCCTGTTGCCGCCGGCGTTGGTCGACAAGTTACCCCCAATAGTGCAACTACCCCGCGCACCAAGATCGAGTGGAAACATCAAGCCATGTTGCTCCGCCGTCTCTTGCACAACCTGCAGAATGGCGCCACTTTGTACCACCATGGTTCGGTCAAGCTCATGCACTTCTTCGATTGCAGTCATGCGCTCCAGCGACAACGCAATCTCGTCGGGGTTGGTGATTCCACTCGCCACCAGTCCGGTCAGCCCACCGTGAGCAACAATCGGCTGATCAAACGTTGTGCAAATACGCATGACACTGGCTACTTCCGCCGTCGAGGTGGGTCGCACAATGGCCTTCGCCTGAACTGAATCATTACGCCAGATACCCGCTGATCGTCCCTGTGCATCGGCCCCGGTGAGAACGGCAGATGCACCAAGCTCTAAACGCAGCGCCACGACAACGGGATCGGCATCGGCTCCTGCGGGCTGCCGTTGGTGCTTGGAGGTCTGTGACGTTGAACGCATTTCTGCCATTAAGGTATGCCTATTCTGATTACTCTGATTAACCCACACACCTGATAGTGGTTGCATGCGCTTCGTGCGATGCTCTACCAGTATTACCCAACTAGGCAGCCATGCGAAACGACTTCAACAAGGCCTACTACGACCGCTTTTACCGCAATCCGCGCACCCGAGCAGCCTCTCCGGCCGCGGCCCAACGTCAGGCCGCATTTATCGTCCACTTTCTTCGGTATCTGGAGGTTCCAGTCAAACGTCTCGCCGACATCGGCTGCGGATTGGGCGACGCCCTAAACGCGTTGAGCGATGAGTTCCCCAAGGCCAAAGCACAGGGCATCGAGATCAGCAGTTACCTCTGCGAGGAATACGGCTGGCAACAGGGGTCGGTTGTCGACTACCACTCTGCCAAACCGTTCGATCTTGTGGTGTGCAACGACGTTATTGCCTATCTAGATGACAAGCAGTGTGCAAAGGCACTGACTAACCTTGCGAGCCTGACCAAAAGCGCCGCCTTCTTAGGCATCCTCACCAAAGAAGACTGGGAATTCTGTGATCAAAAACGCACAGACCCTGACCAGTATTTGCGGCCAAAGGCATGGTACGAGAAGCGACTGAAGAAACACTTTGTGGGCGTCGGGGGTGGCCTGTATCTGAAGAAGCCGTTGGAATACCCGGTATGGACCTTGGACCGAGTGCTTGGCTAAGCACGCCTCTCACCTAGCGTAGATTGTCAGACCATATATGCTTAGCCACACTAATAGCTCGGCCAGAAAAATGATAACCGACGAAGGCGCTCGCCTAGACAGCCTCAAGCTGTATCAAATTCTCGACACAGCAACCGAAGCGGCCTTCGATGACCTTACTCGACTGGCAAGCACTATTTGCGAAACGCCGATCAGCCTGATCAGTCTCGTGGATGAATCACGACAATGGTTCAAGTCGCACCATGGACTCAACGAGCAAGAAACCCCTCGGAACCAAGCATTTTGTGCTCATGCCCTTGATGCCAATCGCGTGCTCGTTGTTGAAGACGCTCTTTTAGACCACCGGTTTGCTGAAAACCCGCTGGTTACTGGTGACCCAGACATTCGATTCTATGCGGGCGCGCCCCTAGTTATGGCCGACGGCGCCGCGCTCGGAACACTGTGCGTTATCGACACAGAACCTCGTACACTGTCAAAAACCCAATTGACCGCTTTGACTGTTCTCCGTGACGCCGTCGTTGCCCAAATCGAACTCAGGCGTGCGGTGAAGGATCTGCACGCTGTTCAGCATGTACTGCCAATGTGCGCATGGTGTCGCAGCATACGACCAGAGCACGATGAGATGGGTCAACTGTGGACACCGCTGCATGAATACGTGGCAAAAAATACCGCCGTAACACACGCCATGTGCCCGAGTTGCGAAGAGCGAGTTGGAGCAGAACTTACTGCCTCAGCCCACTGACACACTGCAACAACCCTACACATCAAAGTCCTCGCCCGGCATCGGGCACCAGCAGCTCGTCACCCTCACCAGACAATTCCGCTGCCCCCTCCCCTAAATCAACCATCACATCCCCTAACAGCTCTCTAACCTGAGCCATGTCGAGTTGCTTAGTACCCATCGCAAGCAATAAAAACACAAACAGCTGCGCGCCCAACGACCCGTTATTGATCTTCGAACGCAGGTTGCTTTCGGTTTGCACCACCCCTATGGCGGCAAGCCGGACCGATAGATCGCGGTATTCCAGTCCCTTGTAGGCCATTTCGGCACGCACCGTCCGACGCAGCGTCTCGCGCATTGCCGGGGAATCAAACATCTTGGCCATAAGCCTAAAGCTCCAATGCTCCCAGGCATAAAACACCCAAAAGTTCCTTATTAGTAATATATGTCTATTTTAATCAACTTTCATTGATTATTAATTTAATACCAATTAGACTAACTAGACAGCAAATAATCAACGTATAAGTTATTTATTTTACATATGTCTTTTATTCAGTCATATCAAACAAGAAAGGAAGCTAACTATGTTTGCAGACCCCCTCTTAATCGTCATCGTCGTCCTGATGCTCATCGTGCTCGCCAAGGGCGTGTGCTTTGTGCCCCAGGGCTGGAACTGGACCGTACAGCGCTTCGGGCGCTACACCCGCACCCTGCAACCCGGGCTATCCATTGTCATTCCCTTCATGGATCAGATCGGCCGCAAACAAAACATGATGGAGCAGGTGCTCGAGATTCCGCCCCAGGAAGTCATATCCGCAGACAACGCGGGCGTCACCACCGACGCCGTGTGTTTCTATCAGGTGCTAGATCCGGTTAAAGCCTCCTACGAGGTCAACAATCTGGTCGGCGCTATGCAGAATCTTGTGATGACCAACATTCGCGGTGTGCTCGGCTCGATGGAAATCGACGAAATGCTGTCCAACCGCGACGCCATCAACTCCAACCTGCTGGTGAAGGTAGACGAGGCCACTGAGCCATGGGGCGTGAAAATTACGCGCGTCGAGATTCGCGACATATCGCCGCCACAAGATCTTGTCGACGCAATGGCGCGACAGATGAAAGCCGAACGAGAAAAGCGCGCGCTCATTCTTGAGGCCGAAGGCTCTCGAGAAGCTGCGATTCAAATCGCCGAAGGCCAGAAGCGCAGCGAGATTCTTAAAGCAGAAGGTCAACTCGAAGCCGCCAAACGCGACGCGGAAGCGCGAGAACGACTTGCCGAAGCTGAAGCCAGCGCGACAACGGCGGTAAGCACCGCTATCTCGGGCGGCGACAGCCGGGCCATCAACTACTTTGTGGCGCAGAAATACGTCGACGCCCTGGGTAAGCTTGCTGAATCGCCCAACAACAAAATTATGATGATTCCGCTGGAAGCCAGCAACGTCATTGGCGCCCTGGGTGGCATCACCGAAATCGCCAAGGAAGCGTTTGGCAAGCAAGGGGACGCGTAACTATGGAATGGCTTGAATCATTAACCGCGGGTCAGTGGCTGATACTCGGGCTGATATTGCTCGCTCTGGAAGTTGGCGCTGGCCTTGCCTACCTGCTGGGCGTTGCGTTGGCTGCGATTGTCGTTGCCGCGGTCATGGCGGTAGTTTCACTATCACCGCTGGCCCAGTTCACGCTGTTTGCAGTGAGCAGCGTCATTGCTACTTTCGCCTACGCTCGATTCTTTAAAAATCAGGCAGTAGACTCAGCTGCTGATGGTTTGCACGACCGTCGGCGCAGCATGATCGGCAAAGAAACACGACTCACTGCTGATTTGCACGGCAACGAACGCATCGCCTTTGGTGACACGCTGTGGCGCGTTCGGGCCGATCTTCCGATCGATACTGGCAAGAAAATCCGAGTAGTGGACGTCGACGCCGACATTCTGGTGGTTGAAGAAATCACCTGAGTCCGGATCAATCAGATCCTGCTGATCGGCGCGATTAGGGTGGCCCGCCAACACCCATCAGCCGCCGACAGCCGCCGACAGCCGCCGACAACAGGGACAACGGCACGCCCAATCGAGTAAGCTAAGAGGTGTACAAACAACAACAAGGCACCTCCTCTGCACCCGCTAGACCTCGGCATTCTCATTGCCTACCTTGTCATCATCATTACGGTCGGTGTGGTACTCGCGCGCCGCGTCAAAGACGCAAAAGACTACTTTCTCGCCGGCAGGTCTCTCGCCTGGTGGGTAATCGGGCTTTCCATTATTGGCACCAACGTTAGCGCTGAAGGCTATGTCGGCGCTTCTGGCAGCAGCTACCAATTGGGTATTGCACAGGCCAACTTCGAATGGATCGGTGCGATACCGGCCATGATCATCGCCTCACTGATATTCATTCCCGTGTACTGGAAAGCCGGCGTCTATTCCATTCCCGAATACCTGGGCAAACGCTATAACCAGACTGTGCGCGTTCTGGCCGCATCTATCACCTCCATATTTTCCGTGTTTGCCGTCGCCATCGCGATGTGGGCCATCGCAACGACCCTGCAGACCTTCCTGGGTTGGGACACCTGGATCGGCATCATGGTCACCGGGACCGTGGTTGGCCTTTACAGCATCACTGGCGGGTTAGCCGCCGTTGCGTTCACCGACGCGCTACAAGTGGTCATCATGTTTATCGGTGGCCTGTTTATCGTTTATCTCGGCATCAACGACGCCGGTGGTTTGAGTGCCTTTGGTGACGCACTGACCGCGCAAAACCCAACCCACCTACAAGCCTACTTGCCGGCCGAACACGACAGCTTTCCTTGGCCCGCCGTAATACTCGGGCTGGGTTTTGTCCTGTCGCCCGCCTACTGGTGTGGTAGCCAGGTCATCTTGCAACGCACGCTTGGTGCACGCACCCAGTGGGACGCAAGCGCCGCAATGATGTTTGCAGCCCTGGCAAAAACCTGTGTGCCACTGCTCATCGTATTTCCGGGCCTGCTCGCGCTGGTGATGATGGCCGACATTGCAGCCCCCGATATGGCCCTGCCCTGGGTTATTAAAAACGTCTTACCCCCCGGGCTATCTGGCCTCATGTTTGTCGCTGTCATCGCAGCACTACAGTCAACGTTAGACTCGATTCTCAACTCCACTTCGTTGCTCATCACCCGCGATATTCGAGGAGTGCTAAGCAAGCAGCACGACCCAGACAAAGACCTAAGAATAGGCCGCGCGATAAGCCTGATTATTTTGCTGCTCGGCATGGCCGTTGCACCGGTTGTAGAATCAGCCGGTGGTATTTACCAGTTCATCCAAATGTTGCTGTCGCTGTTTCAGGGGCCAATGCTCGCGCTGTTGATCATGGGCATTCTGACCCGCCACGCCAGCCCAATAGCCGGCACCATCGTTTTAGTCACGGGAATCACACTGTCGTTTGTTCTCACCACATTCTCCATCAACATGCTGTGGGTGGCCTTCATCAGCTTTATCTACTCAATGTTCGGGTTATGGCTTTTCAGCTATTTTTTCCCCAACCCGCTAAAAGATAACAGCGAAGAGCTCGATCGCTTGGTGTTTGCCCGTGCTTGATCCCTATTACGAATGGCTGAGCTCACTACCAACCCCTTGGGCAAACACCATCACGATGGTGATGTTTGTGGTGCTACTCATAATCCTGTGGAGCTTTCCCAAAGACCGTATTTACGGCGACGCTCCAGATCGAGCGCTGTGGCGCGACCTGCGGTTATGGGGCACCTTGCTGATCGTTTTGCAATTAGGTATTTACACGCTCTTTCGCTAGCCGAGTATTAATCATGTCGAAAAGTCTGCCACGCTCCCCAACAACGTCCCACCTCACCCTAAGCGTTGCACGAAAGGCGTTGATGTCCCTTGCGACCGCCATTTTGCTTGCCGGCTGCGCTGATCTAGCGGCACAGAATGGCTCCGCCGGCAACACGCCACTTGGAACCAATACCGGAACCGCAGCCCACAACTCGCCACGGTTGTATGTGCTCGATTGCGGCACAATCACTTTCGCAAGCGTCGCGCCGTTTGGACTTACTGACGACGAAACTTCTGTCCGCGAGCTGGCAGTTCCCTGTTATCTCATTGACCACCCGGATGGCAAATTACTGTGGGATACAGGTTTACCCGCGGCAATGGCCGGCACCAGCACGCCCACCCCGCTTCCCAACGGTGGCGGCACATTCACCTACCAACATTCCCTGCTAGAGCAACTGGCTGATCTGGGGCTTACGCCGGCCGACATCGACAAAGTCGCCTTCTCGCACATGCACTTCGATCACACTGGCAGCGCCAATCTGTTTAGTGCATCGCAACTGCTCATCCAGCAAACTGAGTTCACAGCCGCATTTGAGCAAGCCGATAAATTCGAAGGTGTTTTTGAGCCCTCACTCTACGAAGATCTGGCGCAAGCAAGGCGTCGAATGCTGAATGGCGACCACGATGTGTTTGGCGATGGCAGTGTACAAATCATCAGCGCGCCAGGGCACACACCCGGGCACCAGGTATTACGCATCGACCTAGCCAACCGCGGAGCACTGATTCTGTCAGGAGACCTGTACCACTTTCGCTTTAATCGCACGAACCGCCGCACCCCTGTGTTCAACTACAGTGCAGAAAGCTCGCTCACCTCAATGGACCGCGTTGAAGCACTCATCAAGCAGGATGGTGCCGAGTTTTGGATTCAGCACGACAAAGCACTCTACGACACTCTGCGAATTTCACCGGCGTACTACGACTAGCTTTCTATCTGCGAACTACAGGCGATAAACCCGGACCGCGGTGTCGTGGAACAGGGCCGCCTTGTCTGTCGGTGAAGCACCCGCGGCGATCTTCTTAAACGAGTTCCAGAGCACGTTGTATGAACAGCTCGCCTTGTCTACGGGGAAGTTACTTTCAAACAGACAGCGCTGAGCCCCAAACTCGTTGAGGGCATGGTCGTACCAGTCGCGGGTCGCTGTAACCAGCGCATCAGAGGTTGGCGGCACCTCTGCCTTATTGAAGCCAAAACCGTTTACCGGCATTACCAGCCCGCCTAACTTGGCGCAGACGTTGGGGCAAGTTGCGAGCTGTGCAATGTCTTTGCGCCACTGCGCAAAAATCTGCTCTCGCTGGCCTTTAAAAGGCCCAATACCCAGCGGGCCACCAAAGTGGTCGAGAATGATTGTCGTGTCCGGAAATGCGCGAGCGAGGTCGATGACGTCGTTTATCTGTGTGTGATAAAGCCAGCAGTCAAAACTCAAGCCGCGAGCACCCAGCTCAGCAAAGCCTGTTCGAAACGCTGGATCTGCCAGCAGATGTTCAATCGGATTGCTGTGCGAGTTGCGCACGTCACCCGCTGCGTCCCAACCGGCAGCATGACGAATGCCCTTAAACCGCGGCGTGACCGACATATGAGCATCAAGCACCTCTCCCACCGCGGCGCCTAGGGTCAAATCGGCAAAGCTGACAATGCCTAATGCCGCCTGTGTTGGGCCAAACCCGCCGCTGGCGGCCATGGCCGCTACACCATTCACAAAATCGGTCTCACCAACCGGTCGCATAGCCTCCGGACCCGCCGCTCGATACATGGCGCCGCACTCCACAAACACCGTCGATACAACGTTGTGCCCACTCCCTGTATCGGTCAACAACTCCGGCAATAGATAGCGGCTACCCGGCATATCCCAAAGGTGGTGATGCGGATCACAGATGGGCAACTCGGGCTCGAGTGTCTCTTCGGTCACCTGGCTTAACCAGTTTGCATCTGCGCCTGCCATCTCTGTCTACTCCTTGCCACTTCCCGGCTTAGTGAACGCTTTGCCCGACTATTTTTTGCCAGGATTTTTCGTGTTTTGCTGCTTCGCAGGCTAACGCGAAGCCAGAACCGAGTACAATCTACGGGTGGCATTCTTCAAATTTGAACCTGTAAAAAACTGGCGCAGCTACATCCCGATTCTGGATGTCTTGCGGCGCTATCGCAGCGGCGACTTTAGCCACGACGCTGTCGCCGGCATCATCCTGGGCGTCATCACCGTGCCACAGGCCGTGGCCTACGCTTTCCTGGCTGGACTGCCGCCTGAAGCCGGCTTATACGCCTGCCTTCTACCGATGCTGATGTACGCCATTCTTGGCTCAAGCCGGGAGCTTGTTGTCGGACCGGTTGCGGTGGCCGCACTCATGGTCGCCGCCACCGTCAAAGAGTTTGCACCGGCCTACTCGTATGAATACCTCTCCATCGCCACCATCATCAGCCTTCAGGCAGGCCTACTCCTATGGATTTTACGGCTGTCGCGGATGGGTGGCGTGGTCAACCTACTGAGTCACCCGGTTGTCAGTGGCTTTGTGAACGCGGCAGCCCTAATCATCATTCTCAGCCAGTTGCTGCCATTCACCGGTCAGGCCTCCGAGGTCGGTAACAACACTTGGGACAATCTGCTCTCGCTCAGTGGCTCTATCGAGAAGATCAATCCGTTTGCTCTGGCAATCGGCGCAGGTGGCCTTGTTGTACTGTGGCTCACCCAACGTTTCGGCTATCTGATATTGCGGCCATTCAGCAGCCGCGACACCGAAGAACTGATGCAAAGCCCCATCACCCGTGTAGGCCCAATGATTGTGGTGCTACTCAGCGTGTTGGCGGTGATCGGGTTCAATCTCGATGGCAACTATGCAGTATCTACCGTTGGCGCTATTCCGGCGGGCTTACCCAGCTTGACGGTACCTCCGTTCGATCTAGAGCTATGGATCGATCTTGCGCCGTCTTCAGCCATAATCGCACTGGTCGCATACGTCGAAAGTTTCACCGTAGCAACCACGCTCGCTACCCGACGCCGCCAGCGAGTTAACAGTCATCAAGATCTCATCGCTCTCGGCGCCGCCAACATCGGTGCCGCGTTTACCGGCGCCTATCCGGTGGCGGGCAGCTTCTCTCGCAGCAGCGTGAACTTCGCAGCCGGTGCACGGACACCCATTAGCGCCATGGTCTGCGCCGTGGTCGTGGTCATCACGTTAATCGCCCTAACGCCACTGTTTGCCCGACTGCCCCAGGCGGCACTAGCAGCAATAATTGCCTCCTCTGTCTACTCTCTCATCGACTTTCGCAGCCTACGTGGGCATTGGCGCTTTTATCATCACGACGTTATTACTCACGTGGTCACCATGATCGCTGTTCTGGCTATTGACGTTGAAACCGGTTTATTGATCGGCGTCGCAACCTCAATCGCCCTCTTCATCCGGCGCTCGTCACGACCAACCGTCACGCTGATCGGACGCATCCCCAACAGCGAGGTGTATCGCAGCACCAAACACCACGACGTAGAGACCTTTGGCCACGTCGCCGCCGTGCGGATTGATGAGAACATCTATTTTGCTAACGCCAACCAGATCGAAAACCGACTGCTAAAGGTAGTGCAACAAAAACCGCGTACCCGGCATTTGCTGATCGTCATGAGCGCTGTGAACCTGATTGACGTCAGCGGGCTGGAGATGTTGCGCCGGGTTAACGAAAACCTGAGTCGCATGGACATTAAGCTACACATCGCCGAAGTGAAGAGCAAAGTGATGGACGCACTAAAAACCACCGAGTTACCGACCGCAATTTCAGGAAATATCTTTTTCAGCACAGATCAGGCCATGCGAGATCTGGCTGATCGCGGCTAGTTAGCGAACGAACTTGCAGCAGGGTCGCTCTGCACCAAAAAATATCCGTTAAATGGGAAAATCAGCATATGTATCCAGGCAAATGGGCAACCGAGTTCCCCGATAAGCCCGCAGTCATCCATTCAATGACCGGCGAACAGACGACCTACCGCGAACTGAACGATCGCTCGAATCAACTGGCTCAGTTCTTTGCAGCTAAAGGCCTAAGAGCCGGCGATCACGTCGCCATATTCATCGAGAACGACATCCGTTTTTACGATGTTGTTTGGGCCGCGCTGCGATCCGGCCTTTACCTGACCACGGTGAATCGCTACCTCACTGCAGAAGAGGCAGGCTATATCGTCAACAACTGCGAGGCGCAAATTCTCATCACCTCGAGCTATCTGGCTAAGGTAGCAAAAGACATCCTGCCGCACGCGCCCAAATGCCACACCCGTCTCCTCGTGCGTAACAGCGACGACCCCGTTGTAGACGGTTTTGATGACTACTTCGAAACACTGGCAACGCAACCTGCCACGCCACTGCCTGAAGAACCAATGGGTAGCTTCATGCTGTACAGCTCAGGAACAACTGGGCAACCTAAAGGTATCAAGCGTCCACTATCGGGGTACGCAGTAGGCGACGAGACCGTTGGCAATGGCGCGCTGCAACAAATGCTGTGGGGATTTGGTCCAGACACCGTCTATCTGTCACCAGCGCCGCTGTATCACTCCGCGCCCTCCGCGTTCTCAACCGCTGTACAAACCCTCGGCGGCACAGTGGTGGTAATGCCACGCTTCGATCCTGTGCAGGCTCTGGAAAGCATCGAAAAATATAGGGTTACCCACAGTCAATGGGTGCCGACTATGTTCACCCGTATGTTGAAAATGCCTGCAGAAGATCGTCAGGGCTTTGATTTATCGAGCCACAAAGTGGCTATCCACGCGGCCGCACCCTGCCCGCTGGAAGTAAAAAAGCAGATGTTCGATTGGTGGGGCGAGGTATTGTATGAATACTACGCGGGTACCGAAGCAAACGGTTTTGCCCACGCCAGCCCTGCCGAGTGGCTGGCTAACCCAGGCACTGTCGGAAAAGCCCTCGCAGGCACACTCCGTATTTGCGACGATGAAGGTCGAGAACTGCCGACGGGTGAAACTGGACTGGTCTACTTCGAGCAGGAAGTGATGGGCTTTAGCTATCACAAAGACGACGCCAAAACGAAAGAAGTGCAACACCCGGAACACACCAACTGGTCAGCACTCGGCGACGTTGGTTATCTAAATGAAAACGGCTATCTTTTCCTGACCGATCGCGCAACCTTCATGATTATTTCTGGCGGCGTGAATATTTACCCGCAAGAAATCGAAGACGTGCTGGTCATGCATGAGAAGGTGACTGACGTTGCGGTGATTGGCGTACCCGATGCCGAAATGGGCGAAGCCGTAAAAGCCATTGTGCAGTTGGCCGCAGGCCAGTCGGGCGATGAAGCTGTTGCAGCAGAGCTACTCGCTTACGCACGAGAACATATCGCCCACTACAAGTGCCCAAAGAGCGTCGATTTCATTACTGAAATGCCACGACTACCAACGGGCAAACTGTACAAGCGGATCTTAAAGGATCGGTACTGGGGCAAAGGCGAGTCGAAGATTGTCTAGAGCCCCCGATTAATCCTCAATCAATCCCCAAGCTCGCCTCCAAGCTCGCCCACCCGCAATTCGCCTTCGCGAGTTTGACCGCCAATCTCCATAAATTTGGCCATATTGCGCTGGGCGCCATCCGTGCGCAGCAACCGCTGAAAAAGATAGGCTTCGTTCGCTAGCCCCTCGTGCAGAGGCAGGTCAGCGCCGTTCACGGCTTCTTTTGCCAGCCGTACTGCCTCGACTGGAAAGCTTGCGATGCGTCGCGCCAGCGCACCTACTTTAGCGCTGATCTCATCGGCCGCGTAGATTCGATTCAGGTAACCCCAACGCTCGGCGGTAGCGGCATCAAGGTCGTCGCCTCCCAAAATAATTTCCATTGCCCGACCCCGCCCCACCAAGCGCGGCAAACGTTGGGTGCCCGAACCACCCGGTAAAATGCCAAGCGGCACTTCCATCTGGTTGATAACCGTCTTATCGATCACCCCAAAGCGCATATCCATGCTTGACGCAAATTCACTGCCACCGCCGCCAACACGCCCTTCAATCTGGGCAATCGTCACCTTGTCCATCGTTCGCACTCGCTCACACATCGCGTGATAGGCGGACAATTCCGGGTCACGCTCGGCATCGGTGTCGGTCGGAAACTCGAGTATGGCGCTCACATCAAAGTGCGCTAAAAAGAAATCCGGATCGGCGCTTTTAAACACCACCACGGTTAATGCTCGATCTGCCTTAAGCTCTTGGGTCAGCGCAGATAACTCTATGTACAGTGCGGGCGTAATGATGTTGATTGGCGGGTTAGATATGGTGACCTCGGCCAGGCGCCCAGTGATGTTGATTTTGAGAAATTGGTAAGCGTATGCCATTGTCTATCCCCTGATATTTACTAGGTGTTACTGCCGTTACTAACTCAACCATATCCCAACGCGAACGCAGCTACACCTTGCTCATTCTTGTCCTTGTGTTCACCTCAAGCCATGTGGACCGACAAATCATGGGCATTCTCGGCCAGCCTATCAAAGAGTCGCTGGCGATCTCAGACACTCAACTGGGCCTGCTCACCGGCATTATGTTTGCGGTATTCTATGCCGTCTTGGGCATGCCCATGGCCATGTGGGCAGACCGCCACAACCGTCGCAACCTGATTTCGTTCTCGGTGTTCACCTGGAGCTTTATGACCGCTCTATGCGGCATGGCGCAAAGTTTTGGGCAATTGGCACTCGCACGCATTGGCGTGGGCGTAGGTGAAGCCGGCTCTAACCCACCCTCACACTCCATGATTGCCGACCTTTATCCGCCCGAAGAACGCACCACCGCGATGGCTATTTTCGGCACCGGAATCAATTGGGGAATCCTAATTGGCTTCCTGCTCGGCGGCTGGATCAATGAATGGTACGGCTGGCGCACCGCGTTTGTGGTGGTTGGTCTGCCGGGCATTATACTGGCGGCCGTTGTGCGCTTCACGGTAAAGGAGCCGCCTCGAGGTTATTCTGAAGCCAAGCTCAAAGCAGAAAGTGACGATCTGCAAGCCCCGCCCTTCTGGTCCGTTGTGGGTTTTGTCTTCAACAACCCTATTGTTCGCAACATCATCATGGGCGGGTCACTCATGGCCTTTGCCGGCTATGCCTCAGTCATCTGGGTACCCACCTATCTGGTGCGCGTGCATGAGCTAGGCACAGGGGCAACGGGCAGCTATCTCGCTGGCATTATCGGTGTGGGCGGTGCGTTGGGTATTTACCTGTGCGGCCGCATCGCAGACCGCCTGGCGGCAACCTTAGGGCCACATTGGCCCGCATGGATCGTGGCCATCGCCAACCTTATTAGCCTGCCGTTTCTCTACGTTACGTTTTTCGCCGAGACTTCAAACGGGGCACTGCTCGCCTATGTGATTCCAGCGTTCCTCGGCACCGTCTACGTTGCCTGCGGTTTTGCGATTCTACAAAACCAAACACCGCTGCCGATGCGTTCGGTAACGGCCTCAATCTATCTTTTCATCACCAACCTGATTGGTCTGGGGGCCGGCCCGGCATGGGTAGGCTTCGCATCAGACCAGTTCACCCCAGAGTACGGTATTGACGGCCTCCGATATGCCATGGCCACCACCCTAGTCATGATTGTGTGGAGTTGCTGGCACTACTATCGAGCGGGCGTACTGTTGCAAGAGAAACAACAAGAGAAGCAACAACAGACCGCCTTAACCACTTAGAACAAGACCCACCAAGCACCCCTCACAACGCGATACACTGGTAAGCATGGACCCATTAAAAGACGCCGTTACCCGGCATATAACGACCCACAAGACAGATCTTCTGCAGGTCTCTCGGCACATTCACGCTCATCCTGAACTGGCGTTTAAGGAACACAAAGCCTGCGCCACCCTGGTTGACGCGATCGGCGGCTTTGGCTGGCAGGCCCAGACCGGCAGCTTCGGACTCGAGACCGCATTCGAAGCCTTCACGGTAGCCAATCCAGGTCCCCAGGTAGACATTCTCGCCGAATACGACGCCTTGCCCGGCATCGGTCACGCCTGCGGACACAATCTGATCGCCACCTCTGCCCTAGGAGCCGCAGCGGCACTGGGGAGCATTGGCGCCGAATTGCCTGGCACCGTTCGCCTGCTGGGTACTCCCGCGGAAGAACGCGGCGGCGGCAAAGAACTAATGGCCCGTGAAGGTGCGTTTAAAAACACCACAATGGCGATGATGATTCATCCGGCAGGCGTCAACCTGTCGACTATGCCCTCCATCTGCATTGCTGAAGTGAAAGTGATTTACCACGGTAAATCTGCACACGCCTCAGCAATGCCTCATCGCGGTAAAAACGCACTCGACGGGCTGTTGCTCGCCTATCAAGGCATCTCTAACCTACGCCAGCACATTAGAGACAACGAACGCATTCATGGCATTGTGACCGACGGTGGCCAAGCGCCAAACATCGTGCCGGATCGGGCTGTCGGCGAATTCTATGTGCGCTCTGGCAATCTGCGAGGGCTCGAATCACTCAAGCCGCGTGTCCAAGCCTGCTTCGAAGCGGGTGCCACCGCCAGCGGTTGCGAGGTAGAGGTGCAATGGGCCGGTGTCGATTACCTCGATTTGAATACCAACTGGCCAATCGCCGAGCAATTCCAAACCAACGCAGAAGCGCTTGGTAGAGAGTTTGTCGACAAAGACAAGATGTGGCGCGCTGCAGCCGGCAGCACCGACATGGGAAATGTCACGCACATGCTGCCGGGCATTCATCCCATGCTTGCAGCAGCCCCCGCAAACGTTGTCATTCATCATCCCGATTTTGCTGACTACGCCGGCTCGGAAATGGGCGACACTGCGGCCATCGACGGCGCAATAGCGCTGGCACATACCGCCATCGACTATCTGTGCAGCAACGAGCTACAGGCTGCCGCAAAAAATGCATTTGAAGTCTCAAAAGGCCTTGCATGAAAAAGCCCACGATCGTTGCCAAACCACAGGACATCACTCCTGATTATCTAACACAGATATTGCAACACGCTGGCATTGACGCCTCTGTAGCAAGTTTCACGGCAGGCAACGTTGGGACTGGCCAGGTTGGGCAAAACGTTCGATTCGAACTGACTTACAACACCCCTGCGCCTAGGGATGCCCCCCAAACCATTGTTGGTAAGTTCACCTCCGAGGACCCGGTAAGTCGTCAAACCGGCGTAGCGCTACTGAACTATTTGCGCGAGGTAAAGTTCTATAACGAACTGCGCGAAACACTCGACGTGCAAACACCCAAACTCTTATTCACAGACATTAACGAAGACACTCATGACTTTGTGTTGATGATGGAAGATTTGGCCCCCGCCGAACAAGGCAATCAACTAGAAGGCTGCAGCGTCGCTGAGGTTAAAACGGGTCTAACCGAGATGGCCAAACTGCACGGTCCGCGTTGGGGCGACAAAACACTGTACGACCTAGAATGGCTTGGTCGTCCCGACCCGGAAGCAGACGCTACCGTAACCGGGCTGTATACGCAGTTGTTTCCAGGTTTCATCGAACGCTACGGTGATAGACTCAGTAAAGAACAGAAAACTATGGGGCAACGTCTGGGCGAACAGTTCAGTAGCTATGTCGCTAAAAGCCAAGGCGCACAAAACCCCATGACCGTTGTGCACGGCGACTATCGTCTCGATAACATGATGTTTGGTGGCCCTTATCCCGTAGCCGTCGTCGATTGGCAAAGTCCAGTCATCGGCAACGCGGGTCAGGATCTGGCCTATTGGGTGGGCACAAGCCTTGACCCTACAGTGCGCAAAGCCCACGACAGAGAACTGGTAGAACATTACTTCAGTGCGCTGTCGAACTACGCCATTGGCAGTTATTCGCTCGAGCAATGCTGGGACGACTACTGTCACTTCTCATTTGCTGGTTGGAACATGGCCGTGATTGCATCAATGATTGTTGGCCAGACCGATCGCGGCGATGACATGTTTATGGCAATGGCAACGCGCAGTGCGCAGATGGCACTTGATCTCAACGCGCTTGATACCCTGAACAGTGTCTAGCTCGATGAACAACGATCTGTGGCTATTCGGCTACGGCTCACTGATTTGGAAAGCTGACTTCGAATTTGTTGAACGTTGTCCGGCCAATATTACGGGCTGGGCCCGCCGCTTCTGGCAAGGCTCACACGACCATCGCGGCACTCCGGACGCGCCCGGTCGAGTCGTCACTCTGATAGATGCACCAGACGAACACTGCGCCGGCATGGCGTACCGCATAGCCGCACCTCAGGTGCCTACTGTGCTCGCTCATCTCGATTATAGGGAGAAGAACGGTTACGACCGAGTAGAAACCAACACCACGTTAAGCGATGGAAGAACCGTCTCAGCACTGATTTACATCGCCAACCCCGATAACTTTGCCCATCTGGGTGACGCCGACGAACAAACGATAGCGCAACAAATTCACACCAGTAACGGTCCCAGTGGGGCCAATCGTGACTATCTGATCGAGTTACACCACGCCTTAATCGAGTTAGGCGCCGTAGATAACCACGTTGCTAGACTGTTCGAACTGGTTGACCTCATGGGCCAAAACCAGCAGCTGCCTGGCAGCTAAACGCCGCTGCAAACTGTAGTGGCTTTGGAGATAAAAAGTATGACAAGCCAACAAAGCTCTCTCGATTACACCGCTTTTCGAAACGAGGTACGCGATTTTCTCGCCCGAGAGCTCACCGAAGAACTGCGCGAAGCAGCAGCCATGTGTCCCGGTATTTTCCTCGACCGTGAATACAACATGAAGTGGCACACCATTCTGCACCGACAGGGCTGGGTTGCACCGGCCTGGCCCAAGGAATACGGCGGCCCGGGTTGGGATATGACCCAACGGCAGATCTGGGGCGAAGAAACTGCGCTGGCTGGCGCGCCTGCCACCTCGCCAATGGGCCTGAGCATGTGTGGACCAATGTTGATTGGCCACGGCAGCAAAGAACAGCAAGACTATTTTCTGCCGCGCATCCTCAGCGGCGAAGACTACTGGTGCCAGGGCTATTCAGAGCCCTCCTCAGGGTCAGATCTGGCAAGCCTCGGATTGCGTGCTGACACAGACGGCGACGATTTCATTCTCAATGGTACAAAAATTTGGACCACCCACGCCCATGAAGCAAACCGCATGTTCTGTCTCGTGCGCAGCAATACAGAGGTAAAGCCACAACAAGGCATCTCTTTTGTATTGCTCGAAATGGATAACCCTGGCATCACGGTACAGCCCATTCTGTTCGCGTCGGGCACCCATGAAGTCAATCAAGTGTTCTTCGACAACGTTCGCGTACCCAAAAGCAATCTTGTCGGTAAAGAGAACGACGGTTGGACCGTGGCGAAGTATCTGCTCGAGTTTGAGCGCGGCGGCGGTGGTGGCGGCATACGCAATAAAGCGGTTCTCAAGAGCCTTCGTCAGCAAGCTGAAGCAACGCCAGTCAGTGATGCAACCCTCGCACAGGACCGCTCATTTGCCCGTGATACCGATATGGCAGAAGTCCAGATGTTAGCGCTACAGGCGACCGAAGCGCGCATTCATTCCGCCCTGACAGGCGGACAACGTCCAGGACCCGAGTCGTCGATTATGAAGAACTTGAGCGCGACCGTTGGCCAGCGCTTCACCGAGCTCGGCGTGGACGCGGCTGGCATGTACGCCCTCGTACATCAGCCCGAAGCGCGCACACCCGGGAGCAATATCGAATCCGTGGGGCCTGCAGAATCGATGAAGGCACACGCGCTGTATTTCAACATGCGGGCGATGTCGCTTGCTGGGGGTACCGATGAGGTGCAGAAAAATATTGTGGCGAAGTTGGTATTGGGATTGTAGTTGGG